>NZ_CP095732.1:0-319166 GCF_020447305.1 Abyssibius alkaniclasticus | reverse complement strand
GGTGGGGCCGATATCATCATCGGCACGCAGATGGTGGCCAAGGGCCATAACTTTCCGCTGCTCACGCTTGTCGGGGTGATCGATGCCGATCTAGGGCTGGAGGGGGGAGACCTTCGCGCCGCCGAGAAGAGCTTTCAGCTTATCAGGCAGGTGGCGGGCCGCGCCGGGCGGGCCGACAAGCCGGGGCAGGCGCTGATCCAAAGCCACCAGCCCGACCACCCGCTGATCAAGGCGATTATCGCGGGGGATGAGGAGGCGTTTTGGGCGGCAGAGGCCGCAAGCCGGGCGCGTGCCGGCGCCCCCCCCTATGGGCGCATGGCGGGGATTGTGCTGTCTGGCCCGGATGAAGGCGCGGTCTATGCGCTGGCGCGCGAGATGGCGCAGGCTTGGGCGGGGCGGGCAAAGATCGACTCGCAGCTTTTTGGCCCGGCGGCGGCACCTGTTGCGCGCATTCGCGGCCGCCACCGCGTGCGAATGCTCATCAAAACCCCGAAAGGCGCGCCAATCCAGGAGGCGCTGCGCCGCTGGACCGACGGGCTGCGCCTGCCCGCCAATATCCGCCTGACAATCGACATTGACCCGCAAAGCTTTTATTAGGCTGGCCTAGGCGCGAAGCACCCGCTAAAGAAAACCGGTATTTGCAGCCAGAAAGCAGTGAAGAAATGAGCGCGCATCCCACGATTACCCCGCAGCCCGGCATATTGGATATCAGCCTTTATGTCAGCGGCAAGGCGCGGGTGGATGGCGCGCAGAACCGCGTAACCAAGCTTTCGGCCAATGAAAACCCGCACGGGCCGGGGCCGGCTGCGCGCGCCGCTTATGCGGCGGCGGTTGAAGGGCTGGGTGTTTACCCCGAAACCGACCATGCGGGGCTGCGCGGCGCGATTGGTGCGGTGCATGGCTTGGCGGCGTCGCGCATTATCTGCGGTGTCGGCTCGGACGAGATCATCCACTTTTTGTGCCAATGCTATGCCGGGCCGGGTGACGAGGTTCTGTTCACCGAGCATGGTTTTGCCATGTATCGCATTGCGGCGCTGGCGGCCGGGGCAACCCCGGTTGAAGTGGCCGAGCGCGACCGCCACACCGATGTTGATGCGCTGCTGGCTGGCTGCACGGACGCCACGAAACTGGTGTTCATCGCCAACCCCAACAACCCGACCGGCACGATGATTTCGGCTTCTGAAGTGGCGCGCCTGGCCGAGGGGCTGCCGCCACAGGCGCTGCTGGTGCTGGATGGCGCCTATGCCGAATTTGTGCCGGGTTTCGACGGCCATGCCGGGCTTGCGACGGCGCGCAACAATGTGGTGATGACGCGGACATTCTCCAAAATCTACGGGCTGGGTGGGCTGCGCATCGGCTGGGGCTATGGGCCGCAACATGTGATAGACGTGCTGAACCGCATTCGTGGGCCGTTCAACCTGTCGGCCAGCCAGTTGGCGGTGGCCGAGGCGGCGGTGGCTGATCGGGAATATGTGGATGCGTGCCGCGCGGAAAACGCGCGGTTGCGCGACTGGCTGGCGGGTGAATTGGCCGCGATTGGCATTCCGTCGGACCAGAGCCATGCGAATTTCATTCTGGCACGGTTTGACAGCGCCGCGGTTGCACAGGCCGCCGATGCCGCCCTGCAGGCGCGCGGGCTGATCGTGCGCTATGTGGCGAATTACAAACTGCCGCAATGTTTGCGGATCACAATTGGCGATGATCTGGCCTGCCAGGCCGTATTGTCCTGCCTGACGGATTTCATGAAAGGCGGGGCCGATGGCTGAATACAAGCATGTAGCACTGATCGGGCTGGGGCTGATTGCAGGCTCGATCGGGCTTGCAATGCGCCGCGCGGGGATGACTGCGCGCATTTCAGGCTATGCCCGTTCAGCCGCAACCCGCGCCAGGGCGCTGGAGCGCGGGCTGGTTGATGAATGCTTTGAAAGCGCCGCGGAAGCGGTTGTCGGGGCGGATCTGGTTATCCTGTGTGTGCCCGTTGGGGTTATGGGGGCGCTCGCCGCCGAAATTGCCCCGCATCTGGCTTCGGGCGCAACCGTGTCCGATGTCGGCTCGGTCAAGGCCGAGGTGATGGAGGCGATTGCCCCGCATCTGCCAGACAACGTGCATTTCGTGCCCGCGCATCCGCTCGCCGGAACCGAGCATTCGGGGCCGGATTCCGGCTTTGCCAGCCTGTTTGACAACCGCTGGTGCCTGATGACCCCGGATGAAGGAAGCGACCCGGAGGCTGTTCAGCGGCTCATCGATTACTGGAGGGCGCTGGGTGCCAGGGTAGATACGATGGATGCTGCGCATCATGATCTGGTTGTTGCTGTCACCAGCCACGCGCCGCATCTGATTGCCTATACGATGGTGGGTGTCGCGGATGATCTGAAGCGGGTCACGGAATCTGAAGTCATCAACTACTCCGCCGGCGGGTTTCGGGATTTTACGCGCATCGCCTCATCGGACCCAACCATGTGGCGCGATGTGTTCCTGCACAACAAGGCCGCGACGCTGGAAATTCTCGGTCGCTTCACCGAGGAGCTGTTTGCGCTGCAACGCGCCATCCGCACCGGAGATGGCGATATGCTGCATGACTATTTTACCCGCACGCGTGCGATTCGCCGTGGTATCATCGATGCAGGCCAGGACAGCGCCGCCCCGGATTTCGGCCGCGTCAAACCCTGAGCCGCGCGGAAAATCGCGCAAGCCACCGTGCAAGGCTGACCGGGGCGGCGATTTGCGCTAGGCTGTGGCAAAGGAGCGGCGGATGCGGATGGTCTTGTGGCTGACGATGATGATTGGGCTGGCGGCCTGTATCGGCCGCTCGTCCTATACGCCATCGCCCGGGCTGGTGCGGCTGTGCAATGACAATCGGATTTATGGCGAGCGCGTTGGCGTGGTCGAGGGGAGCGGCATTTGTGGCATTGGCAATGCGGTGCGCATTCGCGAAATTGCCGGTGTAACGCTTGACCCTGGCGCCACGCTGAACTGCCGCTCGGCCAAGGTGCTGGCCGATTGGGTGGAGGCGGATGCGCGCGCCGCGCTGCGCAGCATGAATGCGCGGCTGGCAAGTATGCGTGTTTTTGCCTCATATGCCTGCCGGCCGCGCAACTCGCAGCCCGGCGCGCGGATATCGGAACATGCCTTGGGCAATGCGATAGATATTGGCGAATTCCGGCTGAGCAATGGCGAAACGCTGGTGGTGGAAAGCGACTGGAAACAAGGCGCGGCGGGCGATGCGCTGGAGCGTTTGCACAGCAGCGCCTGTGGCACATTCGGCACCGTTCTGGGGCCGGACTCAGACCGGTTCCACTATAACCATTTCCATTTTGATACGGCTGAATACCGGTCGGGCAGTTATTGCCGCTAGCAGTTTTTGCGCCTTGCGAGCGCTAGCGGGGGGGGTTCACACCCCCAGACCCACGCCCAAGGCTGGGGGTTTCACACCCCCAGACCCATGCCTAAGGCTGGGGGTTTCACACCCCCAGACCCCCGTGGGATATTTCCAAGCAAAAGATGGGGTCAGCGGCGGTTTATCTGCGGGGCGGGGCCAAGATTGATTGGGCCGAGCCGGGTGCGGCGATTGTTAAAGCGCAGCGGCAGGGTCAGCGTATTGCCGCGCGCGGCCAGCTGTGTCAGCGCGGCGATGGTGCCACCTGCGAGGTTGGGCTCCAGCACCCCGGCGGCGCGTAGCGCCGCAATCGCCAGGCGCACGTTTTCGATGCGCAGTGAGATTTCGCCGTCAAGCGTGCCATCGGCCAGCACATCGACTTCGCCCTGGGCGGTGAGCCCAAGCTCGCCCCATTGAAGCGCGAAGCTTTGCAGGCTGATATGGCGCGCGCGCGGGGGGCGGGTTTCAAAGCTGAGCCTGTCCCAGGGCGCATCATAGGTGGTGGTGCTGTCAATGGCGATGGACTGGATGAGACGCGGCAAATCGGGTGGGGTGCCCTGCCAGCGGATTCCGGGGTTGAAGGCGCTCAGCGACAGGCCGAAACGATAGTCCAGCGGGCTGTCGGTGACTTTTTCAAAGGCCAGGTAGGCAAAGTCAAACGCGGCCTCCCAGCCTGTGCCGCCCTGGATTTCCATATTCGCGGCTTCGAGCCGGACACGTTCGAGCGAAAGGTCGACGGAGGGTTCCACGACCACCGAGGCGCGCAGCGTGCGCGCGTTCAGCCGTGCAACCAGTTGCGGGGTCGACAGGGTTTGTTCGCCCTGAAAGGAAATGATCACATGGTTGGGTTTGTAGGAGAGCGCGGCAATTTTGAGCGCATCGCCTTGCAGACCCCAGCGGGCAAAGGGGTTTTCGAGCAGGTAATCGGTGATTGTCGTATCAAAGCGGTTGGGAAAGCCGCGCACGTTCAGCGTGTCGTATTGGGCTGTCCAGCCGCGCGCGGTCTGGGTTTTGAACCATTCGGTCAGCGCGATATTCTTGGCCGATGCGCCGATAAACCAATAGCCGCCCCAAAGCGAGGCGGCAAGGATGACCAAAAAGAGAAGTTTGCGCATGATTGCCTGTTTTACTGTTTGCCCCGTCTGACTATACCAAAGCGACGCGCAGCAACAGGGTCAACGCAACGGAGGCAGGATGGCGGACGAGTTTTGAGTATTTGCCTATGGCAGCCTGATCTGGAACCCCGGTTTTGAGGTTGCCGAGGCCTGTCTTGCGCGTGCCGAAGGGTTCCGTCGCGGGTTTTACATGCGCTCGGTGCATTATCGTGGCACCCATGAGCGGCCGGGGCTGGTGCTGGCGCTGGATGTATGCGCGGGGCAAAGTTGCACCGGTATGGCGCTGCGGGCGGCGCCCGGAACCGGCGATGCCGTTCTGGCCTATTTGCGCGACCGCGAGTTGATTTCCTATGCCTATTACGAGCAGACCTGCCACCTGACCTTGCAGGATGGCCGCGCAGTCGATGCGACAACCTTTGTTGTTGCCCGCGATCATGCGCAATATGCCGGCGATTTGCCGCTTGAGGCGCAAGCCGAAATAATCGCGCGCGCCGAAGGCTCCGCCGGGCCGAACCGGGACTATCTGGAGAATACGGTGAACAGCCTGCGCGGGCTGGATATTGACGCGCCTGATCTGTTTGAGCTGGCGCGAATGGTTCAGGCCCGCAGCGCATAAAAAACCCCGCCGAAGCGGGGTTCTTTTGGCATTTCGGTCAGGTTACTGCGCCGAAAGCTGGCGGCTGACGATCAGGAACCATTCGCCCGATTCAACCATTGCGCGCAGACCTGCATTGAGCAGGGCGATCTGGCTGCGGCCCATCGGATTGGTTTTCGGTGTCAGCACATGCAGGGTTTGAATCGACTGAAGGCCGGGCACTTCGGCAACCTGGGCTTCCAGCCCCAGCGCGCCGATGGTTTCTTCGCCGGTCAACTGGTTGATGGTGTAAACATCGACCTCGCCAGAGGCCAGCATCCGCAGACATTCCTGCGGGGTTGCGGGTGATACCAGCGTGGCATTTTCGATCAACCCGGCCTGGGCAAGGTCAAACTGGAAATAGCCTTCCGGGCGGCAGATGGTTGTGCCGTAAATATCTTCGGGCTTCTGGGCGCGGGCATAGGGGCCGTCGGCCAGAACGAACATCGAGATCACAACCTCGTAGAACGGGTCTGAATGGTCGAATTTCGTGCAACGCTCGCGGTCAGACTGGTTCAGGGGTTCAAGATTGGTGCAATCGGGCAGATACCAGGGGAAGCCCATATCATAGGCGCCATTGGGTAGAAGCGTTGCCAGGTGTGAGCCCCAGTCCTTGACGAAATCGACACGCGCTTCGCGGTTCGGATCGGCAATTTCAAGCGCGCGCATCACAAGTTCGGTATACATGCCGCCTTCGGGCAATTCGGGGCCGGTGAAAGGCGCATAGTCAGCGCCGGTCACAAAGGTGATCGGGGCGACGAACGGGGTCATACCGCCGGTGGGAGGCGCGACCGGCTCGCTGAGCGGTGGCACGGCGCCTGCGCTGACGGTGCTGGCGTCGACCGTGCTGGCAAAGCTGCCCGCGGAGGTGTTCGCGCCGGGGTTCGTGCCGTCTTCGCATGGCATTTGAATGACGGTTCCAACCGTGATCAGGTTCGGGTTGGCGCCAATCACATCGCGGTTGGCCAGATAAACGAGCTGAAACAATGCCGGATTGTCAAAGGCGCGCCGCGCGATGGATTGCAACGAGTCGCCTGCGCGAATTGTATAGTTGTCACAGGGCGTTTGCGCCTGCGCCGTGCCAAATGTTCCTGCCGCGACAAGTAGCGACATAGTGACGATGCGTTTTAGCATTAATCCCCTCCCG
Source organism: Abyssibius alkaniclasticus (assembly GCF_020447305.1). Classification (NCBI taxonomy): domain Bacteria; kingdom Pseudomonadati; phylum Pseudomonadota; class Alphaproteobacteria; order Rhodobacterales; family Paracoccaceae; genus Abyssibius; species Abyssibius alkaniclasticus. Next base: position 312,894 of record NZ_CP095732.1, on the reverse strand, counting down.
TAGGGTCTTTTTCAAACACCGGCAGACATCACGCGTCTGCGCTCATTATTCGTTTTCGGGCCGGACGTAAGGGGAGGGTCGAAAACCCGAGCGCCCCTGGCCAGCGCGCGGCTACCCCGGATCAGGATAGCAAGTCTCTCATCATGGCGCGCCATTCGCCGCTGGACACCATATTTGCGAAGCCTTCATTCAACATGCTGAGCATTTTCACGCCCTGGGCATTGCCGTTATGCGAAACGGCATGAACGGTTTTGGTCCAGGTGAAGCGGCTGATAACGGCCACATCGCCGCGCAGATCGATATTGCCGATCGCATTGTCGACCGACAGGAAATCGGCATAGACCAGATCGGCTTCGCCCGACCAGAGCTGGTCGAAACAGGCGGAAATCGAGCCCGGTTCGGTCATCGTGGTGGAATCGAGCGCAAGGCCCAGATCCTGAAGCTCTTCGAACGGATAGAAGTCGGGGATGCAGACAACCTTGCCGGCAAGCTCTTCGGCCGTGGAAATTTCCAGATCATCGGCTTTGCGCGAAAACAGGGTCGTGACCACTTCGAACATTGGTGCGGAGAAGTAGAAATCGTTGCACAGATTGCGCGAAACGCCGCTTAGATTGCCCGAAAAACAATTGGGGCGGATCACCGGAAAGCCGACTTCGAGCCGTGCATCCTGATACATGGCTTCAAGCGATTGCGCACTGCCAAGCGTTGACAGGCTGACCGCGGGCATCCCTTCGCCCGCGCGCATCAGCGCCTGGGCCATAATGGTTGGCATGGCACCACCATTGGGCAGATCGGCCCCGGTAAAGGGCGCTTCCGACAGCAGGGCAATCAGCCCGCCGTTGAATTCGGCCGTTTGCGCACTGGCTGCGGGCGCGCCAAGCGAGCGCGTCGCCCCGGCGGATGCCGTGGCGGCTGGCGCTGGCGCGGCCGGCGCGGGTGCCAAAGCGGCGGGGGCGGCAGCGGCTGCGGGGGCGGCGCCTGCAACCACGGTTTGCCCGCCCGTTTGCCCTGGCGCACAGGGAATGTTCAGAACCATGCCAATTGTTATCAGGTTCGGATCACCGCCAACAACCGCACGGTTGGCACGGTAGATGATCGGCGACTGATCGCGCGTTCCCAGATAGCGTTCTGCAATTATTCGCAGCGTTTCACCACGCACAACAGTGTGCGACGAACAAATGTCGGACTGTTGGGCATAACTTGCGGTGGAGATAGTCAGTGCGATAAGCACAGCAGGTAAAAGTTTCACGTGCGCGTCCCGTTAATTAACCCCGAAATCAACGCCACTATCATACTATTCTGCAATGGGTGCAAGTGTTTCTAGGCGCAAGAGTTGCGTTCACATCAATATGTTACCGTATAACGGCGCACAGCCAGTCGAATGCGCCGGATGCGCGCAAGCGCAATTGGCCCCGGGCGCCCCGCCCCGGCGCGCCAAACGGGCTTTGGTGAAGCAACGGCGGCTGGGGTCAGGCCTCGATCACCAGCCGCACACCATCGACCGCCTTGATCTTGACCATGTCACCGACCTCGGCCGTGGCACCTTCGGGCCAGGCCGCCGGCCATTGCACGCCGCCAACCTCGACATGCCCCTCGCCCTGATTGAAGCTGATCACCTTGGCCCGGCGGCCCACCAGCCCGCCGGTGCGGGCGTTCAACCCGGTGGTGGGCACATCGTCGCTGGTGCGGTTGAACATGGCGCGGCCTGCAAAGGTCAGCGCAAGGGCCAGCAGCGCAAAGCCTATGGTTATCACCTCGCCCGACAGGCCGGGCACAAGCCAGACGACCAGCGCCACAATCATTGCCGCAAAGCCGGGCCAGATCAGGATGAAGGCGGGTGCCAGAATTTCGGCGGCCAGCAGCAACACACCAAAGGCGAACCAATACCACGGCGGTATCGCCGCAATTTCCGCAAAAAAGGCCGAACCGGACATTATTTGCCATCCTTGCCAAAGGTCGCCTTGGCAATGTCGCCAATGCCCGCGATAGAGCCGAGCAGGCCGGACGCTTCGAGCGGGATCATCACGGTCTTGGTGTTGGGCGAGCTGGCAATGCCCTGCAGCGCCTCGGTGTATTTCTGTGCGATGAAGTAATTGATCGCCTGAATGTCACCGGCGGCAATTGCCTCGGACACCATTTTCGTGGCCTTCGCCTCGGCTTCGGCGGCGCGTTCGCGGGCCTCGGCATCCAGGAAGGCGGCCTCGCGGCGGCCCTCGGCCTCGCGGATCTGCGCCTCGCGCTCACCCTCGGCCTTCAGAACGGCGGCCTGTTTCATGCCTTCGGCCTGCAAGATGGCGGCGCGTTTTTCACGCTCTGCCTTCATTTGCCGGGCCATTGCCTCGTTGATATCGGCGGGTGGCGCAAGATCCTTGATCTCGATTCGCGTCACCTTGACCCCCCAGCTGTTGGAGGCTTCGTCGATCACCGAAAGCAGCTTGTGGTTGATGACATCGCGATTCGACAGGCTTTCATCGAGGTCCATCGAGCCGACGACGGAACGGATATTGGTCTGGCTGAGGTTGGACAGGGCGCGCTCGAGGTCGCGCACCTCGTAAGCGGCGCGGGCGGCATCGACGATTTGATAAAAGGCCACCGCATCGGCCACGACCATTGCGTTATCGCGGGTAATCACCTCTTGGCTGGGAATATCCAGCACGGTTTCCATCATGGAAATTTTCGCGCCAAGCTTGTCGATGATCGGGATCAGAAAGCCGATACCGGGCTTGAGCGTGCGTGTGTAACGGCCAAATCGCTCAACAGTCCATTCTTCGCCCTGCGGGATGGTTTTCACCATCATGAAAATCATGATCAGTGCGAAGACGACGATCGCAATGGCGGCTGGTCCGATGGTGCTGAGCATAATCTTCTTCCTTTGCAGAGCGATTAACAAATACCTGAATGTAAATTAGCCCAGTTGTGCTTTGACGCAAGCGATATTGGGCAGTAGTTTGCGAAGGTTGGCATCGGTGCAGTGGCGTTTTGTGCCGATCAGCTAATGTATGAAGGGGTAATTATGCTTTTAGACACGGCCAAAGAGCCGCATTTCAGCCAGCCGACACGCCAAACGCTGACCATGTTTGTCATTCTGGGGCTGGTTGGTGGCGGTGCCTATGTCTCTTACCCGTTTGTCGAGCCGATCATCCTGGCCTCGCCCTATCTGAACGGGTTTATCCTTGCGGTCTTTGTGATCGGGCTTTTCGCCTGTTTCTGGCAGATGTGGACGCTCACGCTTTCGGTGCAATGGATCGAGGGTTTCGCGCTCGACCGGCCCGGCAACGAATTTGTGGCCTCGCCGCGGCTGCTGGCCCCGCTTGCGGCCATGTTGCGCGATACACGCGCGCGCCGCTCGCTGACCTCAACGTCGACCCGCTCGATCCTTGATTCGGTGGCCACCCGGCTGGATGAGGCGCGCGACATCACGCGCTATATCATCAACCTGCTGATTTTCCTTGGCCTTCTGGGCACGTTCTTTGGCCTGGCCACCACGGTGCCGGCCGTTGTCGACACCATTCGCAGCCTTGCCCCGCAAGAGGGCCAGTCGGCGATGGACTCCTTTGGCCGCCTGATGACCGGGCTTGAAGAACAGCTTGGCGGCATGGGCACCGCCTTTTCCAGCTCGCTGCTGGGGCTGACCGGTTCGCTGGTGGTGGGGCTGCTGGAACTCTTCGCCGGCCACGGCCAGAACCGCTTTTACATGGAGCTGGAAGAATGGCTGTCCTCCATCACGCGTATCAGCCTGTTTTCGGGCGATGGCGATGGTGGCGGTGATACATCGGGCCTGCATGGCCTGGCCGAGCAAACCGGGCTACAGCTTGAAACCCTGAAAGATGTCGTGCTGCGCGGCGAAGAGGCCCGTCAGAAGACCGATGCAAGCCTGGCCCGCCTTGCCGAAGGCATTTCGGATATGACCCATGCGGTGCAAAAGGGCGGCAGCGGGGGTGGCATTGGGGGCAGCGCAATGGCCGTGCTGGAGCGGATTGCCGCCTCGCAGGCCGAAGTTGCCAAGGTGCTGCGCAGTCGCGAAGAAGAAGCCGGCCTGCTGGACAGCGAAGCGCGCGCGCGGCTGCGCAATATAGATGTGCAGCTTTTGCGCATTCTCGAAGAAATGTCGGCCGGGCGGCAGGATGCAATTGCCGAACTGCGCTCGGACCTTGCGCAGATTGCGCAAAGCGTGGTCGCCCTGGCACATGCACAGGGCCAGAACCCCAGGGGCAAGGACTAGCCGATGGCCTTGTCGCGGCGCGGATTCTCACGCTCTGAGGCCAATATCTGGCCCGGTTTCGTCGATGCGATGACCGCGCTGATTCTGGTGCTGTTCTTCGTGCTGTCGATTTTCATGATCGTGCAGTTCACCTTGCGCGAAACCATTACCGGGCAGGCCAGCGAGCTTGACGAGCTGACCGCGCAGGTTGCCGGGCTGGCCTCGGCGCTTGGCCTGCAAGAGGCGCGCAACCGCGCGCTGAACACCGAGATCGGCGCGCTTGACGCGCGGCTTGCCGATGCCGCGCGCAATGCCGATAGCCAAAGCGCGGTCATCGCCAGCCTCACGCGCGAACGTGCGGCCTTGCTTGATGCGCAGGCGGCGGCGCGCGCGCAGATCACCAGCTTTGAAGAGCAGGTCGCCAGCCTGCTGGCGCAGCGCGATGATCTGGATACGCGGCTCATCATGGCGCAATCCGAACTTGCCGACACGCAAGACACGCTTGCCGAGACCAGCGCAACACTGGATGAAAGCCGGGCCACGCTGGCGGCGCTGCAAGAGGCGCAGACGGTAGAAATATCCGCCCGCGAAGCGGCTGAAATTGCGCTTGCCCAGGCGCGAAGCGAAATTTCAGCCCAGGAACAGGAGGCGCGGCTTGCCGCAGCCCGCGCCGAAGCCCTGGAGCAAATGGTTGCCGGATTGCGCGCCGAATCAGCGGCGCGGGCCGATACCATCGCCTCGTTGCAGGATCAGGTGGCCACAAATGCACAGGCGCTGCTGTTGGCCGAAGCCGCTCGGCGCGAGGCCGCGGCGCGTGTTGCCAGCCTCGAATCGGCTCAGGGCGATGTTACCGCGCAGGCGCGCGACTTGCGTGACCGTCTGGATGCCGCCACCGCCGAGCTTATCGCCAATGCCGAGGCGCAGCGCCTGCTGGATGAGCGGCTGAGTGCTGCCGAACTGGCCCGCGTGGCGGTGTTGGCCGAGCTTGCCGATGCAATGCGCGAACGCGACGATGTGGCCGCCGCACTGGCCGAAACCGAAGCGGCGCGCGCTGCAGCACTTGATGCGCAGGCGCAATCCGAAGCCGATGCCGAAAGACTGGCCGAGCTGCTGTCGACCAAGAACAACGCCATTGCGGCTGCCGAACTTGCGCTTGCCGAGCGCGCAGCGGCGCTGACCGAAGCCGAACAGGCCCAGCTTGCCGAGGCCGCCGCAGCGGAAGCGTTGCGCGCCCGGCTCGCCGATGCCAACAGCGAGTTGACGGCCATGACCCTGGCGCTGGAAGAGCAGCGCCGCCGCGCCGAGGAAGCCCTGCTCGAACTGGCCGCCGCCCGCGCTGCCGCCGATGAACTGGCCGCGCTGCGTGGCGATGCAACGGCCGAGCTGCGCGCCCGCGATGTTGCGCTGGAAGAGGCGCGCGCCATCATCAGCCAGCGCAACCGCGAGGCTGAGGAAGCTGCCAGCGAACTGGAATTGCTCAACCAGCAGACCGCCGCGCTGCGCAGCGAGTTGAACGCGCTGCAAGGCTTGCTCGACGCCTCTGCAGCGCGCGATGCCGAAGCGCAGGTGCGGCTGGAAACGCTTGGATCAGAGCTGAATGCCGCGCTGGCGCAGGTCGCCTCGGAACAATCGGCGCGTGCCAGTGCCGAAGCCGCCCGTGCCGATGCCGAAGAACAGGCGCGCCTGCTGCTGGAAGCCGAGGCTGACCAGTTGCGCAACTACCGCTCGGAATTTTTTGGCCGTGTGCGCGAAATTCTGGGCGACCGTGAGGATGTTGTCATTTCAGGCGATCGGTTTGTCTTCCCCTCCGAGGTGCTGTTCGCCGCCGGATCCGCCGATCTGGGTGCCGAAGGCCGCGCCGAGATTGCCAAGGTTGCGGCGATCGTGCGCGAGGTTTCCGCCGAAATTCCCCCGGAAATTGATTGGGTGTTGCGGGTTGACGGCCATACCGATGCACGCCCTGTCGCTCCCGGAGGGCGGTATCGCAATAACTGGGAGTTGAGCCAGGCGCGCGCGCTTTCCGTTGTGCTGTTTTTGGTCGAGCATGAAGGGATCCCGGCAGAGCGGCTTGCCGCCACGGGCTTTGGCGAATTCCAGCCCATTGACCTTGGCGACAGCCCCGAAGCCCTGGCACGGAACCGCCGGATCGAGCTGAAATTTACCGAACGCTAGAAATTGCGGCGGCGCGCGCAGCATGTCGGTGGCCGCGGCCCGCAGCATTGCGCGCGCCGAGAGGCTGCGCCGGCCGCGGGTCGTGAGTGCTGGATGCGTGGCAACGTCGCAACAGCGCCCCGCTCAGCGCCCTCACCAAAGGCGCAATGTTGCACGGCGGCGCGGGAGCGGGGTTGCACAGGGCGCTACATCGGCCGCGCCGCCACCGCCGGGCGAAGCCCGGCAATCGCAGCGATGCGGCTTCGTGCTAATCGGCGGCCAGAAGCGGGGTTTTGCGCCCGGTGATCTGCTTGGCGGCCAGGTCCGCATATTCCAGCGCAAGCGCGCCGTCTTTCACGACAATCCGCACGACGCCGCCCTTGATCAGCTTGCCAAACAACAGCTCTTCGGCCATCGGCTTTTTGACATGTTCCTGAATGACCCGCGCCAAGGGCCGTGCGCCCATCTTGTCATCAAAGCCCTTTTCGGCCAGCCATTCAGCGGCTTCGGGGGTAAGGTCCAGATGCACATTGCGGTCCATCAACTGGTTCTCAAGCTGCATGACAAACTTGTCGACCACCTTCAGGATAACAGCGCGCGGCAGTGGTGCAAAGGAAATGACCGCATCGAGCCGGTTGCGGAATTCGGGCGTGAACAGCTTTTCAATTGCTGCCATGTCCTCGCCCTCGCGCCGGTCGCGCCCAAAGCCGATGGCGGATTTGGCCTGGTCGGCCGCGCCGGCATTCGAGGTCATGATCAGCACGACATTGCGGAAATCCACCTGCCGGCCGTTATGGTCGGTCATCTTGCCGTGGTCCATAACCTGCAGCAGAATGTTGAACACATCGGGATGGGCCTTTTCGATCTCGTCGAGCAGCAGCACGCAATGCGGGTGCTGGTCGACCTGGTCGGTCAGCAAACCGCCCTGATCAAAGCCAACATAGCCCGGCGGTGCGCCGATCAGCCGGGATACGGCGTGTTTCTCCATATATTCCGACATATCAAAGCGTAGCAGCTCAACGCCCAAAGTATCGGCCAGTTGCTTGGCAACCTCGGTTTTGCCCACACCTGTCGGCCCGGCAAACAGGTAGTTGCCGATGGGTTTTTCAGGTTCGCGCAACCCCGCACGGCCAAGTTTGATGGCCGAGGCCAGCGCCTCGATCGCCGTATCCTGCCCGAACACCACGCGCTTGAGGCTTTTTTCGAGGTCGCGCAGGTTTTCGGCATCGCTTTTGGAAACCGATTTCGGCGGAATGCGGGCAATGGTGGCCACAACCGCTTCAATATCCTTGGTGCCGATGGTTTTGCGGCGCCTGGATTCGGTGACCAGCATTTGCGCCGCCCCCGCCTCGTCGATCACGTCGATCGCCTTGTCTGGCAATTTCCGGTCGTGAATGTAGCGGGCCGACATTTCAACGGCGGTCTTGATCGCGTCATTGGTGTAGCGGATGTTGTGATGCTCTTCGAAATAGGGTTTCAGACCCATCAGGATTTTGATGGCATCCGGCACGCTCGGCTCGTTCACGTCAATCTTCTGGAAACGGCGCGACAGCGCGCGGTCCTTGTCAAAATGCTGGCGGAACTCGGTGAAAGTGGTGGAGCCCATGCATTTCAGCTTGCCGCCCTGCAACGCCGGTTTCAGCAGGTTCGAGGCATCCATCGCCCCGCCCGAAGTTGCACCTGCACCAATAACGGTGTGGATTTCGTCGATGAACAGCACGGCAGAAGGATGCGCTTCAAGCTCCTTCACCACCTCTTTCAGGCGTTCTTCAAAGTCACCCCGATAGCGGGTGCCGGCCAGAAGCGCGCCCATATCAAGCGAATAGATGGTGGTTCTGGCCAGAACCTCCGGCACCTCGCCCTGCACGATCTTGCGTGCAAGCCCTTCGGCAATGGCGGTTTTGCCAACCCCGGGGTCGCCCACCAGAAGCGGGTTGTTCTTGCGGCGGCGGCAGAGAATCTGGATACAACGGTCCACCTCTGCCACACGGCCGATCAGCGGGTCGACATCGCCCTTTTTGGCCTTGGTGTTCAGATCGACACAATATTTGGCCAGCGCGCTTTCGCCCTTTTCCTTCTGGCCGCCATCGGTGCTGCCCTGGCGCACCTCTTCCACGCCCTTCACGCTGCGCGGCTCGGAATATGTGGGGTTTTTGGCAACGCCGTGGCTGATGAAATTCACCGCGTCATAGCGGGTCATATCCTGTTCCTGCAGGAAATAAGTGGCGTGGCTTTCACGCTCGTTGAAGATCGCCACCAGCACATTGGCGCCGGTCACTTCGGAATGACCGGAGGTTTGCACATGAATGGCGGCGCGTTGGATGACGCGCTGAAAGCCGGTGCCGGGCGAGGCTTCGCTGCCCTCGATATCGGAGATCAGCGAATCCAGGTCTTCGTCGAGATAGCGGATCAGGTCTTTGCGCAGCTTTTCAACATTCACCCCGCAGGCCTGCATCACATGCAGCGCGTCAGGCTCGTCGGTCAGCGAAAGCAGCAGATGTTCAAGCGTCGCCAATTCGTGGCGGCGGTCATTGGCAAGGCTGAGCGCGCCGTGGATCGCGGTTTCTAGCGTGCTGGAAAATGTCGGCATCAAAGGCCTCCTGTCTCGTCTATGCGGTGCAGCGCCATCAAGCCTAGCGCGCTTTCCTTAAACTTCGGTTGTCATGCGACAAGGTTCAAGGGGTCAGCGTGACTCAGGCGTTCACGTTCTGTTAATAGAACAATGCGCCCACCCCGATAGCAATGTCAAAACATGTCTTTTTTGCGGCGAATGGCGGCGAATACAGCGGCATCTGTGGCGGTCTCCATGCCAAGCGCGGCGCGAATGCCGGCATCGGCCGCGCGCAAAAACGGGTTTGTGGCCAGTTCCAGCGATAATTGGCTGGGCACGGTGGCTTTTCCAGCCGCCCGAAGCGCGGCAATTTCGGCCACCCGCGCGGCCAGCGCCGCGTTTCCACCGTCGATGGATTGTGCGAACCGCGCATTGGCCGCTGTATATTCATGGCCGGAACAGACCTGGGTTTCGGGTGGAAGTGCTGCGAGTTTTTGCAGGCTGTCATGCATCTGCTCCATCGTGCCTTCAAACACCCGCCCGCAGCCCATTGCCATAAGACTGTCGGCGGTAAAGACGGCGCGCGCGTCCGGCACATACCAGGCGATATGGTTGATCGTGTGGCCCGACACATCCAGAATTTGGCCCGCAAGCCCGCCAATCGCCAGTTCATCGCCCTCGGCCAGGGCAATATCGAGCGGCGGCAGGCGCCGGGCGTCGGCGGCACAGCCTGCCACTTGCGGGGAATAGGCAGTGCGAATTTCACCCAGCCCCTGCACGTGGTCGGGGTGGTGATGGGTCAGCAGCACCTTGTCGATCCGCCAGCCGCGGGCTTTGACCTCGGCCAGAATTGGCGCCGCCTCGGGCACATCCACCAGCATGGTCTGGCCTGTGGCGCCATCATGCAGCAGAAAGGCGTAATTGTCCGAAAGGCAGGGAATGGTGATGATTTCTGCTGACATTTCTGCCATCCTCCGCAATCTGTGACGCCAGCTTTCAGTCTGGCCCAACACTGGACAAGATACAATGCACCTGGATGTTGTCGACCTGCGCGCCTTTTACTATCGCACCAAGCTGGGGCGGGCGGTGCAGCGCGACCTGCAGGAAACCATTGCCAAACGCTGGCCGGATTCGCGCCAGATGCAGGTTGTCGGCTTTGGCTTTGCGGCCCCCCTGCTGCGCCCGCATCTTGGCACTGCGCGGCGCGTGCTGTCGCTTATGCCCGCCGCCCAGGGGGTGATGCGCTGGCCGCCGGGCGATGCCAACCTGTCAACCCTTGTGGAAGAAACGCAATGGCCGCTGCCCGGCGGGTCCGTCGACCGGATCATCGTGGCCCACGGGCTGGAAACCTGTGAAGCACCCGAAGCCTTGCTCGATGAGATATGGCGCGTGCTTGCCCCAGGCGGCAAGGTCATGTTCATCGTGCCCAACCGCGCCGGGTTCTGGGCGCGGCGCGATACCACGCCCTTTGGCTATGGCCGCCCCTATTCGATGGGCCAGCTCGAAGCCTTGTTGCGCGCGCGGCGCTTCCAGCCGGGCTGGCACGCCAAGGCGTTGTATATGTGGCCAAGCCATCGCGCCTTCTGGCTGCGCACGGCGCGGCTGTTTGGCCGCATCGGCCGCCGCCTGGGTTTGCGCATCATGGCAGGCGCGCTGGTGGTCGAGGCAACAAAGCAGGTCTATGCCCCGCCCAGCGGGCTGCGCGATGCGGTGCGCGCGCCGCTTGATGTGCTGCAGGGGCTGGCGCGGCCACGCCCCGCCACCAACCGCGCACCCAACCGCACGCGCGGGGCTTCCACGCAAGAGCAAAGATTCGGCAACTCCACCCCGAAAGGGGAAGATATTCCGCCCGCCTAGCGCAACAAAGCGTCGCACTTGCCGCGCATTTGCGTTATATCCTGTAAATCGTGGATTTTTAGCACAGGCTATTATCCGCCGATCACTTGCCTGCTAAGAAATGCTCTGCTATCAGGGCGCCGATTTAGTTGGGTTGCCCAGGTGGCCCAATCCTGTCGCGTCGCGATTCTCGCGGCGTGTTTAACCAAAGGGGTGCCCGTGTCAGCCACTGCTTCATTGACCTCCGGAGCCGCCGGTCGCTATGCAACCGCGCTGTTTGAAATCGCAGCCGAAAGCAAAAGGCTCAAGCCCGTCGAGGCCGATCTCGATACGCTTGCCGCCGCACTGGCCGAAAGCAGCGATTTGCGCGACTTGACGCAATCGCCGATCTATCCGCGCGATCAGCAGGGGGCGGCTATGGCCGCAATTTGCACAAAAATGGAACTCGGGGCCGAGGTGTCTTCCACCGTGGCGCTTATGGCGTCCAACCGCCGCCTGCCCGAGCTTGGCGCAACCATCGCCGCCTTCAAAGCCCTTGCCGCCGAAGCGCGCGGCGAGATAACGGCCGATGTGACCGCCGCCAGCAAGCTTTCTGCCGAACAGCGCAAGGCGCTCTCGGCAACCCTGGCCGAAAGCCTGGGCAAGAAGATCACCATGAATGAAACCGTCGATCCATCGCTGATTGGCGGTTTAATCGTAAAAGTCGGTTCGGTAATGGTTGATACGTCGATCAAATCGAAACTCTCACAACTTCAAAACGCAATGAAAGAGGTCGGGTAATGGGTATCCAAGCTGCAGAAATCTCTGCGATCCTCAAAGAGCAGATCAAGAATTTCGGCTCCGAGGCGCAGGTCGCTGAAGTGGGCCGTGTGCTTTCGGTCGGCGACGGGATCGCCCGTGTCCACGGACTGGACAATGTGCAGGCCGGTGAAATGGTCGAATTCCCCGGTGGTATCCGTGGAATGGCGCTGAACCTTGAAAGCGACAATGTCGGTGTTGTTATTTTCGGGTCGGACCGTGACATCAAGGAAGGTGACACCGTCAAGCGCACCAACGCGATTGTGGACGTGCCCATCGGCAATGGTCTGCTTGGCCGCGTTGTCGACGCGCTTGGCAACCCGCTCGATGGCAAAGGCCCGATCGAGTCCGACACGCGCGCTGTTGCCGACGTGAAAGCCCCCGGCATCATCCCGCGTAAATCGGTGCATGAGCCGATGGCGACCGGCCTGAAATCGGTCGACTCGCTCATCCCGATTGGCCGTGGCCAGCGCGAACTTATCATCGGCGACCGCCAGACCGGTAAAACCGCCGTGGCGCTCGACGCGATTTTGAACCAGAAGTCGTATAACGATGCGGCTGGCGATGACGAATACAAAAAACTGTATTGCGTTTATGTTGCCATCGGCCAGAAGCGTTCGACTGTTGCCCAGCTTGTGAAAAAGCTCGAAGAAAGCGGCGCGATGGCCTATTCCATCGTTGTTGCGGCTACCGCGTCCGAGCCTGCACCGATGCAGTATCTTGCGCCTTATGCTGCCACCACAATGGCCGAGTTCTTCCGCGACAATGGCCGCCATGCGCTGATCATCTATGATGACCTGTCCAAACAGGCCGTGGCCTATCGCCAGATGTCGCTGCTGCTGCGCCGCCCGCCCGGCCGCGAAGCCTATCCCGGCGACGTTTTCTACCTCCATTCCCGCCTGCTGGAGCGTTCGGCCAAGCTGAACGACGATATGGGCAATGGTTCACTGACCGCCTTGCCGATCATCGAAACCCAGGGTGGCGACGTGTCGGCCTTCATTCCGACCAACGTGATCTCGATCACCGATGGCCAGATCTTCCTGGAAACCGAATTGTTCTTCCAGGGCATCCGCCCGGCTGTGAACACCGGTCTGTCGGTTTCGCGCGTGGGCTCAAGCGCCCAGACGAATGCCATGAAATCGGTTGCGGGTTCGATCAAACTCGAACTGGCACAGTATCGTGAGATGGCGGCCTTTGCGCAGTTTGGCTCCGACCTCGATGCCTCGACCCAGCGCCTTCTGGCCCGTGGTGCGCGCCTGACCGAATTGCTCAAGCAGCCGCAATATTCGCCGCTGACCAATGCCGAGCAGGTTTGCGTGATCTATGCAGGCACCAAAGGCTACCTTGACAAGGTTGCTGTGAAAGATGTCAGCCGCTTTGAAAAAGGTCTGCTGTCGCATCTGCGCGCCAACAATGCCGATCTTCTGAAAGACATCACCGACAATGACCGCAAGGTCAAAGGTGAGCTGGAAGACGCCATCAAGGCGGCAATCGATGGTTTCGCCAAAGGTTTCGCCTGATCGTAGCCCGGTAACGGAAAGGAGCGTTTGGCATGGCCAACCTCAAAGACCTGAAAGTCCGGATCGCCAGCGTTAAATCAACGCGGAAGATCACCAAGGCGATGCAGATGGTATCGGCTGCGAAACTGCGCCGTGCGCAGGACGCCGCCGAAGCCGCGCGCCCCTATGCAGACCGGATGAACGCCGTTCTGTCGAATCTTGCGCGTGGCGCGGCAAACTCCGCCTCGGCCCCGCGCCTGTTTCAGGGCACGGGCAGCGACAAGGTGCATCTGCTGATCGTGGCCACGGCCGAACGCGGCTTGTGCGGCGGGTTCAACAGCTCGATCGTCAAACTGGCGCGCGCCCATGCCCAAAAGCTGGTCGCGGCTGGTAAAACGGTCAAAATCCTCACAGTCGGCAAGAAAGGCCGCGAACAGCTACGCCGTGATATGGGCGACAAGCTGGTGGCGCATGTCGACAATTCAGCCGTGAAAAAGCTGGGCTATGCCAATGCGCAAGACGTGGCGCGCGACGTTCTGGCCCGGTTCGATGCGGGTGAGTTCGATGTCGCAACGCTGTTCTTCAGCAAGTTCAATTCGGTTATTTCGCAGGTGCCAACCGCGCAGCAACTGATTCCGGCGCAGTTTGAAGACACGGGCGAAGCGGGCACGCTTTACGACTATGAACCTGAAGAAGAGGCCATTCTGGCCGATCTGCTGCCGCGCTCGATTGCGACACAGATTTTCACAGGCTTGCTTGAAAATGCTGCCAGCGAGCAGGGCGCGCGTATGACCGCAATGGACAACGCAACCCGCAATGCTGGCGAGATGATCGACAAGTTGACGATCGAGTTCAACCGGTCTCGCCAGGCGGCGATCACCAACGAGCTGATCGAAATTATTTCGGGCGCGGAAGCGCTTTAACGGACTGGAGATAGATATGGCGAAATCAGTCGGAAAAATTACGCAGGTGATCGGCGCGGTTGTCGACGTTCAGTTCGATGGCGCCCTGCCTGAAATTCTGAACGCACTTGAAACCGACAATAACGGCACAAAGCTCATTCTTGAGGTTGCGCAGCATCTGGGTGAAAATACCGTGCGCACCGTGGCGATGGCCGCGACCGAAGGTTTGGTGCGTGGCGGCAAGGTTACCGATACCGGTGCCACAATTCAGGTGCCGGTGGGCGATGCAACGCTTGGCCGCATCATGAACGTTGTTGGCGAACCCGTAGACGAAAAAGGCCCGGTGAAAGCCTCTGAGCATCGTTCGATCCACGCGCCGGCCCCCGATTTCTCGGAACAGTCGACAAGCTCGGAAATTCTGGTGACCGGCATCAAGGTCATCGACCTGCTGGCCCCCTATTCCAAGGGTGGTAAAATTGGTCTGTTCGGTGGTGCGGGCGTTGGTAAAACCGTTCTTATTCAGGAACTTATCAACAACATCGCCAAGGTGCATTCGGGCTATTCGGTGTTTGCCGGTGTGGGTGAGCGCACCCGCGAAGGCAACGACCTTTACCACGAATTCATCGAATCCGGTGTTATCGACGCCGAAGACCTGACCAAGTCGAAAGTGGCCCTGGTTTACGGCCAGATGAACGAGCCGCCGGGGGCGCGTATGCGTGTGGCCCTGTCGGGTCTGACAATGGCCGAACAGTTCCGCGACCAGTCCGGCACCGACGTTCTGTTCTTTGTCGACAACATCTTCCGCTTTACGCAGGCAGGCTCCGAAGTGTCGGCACTTCTTGGCCGTATTCCTTCGGCCGTGGGCTACCAGCCAACGCTGGCCACCGATATGGGTGCGATGCAGGAACGCATCACCTCGACCAAGAACGGCTCGATCACCTCGGTGCAGGCGATTTATGTGCCAGCCGATGACTTGACCGACCCCGCGCCGGCCACATCCTTTGCCCACCTTGACGCGACCACCACGCTGAACCGCGCCATCTCGGAACTGGGGATCTACCCCGCCGTTGACCCGCTCGATTCATCCTCGCGCCTGATGGACCCGCAGGTTCTGGGTGAAGAACATTACAGCGTTGCCCGTGACGTTCAGGGGATTTTGCAGCGTTACAAGTCGTTGCAGGACATCATCGCCATTCTTGGCATGGACGAATTGTCGGAAGAAGACAAACTGGCCGTATCGCGTGCGCGTAAAATCCAGCGCTTCCTGTCCCAGCCGTTTGACGTGGCGCAGGTCTTCACCGGCTCGCCCGGTGTGCAGGTGCCGCTGGAAGTGACCATCGACAGCTTCAAGCGCGTTGTTGCCGGCGAATTCGACCATCTTCCCGAGGCGGCCTTCTACATGGTTGGCGGCATCGATGAAGTGATCGCAAAAGCCGAGAAACTGGCCGCCGAAGCCGCCTAAGTGAAAGGGGCCCAAAATGGCCGAAACGATGCAGTTTGATCTGGTTTCCCCCGAACGGCAGCTGGCCTCGCTGGCCGCCGATGCGGTGGAAATTCCGGGGGCCGAGGGTGACCTGACGGCAATGGCAGACCATGCGCCGTTCCTGACCACGCTGCGCCCGGGCCTTGTGCGGGTGCATGTGGGCAGCACGGTCACCGAATATGTGGTGACTGGCGGCTTTGCCGAACTCTCTGCGGCGGGCACCTCGATTCTGGCCGAAGTGGCTGTGCCCAAGGCTGAATTCGGGGCCGATATACTCGCGGGCCTGATGTCGGATGCCGAAGCCGCCGCCGCATCGGCTGCCGAAGAGAACAAGGCCGCCACGGCGCTGCGGGTCAATGACCTCAAGACGCTGGGCAGCCAGCTCGGCCTTTAGGCTTTCTTGCGAACCGCGCCGCCCCGGACCTGATCCGGGGCCTCTGGCTCAATCACAAACCG
This sequence comes from Abyssibius alkaniclasticus, assembly GCF_020447305.1. Taxonomy (NCBI): domain Bacteria; kingdom Pseudomonadati; phylum Pseudomonadota; class Alphaproteobacteria; order Rhodobacterales; family Paracoccaceae; genus Abyssibius; species Abyssibius alkaniclasticus. Next base: position 297,017 of record NZ_CP095732.1, on the reverse strand, counting down.
CCCCGGAGCAAATCCGGGGCGGTTTTGTTTCATGTCAGATATGTCGAGAAATGCGCCAATGTCCGCTCCCAGGCCAAATTGGCCGCAGCCTCGTCGAAGCGTGGCGTCGTGTCATTGTGAAAGCCGTGGTTCACGCCGTCATAGATATACGCCTCATAGCGCGTTCCGGCAGCCTTCAATGCGGCCTCGTATGCCGGCCAGCCCGCATTGATCCGCTCATCCAGTCCGGCATAATGGATCAACATTGCCGCCCTGATCCTGGGCACATCGGCAATATCGGGCTGGCGGCCATAAAACGGCACCGAGGCGGCCAGTTCAGGATAGGCCACCGCCAGGGCATTGCACACGCCGCCGCCATAGCAAAATCCGACCGCGCCCACCTTGCCGGAACTGTCGGCATGGGCCATCAGATATTCGAAACCGGCAAAGAAATCCTGCATCAGCTTGGCGCCGTCGATCTGGCTTTGCATTTCGCGCCCGGCATCGTCATTGCCGGGATAGCCGCCAAGTGGCGACAACCCGTCCGGGCCAAGCGCCATATAGCCGGCCTTGGCGCAACGGCGCACGACATCTTCGATATATGGGTTCAGCCCGCGGTTCTCATGCACCACCAACACGGCAGGCAGCGGGCCAGGCGCCCCGGCGGGCCGCGCCATCAGCCCGGAAATATCGCCGTTGCCATCGGGTGAAGCATAGGTGATACGCGTGGTTTCTATAGCCGGATCATCCGGCGCAACCTGCTGGGCCAGCGCGTAATTCGGCTGCAACATCTCCAGCATGGCCGCAGCACCGACCCCGCCAATGGTAAACTTCGCGGCATGGTCCAGAAAGGCCCGCTTGCTCATCTTGCCATGCACATAGCCGTCATAAAGCTCCAGCAGGCGGGGGTGAAAATCACTTGCACGCATACGCTTCATAGCAATCTCCCTCTTTTCTTGAATGATCAGGCGACCAGTATGTGCCACATGCGGCGCAATCACAATTGCGGGAAGGCGATACGGCAGATATGGGAGTGGCATGAAACCCAAGGCCGGCCTTGCTTTTGCAATCGCAACCATCCTGCTCGATGCCATTGGCGTCGGGCTGATCTTCCCGATCATGCCCGACCTTATGGCCGAAGTCGGGGCGGGTGATATCGGCAGCAGCGCCATTTGGGGCGGTATTCTGATGTCGGCCTATGCGGTGATGCAGTTCCTGTTTTCTCCGTTGATCGGCAACCTGTCCGACGCCTTCGGGCGGCGCGGCGTGTTGTTGCTGGCACTTGCCGCCCTGACGCTCGACTATCTGCTGATGGCCCTGGCGCAGACCTTCTGGCTGCTGCTCATCGGGCGGATCGTGGCGGGCATTGCCGGGGCGACCTATTCAACCGTTACCGCCTATCTGGCCGATATCAGCGCGCCTGCGGAAAAGGCGGCGAATTTCGGGCTGATCTCGGCGGTGTTTGGCGTGGGGTTCATTCTTGGCCCCGCACTTGGCGGCCTACTGGCTGGGGTTGATCTGCGCGCGCCGTTTTACGCCGCTGCCGTGCTAAGCGCGGCCAACTTCGCCTTTGGCTGGTTCTTCTTGCCGGAATCACTGCCCAAAGCGGCGCGCCGCCCGTTCAGCCTGCGCAAAAGCAGCCCATTCACGGCGTTGCGCGATGCCTTCGCGCTGCCCGCCCTGCGCGTGCCCCTGACCGTGTTCATGCTGTTCGAGCTTGCCGCTTTTGTCTACCCCGCCGTCTGGGCCTATTTCGGCAAAGCCTCTTTTGGCTGGTCAACCGTTACCGTGGGCATTTCGCTAACCGCCTATGGCGCGCTGCTTTTCGTTGTGCAGGGCGGTTTGCTGCGCGTGCTTGTCCCGCGCTGGGGAGAGCGCCGGGTGATATTGTTTGGCATGTGGATGGCGTTTTTGGGGCTGTTCGGCATCGGGCTGGCCCCCAGCAGCCTTGTGGTTTTCATGCTGTTGCCGATCTGCGCACTCTCCGACCTTGCCCCGCCCAGCTTGCAGGGGCTGATGTCCAACCGGGTCAGCGACAATGAACAGGGCAAGCTGCAAGGTGTCATCGGCAGCCTTGGTGCGCTTATCTCCATCGCTGGCCCGCTGATCATGACAGGCACGTTCTGGGCCTTTACCAGCCCTTCCATGCCCTATATTCCCGGCGCACCGTTCTTTCTGGCCGCGCTGATCACGCTGGCCATCATCCCGTTGGCATGGCGCAAGATTTAGGCGCCGGGATAGTAGGCCTCGTAGAGGGGGCCAAGCGTATTGTCATCAAACAGGCTCGAAACCGAGGTGCCATTGGAGATGTTTACAATCGCCTGCGCAAACATTGGCGCGGTCGGCACGAAGCGGATTTTCTTGCATTTTTTCACTGCGCCGTTGGATTCAATCGAATCCGTCACCACCAGTGATTTCATCGAGCTTGCGGTAATGCGCTCCACCGCCGGGCCCGACAAAACCCCGTGGCTGATATAGGCATGAACTTCCTTGGCGCCCTTCTCGATGAGCAGATCGGCGGCTTTGCACAGGGTGCCTGCCGTGTCGACGATATCGTCGATGATCACACAGATGCGGCCCTTGATGTCGCCAATAACGTTCAGGCTTTCCACCTCACCGGGGCCCGAGCGGCGTTTGTCGACGATCGCCAGATCGGCGCCAATGCGTTCGGCCAGTTCGCGCGCCCGCGCCACGCCGCCCACATCGGGCGAGACAACGGTGATCTGGTTCAGGTCCTTGAAGTGATGCTTCACATCCAGCGCAAAAACCGGCGAGGCGTAGAGGTTATCGACCGGAATATCGAAAAAGCCCTGAATCTGTGCGGCGTGCAAATCCATTGTCAGCACCCGTTCGACACCCGCTTGCGCGATGAGGTTGGCCACCAGCTTGGCCGAAATCGGCGTGCGCGCCTTTGTGCGGCGGTCTTGCCGGGCATAGCCGAAATAGGGAATGACGGCGGTGATGCGCGCAGCAGAAGAGCGGCGCAAGGCATCGGTCATGATCAGCAGTTCCATCAGGTTGTCGTTTGCAGGGTTCGAGGTTGGCTGGATGATGAACATATCCTCGCCGCGCACATTGTCATAAACCTCGACAAAAATTTCCTGATCGTTGAAGCGTTCGACCCGCGCCTTGATCAATTCCACTTTTCCGCCGGAATGCAGGCTCATCCGCCGCGCAATGGTTTTGGCCAGCGACTGGTTGGCATTTCCGGAAATCAGTTTGGGTTGCAGGCTGCGGCTCATGACGGTCCCTCATGTCAGCGGCGCAATGTCGCGCCAAATTTACCTTGGCCGTGGCTTAACATTGCCGCGCGCCCTTGCAAAGCCTGCAAAGACCGTCATTCTGGGGGCGCGGCAACCTGACGGAGGAAATATGGCGCAGATCGACTATTTTTTTACCCCGCTATCGCCCTATACCTACCTTGCAGGGACACGGTTAGAGCAAATTGCAGCCCAGAGTGGCGCGGACATAACCTATCGGCCGATTCTACTGGCCAAAGTGTTCGAGGCAACGGGCGGTGTGGCCCTGCCGCAGCGCCACGAATCACGCCAGGCCTATCGGTTCCAGGATCTTGCGCGTTCCGCAGCAATGGAAGGTTTGGCGATCAACCTTCGCCCGGCGCATTTTCCCACCAACCCCGTGCCGGCAAGCTGCGCCATTATTGCCGCGCAAGATGCGGGTGGCGGCAATCTGGGCGCGCTCTGCCACAGCCTGTGCCGCGCGGTCTGGGCGGAAGAGCGTGACATCTCCCAGGATGAGGTGATTGCAGCCTGCCTGACAGCGGCAGGGTTTGACGCCGGGCTTGCCACATCGGGGATGCTGTCGGGCGTCGATGTGCTGGAGCGTAACACGCAGGACGCCATCAAGGCGGGCGTGTTTGGCTCGCCCAGCTATGTGGTGGGCGATCAGGTATTTTGGGGCCATGACCGGCTGGCACATCTGGCCGCGCATTTGGGCTGAAGGCACCACAAGAACGACACCGTCCCGGGCCTGACCCGGGACCTCATGTTTGCGGCTGCGAGGTCCCGGGTCAGGCCCGGGACGCGTGGCGCTACCTGGCTGATGCAAACACGCTGGTAAAGCGGGCGATTTCGGCATCGGTTGTATGCCAGCTTGTGACCAGCCGCGCAGAGATGAGTTCATCGGCGGGGCCAGTCGCTTCGGCATCATGCGGCCATTGGTAATATTTGGCGCCTGCTGCGGCCAGAGCATCATGCGCGCGGCGCGGCCAGGAGGCGAAAATCATGTTCGCCTCGGCCGGGTGCAGCAGTGAAAAGCCTTCGCAGGCGGCCAGACCCGTCGCCAGGCGCTGCGTCGCTTCATTGGCGCGGGCGGCCAGTTTCAGCCACAGATCATCGGCCAGATAAGCCTCCATCTGGGCCGACAGATAGCGGTGTTTGGAAAACAGATGCCCGCCGCGCTTGCGCCGCAATTCAAACTCCCAGGCCTGTTTCGGGTCAAAGAACACCACGGCTTCCACACCCATCAGCCCGTTCTTCGTGCCACCGAATGACAGCACATCAACCCCCGCCTTCCAGCTCATCTCGGCGGGGGTGCAGCCAAGCGCCACCAGCGCATTGGCAAAGCGCGCGCCGTCCAGATGCACGGGCAGGTCATGCATATGCGCCAGATCGGCTATCGCGCGCATATGCTCAAGGCTGTAAACCGCGCCCATTTCGGTAACGGTCGACATGGAAACCGCGCCGCGCTGCACATTATGCACACCCGCCGGGGCGGCATATTTCAGCGCCCTGGCGAGGGCCTCCACATCCATGCGTGCATCATCGCCCGCGATCAGGCTGAGCTTGGCGCCGCCGGTGTAAAACTCGGGGGCTGCGCATTCATCTTCGGCAATATGGGCATGGGTGGCGCAGTAAATCGTCGCCCAGGGCGGGCAGATTGTGGCCAGAGCCAGCGCATTGGCCGAGGTGCCGGTGGGCACGAGATAGACCGCAGCCTCAGGCGCTTCAAATATCTTTCGAATGCGCGCGCTCACCCGCGTCATGATCTCGTCGCCACCATAGGATGCCGCATGGCCCTCATTGGCGGCCAGCATGGCCTGCATCACTTCGGGGGCGGCCGGAGCGGCATTGTCGGATGAAAAGATCATTACAGCATTCCTTCAATGATATGCGCATCAAGCTCGTCGGGGTCGACATCATACTCGGTAAGCGTGCGGTTCTTCATGGAGACCCCAGCTTCATGCACCGAATTTGCATCGCCGGAAAGCAGCGGGTGCCAGTCGTAAAGCGGCTTGCCTTCGGCGCGCAGCCGATAGGCGCAGGTGGCGGGCATCCAGTGCTTGTTCTGCTCCAGCGTTTCGGGGGTAAGGATGACGCAGCCCTTCACCAACTGGCGGCGCAGCGGGTAGTTGCCACAGCGGCAGGTGGCACTGTCAAACAGGCGGCAGGCCACGCGGGTATAGGCGAATGCGCCGGTCTCCTCGTCTTCCAGCTTAAGAAGGCAGCACTTGCCGCAGCCATCGCACAGGGCTTCCCATTCTTCGCGATCAAGGCTTTCCAGCGGCTTTTCCCAGAACCTCTTGCGCATCATTCAGCGTCCAGAATGGCGGCGATGCGGGCGCAGTCATTCTGCATTTGCGCAACCAGCGCATCAATCCCGTCAAACTTCAGCTCGGGGCGGAGGTAGTCGACCAGCGCGACCGAAAGTTCGGCCCCGTATAAATCACCCTCAAAATCGAAGATGAACACTTCGAGATTCGGGATATTTTCGCCAAAAGTGGGCCGCGTTCCAATGCTGGCCGCCCCGCGATAAGCGCCTTTATGCGGCCCGGTCAACACATCGACCCAGACGGCATAAATGCCAAGGCGCGGCAGGTGCAGATCGACAAGCGCCATATTGGCGGTGGGATAACCAAGCGCGCGGCCACGCTGGTCGCCCTTGATGACAATGCCGTTGATCCGGTGCCAGTGGTCGAGCATTTTGGCGGCATCGCGCGGGCGGCCCGCCGCCAGGGCGGTGCGGATCGCGGTCGAGGATACATCTTCGGCCTCGGCCTGCACGAGCGGCGCAATTTCAACCTCGATGCCAAATTCTTCGCCCAGGGCCTGCAGCATGTCTGCACTGCCCTCACGCCCCTTGCCAAAGCGAAAATCGGCGCCCACCACCACACGGGCCAGGCCAAGCCCGTCGGCCAGAACATCGCGCACGAAGTCGCGCGCCGAAAGGTTGGCCAGATCGGCGTTGAACGGCAGATCGAACAGCAGATCGACCCCAAGCTTTTCCAGCCGGTGCGCCTTGGTGGCCGGGCTCATCAGCCGGAAGGGCGGGCCATCGGGGGCGAAATACTGGCGCGGATGCGGCTCGAAGCTCACCACGGCCAGCGGCATATCGGCATGGCGCGCACGCTCGATTACCGCGCGGTGGCCGATATGGACACCATCGAAATTCCCCATCGCGGCAGAGGATTCGCGCGCAGCCTTGGGGATTGCGTGAAATGAGTTAAAAACCTGCATGGCCCTCGCAGGTATGCCTGCGCCCTAGTCGAATTTGCGGCTGGGCGCCATAACCAGCGCATCGCCTTTCAGCACCACGGTATCGCCCACGCGGCAGGCACAATCAAGGGTCACGCGGCGTTTTGCATAGTCAATCTCGCGCACGCTTACGCTGGCATCAACCCGGTCACCGGGGCGCACAGGTGCCATGAAGGTCAGGTTTTGCCGAAGGTAAACCGTGCCGTGGCCCGGTAATTGCTCGCCAATCACCGCCGAAATCAGCCCGGCGGTCAGCATCCCATGCGCGATGCGCCCGCCGAAAATGGTTTGCTGGGCGTAATCGTCGTCCAGATGCACGGGGTTATGGTCGGTCGAAAGTTCGGCGAACATCTCAATTTCCGCATCACCAATCACCTTGGACAATTCGCGCAGCATCCCGATTTCCAGATCCTCGATGCAGATCGTGCCGGGTTCGAAGTTTCGCGGGGCAAGGCTGGACATGGGCTTTTCCGAAATGGCTGGCGCGTATTGCGGCGCACAATCGCTAACATGCGCATGTGCCGCGCGCAAGGGTCGCGCAACAAAAAAACACATCCGGCTTCCGGAAGGTAATTAAATTACCGCAAAAACCCAATTGCAGCGGTGGGCGATTGCTGGTGCCTGGCCAGATAGGCCTGCAAGGCCGCCGCATCGGGCATCCCGTTTTCCAGCGGAATGTCCGGTCCGGCCAGCCCGCCGGTAATGAACAATGTTTCCAGCCCCTCGGCCATGCCGCCCTGCACATCGGTGGCAATCCCGTCACCTATGCAGAGCATCCGCTCATCCACCGGCAGTTTGCCATCCATCGCGGCAAGGCGGCGGCGGGCGAGTTCATAGACCGGGGCGTGGGGCTTGCCGAAATACAGCGCCTCGCCACCCATTTCCTCGTAAAGCGCGGCCAGAGCCCCGGCGCAGTAAAGCCGGTTTTCGCCCTTGTCGACCATGATATCGGGGTTCGCGCAGATCATCTTCAGCCCGCGCGCCTTGGCGCCCAGCAGCACCTCGCGATACATATCCGGCGTTTCAACCCTGTCATCGGCCAGCCCGGTGCAAATTACACCTTCGGCCTGATCCAGCGGCACGCGGGCAATGGTTATGCGCTGAACAATGTCATCCGAAAAGGTCGTAAAGAAATTCTCATCGGCCTTGGCGCCGATATGGAACACCTTGTCACCAACCAATCCGGCCAGCATCGCTTCCTGTGCGGCATCGCCCGAGCTTACGATGACATCGTAGCAATCGGTTGGCACGCCCATAGCATTGAGATGCGCGCGCACCGCGGCTTCGGGGCGCGGCGCATTGGTCAGCAGAACCACCCGCCCGCCAGCTGTGCGAAATGCCTGCAACGCGGCCACAGCATCGGGGAAGGGGTGGATACCGTCATGCAGACAGCCCCAAAGGTCGCATAAAAGCACGTCGTAGCGGCGGGCAATATCGCCCAGGCTTGCGATAATCTCGGTCATGGGGCGGGCCTTTTCGGGCTAGATTTTAAGGTTGGGGATGATCTGCTTCTTGCGGCTCATAATGCCGGGCAGCACCACGCTATCGCCTGCAACCGTAGCGCCAAAACTGGCTTCGGCAATGGATTTGACCACATCATTGGGCACCAGAAGCGTGGCTTCCTCACGCAGAATATCGACAACGAACAGCAAAACCTGCTCGGCACCGTCGTCCGCCGCCACGCCGGGCATGGCCGCCATCAGCGCGGCCTTGCGGTCCAGCACCGATTGCGGCGAGGTGGTTTCCAGCACCGAAACCCGCAGATTTACCCCGCCAACCGCATATTCCTTGCTGTCCATGCGCAAAAGCTCGGCTTCAGAAAAGCGCGAAACATCCGATTTTGCGGCGAACATTTCGCTGGCATAGGCGGCGATGTCGATTTCAAGCTCGGCGGCAAGCGCCTCGGCAAGGGCGCGGTCAACGGGTGTGGTGGTCGGGCTGCGAAATTCCAGCGTGTCAGACAGGATGCAGGTGAGCATGACACCCTTGGCCCAGGCGGGCATCTGCGCAGCATCCTCTCCCATCAGCGCGTGCATCACGGTTACGGTGCAGGCCAGCGGGCGGATGGTCATGTCGATCGGGCCTTTGGTTTCAATCCCGCCAACAAGCTTGTGATGGTCGATAATCGCCAGAATATCGGCATCGTTGATTCCTTCGGGCAGTTCGGCGGGGTTGTTCGTGTCAACGATCACCACCGGCGTGCCGGGCGCAACGCCTGAAATAATCTCAGGCTTGGGCAGGTCCCAATGTTTGAGCATGAAGGCGGCTTCGGTATTGGGCTCGCCCAGCAACACGGCCTCGGCGCCTTGGCCCCTGACCTCGTTCAAATACCACGCCCAGATGATGGCGGCGCCGGTGCTGTCGGTATCGGGGGCCTTGTGGCCAAAGACTTTGATGGTCATTGAAATTTCCGTAACTTGGCTGATTTTGCCGCCTTATAGGGCGGCGCAGACCGCTTGTCACGGGCTGCATTTGTCGCGTGTCGTGGCACAGGCGCAACGCGGCTTCTACCCCACAAAAAATAGTATGTCGGGTAGGAGTTTACCCTGCAAAGTATTTATTGTAGGGTATGGCTATGGAACCATTCAGATACCACTCGCATATCGGCCAATCCGCCTGGACGGATCTGCGGCGCCTGCTGCTGGATGAGGCGGTCAGCGATCTTCGCGGAATGCCGACGCTCAAGCGAATTGGCGGACGAAAATACTGGTATGACCGCTATCGCCTTGGCACGAAAACCGTCGACAAATATATCGGCGAGGATGGTGACGCGTTGCGCGCACGGCTGGAGCGGCACAAGCAGGCCAAATCCGAACGCGATGAGGCCCGCCGCCAGCGCAGTCGTCTGATGCAGGTTTTGCGCGCCGAGGGGTATCTGGCGCCGGATGTCGCGACCGGCCAAGTCATCGCAGCTCTTGCACAGGCCGGGGTTTTCCGGCTTGGCGGCACGATTGTGGGCACGCAGGCCTTTCGCGCCTATGAGGGCGAGCTTGGCGTGCAGATCGGGTTTGACCAATCCGCCCAGACCGATGACATCGACATTGCCAGTTTCGAGCGGCTTTCGCTGGCGCTTGGCGATCAGGTCAGCACCGAGTTGCAAGAGGTTTTTGCCGGGCTGAAGTTCAACCCGCTTCCGGCCATGCAGCCCGGCCATGTCTGGCGATGGATGCAGTCGCACCGGCAAACGCAGGTCGAATTTCTGACACCGTCATTTTCCGATGATGAAGATTTGCGCAAGTTGCCTGCTCTGGGCGTTTCGGCGCAATCGCTGCATTTTCTGAACTATCTGATCGCAGAACCGATCACCGTGCCGCTGCTCTATCGCAGCGGCGTGCTTGTCCAGGTGCCACGCGCCGAACGCTATGCCATTCACAAACTGATCGTCGCCACACGAAGGCGCCCAGGCGAAGGCCAGCAAAAGGCCCGCAAAGACCGCGCGCAGGCTGATTTTCTTGTGCGTTTTCTGGCCGAAGAACGCCCCGATGCACTCGCCGAGGCCTATCAGCAGGCCCGCAACGCTGGCAGCGCATGGCGCAAGGCGATTGATCAAAGCCTTGCACAATTGCCTGCAACCGCTGCTGCTTTGGCATCGCTTCCGGGCTAGGGCAGATATTTGTCCACTGTCATATTGACACAAGCCGTCACCCCGCTTAAATCCACTGCGTTAGCACTTAGGGGTGGCGAGTGCTAAGACACATAAAGCCACCGTAGACACGTAGTCTCAAAGGAGCCTTTTCATGGCATTCACTCCTCTGCATGACCGTATCCTGGTCCGTCGCATTGAAGGCGAAGAGAAAACCAAGGGCGGGCTGATCATTCCTGATTCCGCCAAAGAAAAACCCTCCGAAGCCGAAGTCATTTCGGTTGGCGCAGGCGCACGCAAAGACAGCGGCGAGCTGATCCCGATGGACGTTAAAGCCGGCGATCGCATCCTGTTTGGCAAATGGTCGGGCACCGAGATCAAACTCGACGGTGAAGACCTGCTGATCATGAAAGAAAGCGACGTGCTTGGGATTATTTCCTAAGCCGCGCCCAACCTCGAATTTATAGGAGCTATCTGACATGGCTGCAAAAGACGTAAAATTTGACACCGATGCCCGGAACCGGATGCTGAAAGGCGTCGACATTCTGGCCAACGCCGTCAAAGTGACCCTTGGGCCCAAAGGCCGCAACGTGGTTATCGACAAAAGCTTTGGTGCACCGCGCATCACCAAGGACGGTGTGACCGTTGCCAAAGAAATCGAACTGGAAAACAAGTTCGAGAACATGGGCGCGCAGATGGTGAAAGAAGTCGCCAGCCGCACCAATGACACGGCCGGTGACGGCACCACCACCGCAACCGTTCTGGCCCAGGCCATTGTGCGCGAAGGCCTGAAATCGGTTGCCGCCGGCATGAACCCGATGGATTTGAAACGCGGCATCGACCTGGCTGTGACCAATGTCGTCGCCTCGATCAAAGCGGCTGCACGCCCCGTTGCCGATAGCGACGAAGTTGCACAGGTTGGCACCATTTCGGCCAACGGCGAATCTGAAATCGGCCGCCAGATTGCGGATGCGATGCAGAAAGTCGGCAACGAAGGTGTGATCACCGTCGAAGAGAACAAGGGTCTGGAAACAGAAACCGAAGTTGTTGAAGGTATGCAGTTCGACCGCGGCTACCTGTCGCCCTATTTCGTGACCAACCCTGAAAAAATGGTTGTCGAAATGGAAGACGCGCTGATCCTGTTGCACGAGAAGAAACTCTCCTCGTTGCAGCCGATGGTGCCGCTCTTGGAAACCGTTATCCAGTCGGGCAAGCCGCTGCTGATCATCGCTGAAGATGTTGACGGCGAGGCGCTGGCAACCCTCGTTGTGAACCGTCTGCGTGGTGGCCTCAAAGTGGCAGCCGTGAAAGCCCCCGGCTTTGGCGACCGTCGCAAAGCCATGCTGCAGGACATTGCCATTCTGACCGGTGGTCAGGTGATCTCTGAAGATCTGGGCATGAAACTGGAAAATGTTGGCCTCGATATGCTTGGCACCGCCAAGAAAGTGACCATCACCAAGGACGAAACCACCATTGTGGACGGTCATGGCGAGAAGTCGGAAATCGAAGCCCGCGTGACCCAGATCAAACAGCAGATCGAAGAAACCAGCTCCGATTATGACCGCGAAAAACTGCAGGAACGTCTGGCCAAACTGGCTGGCGGCGTTGCGGTAATTCGTGTTGGTGGCAACACCGAGATCGAAGTGAAAGAGCGCAAAGACCGCGTTGACGATGCGCTGAACGCAACCCGTGCAGCCGTGCAAGAAGGCATTGTTGTGGGTGGTGGTGTTGCGCTTGTGCAGGCCGGCAAGAAACTGGCCGACCTGAAGGGCGCAAACTCTGACCAGGACGCCGGTATCAAAATCGTGCGTCGTGCTTTGGAAGCGCCCTTGCGCCAGATCGCCGACAATGCCGGTGTTGACGGGGCCGTTGTTGCGGGCAAAATCCGCGAAAGCAGCGACCTTTCCTTTGGCTTCAACGCCCAGACCGAAGAATATGGCGACATGTTCAAGTTTGGCGTGATCGACCCCGCCAAAGTGGTGCGCACTGCGCTGGAAGATGCAGCCTCGGTTGCCGGCCTGCTGATCACCACCGAAGCGATGATCGCCGACAAGCCCGAGCCGAAAGGCCAGGGCGGTGCCGGTGGCGGTATGCCCGATATGGGTGGCATGGGCGGCATGGGCGGCATGATGTAAATCATCCCGTTCCGCCAGGAACCCGGGGCGCTCCGAAAGGGGCGCCCCTTTTTGTTCTACAGGCTGGTGGCAAGCTGAAACAGCAACCCGGCGCTGAACGCCCCGACCAGCGCGAAGCCGATATAGAGCGCAAAGACCGGCGGGCGCACCAAGGCCCAGACAGCCAGCGCTGCGGGCATGGATGTAACGCCGCCGGCCACCAGAAACGCCATGCCAGCGCCGGCGCTCATCCCCTGGCCCATAAGCCCGTCGACCAGGGGCAGGGCGGCATAGCCGTTCATATAGGCGGGCACGCCCAGCAGGCTTGCCAGGGCTATTGGCCCAAGCCCTGATCCGCCCAGCGTTGCGGCGATCATCTCGGCGGGCATATAGGTCAGCAGCAGGCTTTCCAGCGTGAAGGCCAGCAGCAACCATTTCCCAAGGAACAGCGTGGTTGAGCGGGCTTCATACCCAAACCGTGCGCGGCGCGCGGCATCGCGCCAGAAAGCCCAGACTATCGGCTTGGGTTCGGTTACGCGGTTCATATTGGCCCGCGCAGCCAATTCGGGGCGCAGCACATCGGAAAAATATCCGGCCTTCGAGGCAAGGTGAATGAGGCTGCCGCCTGCAACGCCCAGCCCGATGGCGGCAAGCAATTTGCCGATTGCAAAGCTTTGGCCCAGCACGCCCACGGTCAGCACGAACATTGACGGGTCGATCACCGGTGAGGCCAGCCAAAAGGCCATGACCGCCGAAAGCGGCACGCCCATCACCAGCAATGCGGCAATCAGCGGGATCACCCCGCAGGAGCAAAACGGCGACAGCCCGCCAATCATCGCGGCAATGATGATCATTTTTACCGGGTTTCCGCGCAGCGCACGGGCGATAAGCTGGTCGGCCCCCGTGGCCGTGCTATAGGCGGCCAGCGCAACCGAAAGCAGCAAGAACGGCGACACGCCGAACAAAGCCGTGGCCACAAAGCGGATATTTGCAATTGCCAGCGCTGGAGAGATGGCGAACATGCCCAGCAACAGCGCTGCGCTGATCAGCCAGATACGTTGGCGCTTGATTTGCCGCCAAAACGGTGTGGGGGCGAAAAGGCTGGTATCTATCATATCTATAATCCTAGGTTAGTAGTTGTTTATGGGCAAAAAAACTAGTCAGGCGGGCCTTTGCAGCATTCCGCCATCAAGAACGCCACAGCGCCGTTGATCGTGGCGAAATTGGCCCGGTTGACCACCTGACGGCCCTGCCGCTGTTGGGTGATCAGCTTTGCATCGACCATCGCCTTGAGATGATGGGCAAGGGTCGAGGGCGTCAGCTTCAACCGCGTGCCGATTTCGCCCACCAACATGCCCGCATCGCCGCAGCGCACGAGAAGCTGAAAAATTTCAATCCGCGCCGTATGGCCAAGCGCGGCCAGGGTTTGGGCAATATGCTGCGAATCGGGTTGGGCTGATATGCTCATGCTGCAATATAACTATATTTCTAGTTATACGGCAATGTGAAATGTCAGCCTCTTGCTCATGCCGCTTGGCTAGGGTCAAAGGGGCTATGAAAATTACGCTCATAACCCTGCTTGCGCTGGTTGCCTTTGCCGCCAATTCGGTGCTTGCCCGCGCCGCACTGGCTGATGGCGCGATAGATGCCGCCGCCTTCACAGCCATTCGCATTGCATCGGGTGCCGTTGTGCTGGCATTGCTGCTGGCGCTCCGCCAGAAAAATGCCATACGCTTTGGCAACTGGCCCGCAGCATTGGCGCTTTTGCTCTATGCTGCCGCATTCTCCTTTGCCTATCTTAGCCTTGATGCCGGATTGGGCGCGCTTATCCTGTTTGGTGCCGTCCAAATTACCATGTTCACCGGTGGCATTATCGAAGGCGAGCGCCCGCAACTTGGCCGCTGGCTCGGAATGGGTTTGGGGCTGGTCGGCCTTGCCGTGCTGTTCGTGCCGGGCGCAGCCACACCGTCTGCCATAGGTTCGGCACTTATGCTGGCTGCTGGCGTTGGCTGGGGCATTTATTCGCTTCTTGGCCGCCACACAAAGCAACCCTTGGCCGCAACGGCCGGGAACTTCCTGCGCGCCGCACCTTTGGGCCTGCTTATATGGGCGCTTGTGGGTGGTGGGGCAAATGCGCCGGGCATTGCCTTGGCCGTTGCGTCCGGTGCGCTGGCCTCGGGGTTGGGCTATGCAATCTGGTATTATGCCCTGCCAAAGCTCGATGCCAGCCTTGCCGCCATTGCCCAGCTTTGCGTGCCGATCATTGCGCTGGGCGGTGGCATTATCTGGCTTGCAGAGTCGCCAACACCCACCTTCATGCTCGCCAGCGCGCTTATTCTGGGCGGAATTGGCTTGGCCGTTTACAGCCGCGGCAAGTAACCAAGGGCTTGCAGCGCAGTTAAGATTTTTGCAAGGTGGGCAGGTGGCCGGGTGCCGCACCCCAAATGAAGCCGCCGACACAGGCCGGCACAGCAACAGGATGGAATTTATGGCGGGCGAAAACGACAAGTTTGAAGTGTATCAGGACAAGCGCGGCGAGTGGCGCTGGCGGCGCAAGGCCAGCAACGGCCAGATTGTCGGCGCGGCCTGTGAGGGTTACAAATCCAAGTCGGATTGCGAGGCCAATATGAACCGTGGCCCGAAAGACAGCGACAAATGGGAGTTTTACACCGATAAACGCGGCGAACACCGCTGGCGGCGCAAAGCCTCCAACGGGCAGATCGTGGGCGCTTCTTCGGAAGGCTACAAAGCCAAGGGCGACGCCGAAGCGAATGCCGCGCGGCAGGGATATGCGGGCTAAACGGCCGCAATACGCTAAAAAGCCCCGGTTTTGCCGGGGTTTTTTGTTGGGGGCGACAGGCTTTGTGCGAAAGGCCGGATGCCTCCGGCGGGGATATTTTTGAGCAAAAGATGATCAGCTTTTGGGCGATATCCGTATCGTATGGCCCATTTTGCGCCCCGGGCGTGCTTCGGCTTTGCCGTAAAGGTGCAGCGCATCGGTGGTGCTTGGCCAGATGTTCACATCATCACCGATCAGGTTGGTCATGAGGGCGTTGGCATGGCGGCTGCCATCGCCCAGCTTCCAGCCTGCAATGGCGCGGATATGCTGTTCGAACTGGTCCACAAGGCAGGCGTTTTGCGTCCAATGCCCTGAATTATGCACGCGCGGCGCGATTTCGTTGACGATAAGGCCGGCGGCGGTGACGAACAGCTCCACCCCCATCACGCCGATATAATCAAGCGCGTTCAGAATGCGGCCCGCCAGCAGCACCGCATCCATATGCTGGCCCGCCTTCAGCGTGGCGGGCACGGTGGTTGTGTGCAGGATCCCGGATTTATGCACATTCTCGCCGGGGTCATAGCAGGTGACAGCGCCATCGGGGCCGCGCGCGGCGATGACCGAAATTTCACGCTCAAACGCCACGAAGCCTTCCAGAACGGATGCAGCACCCGTCATTTGCGCCCAGGCAGCCTCGGCCTCGTCAGTAGCGTTGATCCGCACCTGCCCCTTGCCGTCATAGCCAAGGCGGGTGGTTTTCAGAATTGCGGGGGTGCCGATGCTGGCCAAAGCGGCCTGCAGGTCGGCCAGCGAGTTAACCGGCGCAAAGGGCGCAACATTCAGGCCAAGCCCCACGAGGAACTGTTTTTCAACAATCCGGTCTTGTGCCGTGGCCAAGGCGCGGCGGTTGGGGTGGATGGGGCGCAAAGCCTCCAACGCATCCAGCGCGGCGGTGGGGATATTCTCGAATTCATAGGTGATGACATCAACGCCCCGGGCAAAGGCCGTTAGCGCAGCGATGTCATCATAGCCCGCCACCACATGCTTGGCGGCCACCTGTGCGGCGGGGGCGTTCGCATCGGGGTCATAAATGTGGCAGGCAAGTCCAAGGCGGCTGGCGGCCACGCTGAGCATCCGGCCAAGCTGCCCGCCGCCCAGAATGCCGATGGTTGCGCCGGGGGGCAGGGGGCCAATGGGTTGCTGGCTAGTCATCAACCGGCTCCTCGGGGATTGAGGCTGAGAGGGCGTCGCGCCACGCATCAAGCCGCGCGGCAAGTGCTGCGTCATGCAGCGCCAGAATGCCCGCCGCCATCAACCCGGCATTGGCGGCACCCGCCGCCCCTATCGCCATTGTGCCCACGGGAAAGCCGCGCGGCATTTGCACGATGGAATAAAGGCTATCGAGCCCGCCTAGCGACTTGGTTTCAATCGGCACACCCAGCACCGGAATGCGGGTTTTGCTGGCCATCATGCCGGGCAAATGCGCCGCCCCGCCTGCGCCGGCAATGATCACCTGCAGGCCACGGCTGGCGGCGGAACGGCCATAGTCCCACAACCTGTCGGGCGTGCGATGGGCGGAGACGATCTTCGATTCGTAAGCCACACCAAGCTCGTCGAGCAACTCGGCCGCCTTGCGCAGAGTTGGCCAGTCTGACTGGCTGCCCATGATGATACCGACCGAGATGCCCATGACCGCCCCTTTCAGAATTGAAGCGCGCATCATAGCCGCAGGGCTGCCGGGGGCAAGGGCGGTTTGCCGCATATCTGTGCGCCCGTGCGGCTGCTAGGCTGCGCGCATGATATGGATTCTCACCACCATTCTAACCGCGCTTGCTGCCCTGCACCTTCTCTGGGCTATCGGCTTTTGGTGGCCGATACGGGACGAGGCGCAGCTCGCCCGCGCCATTGCCGGGTTCAAAGGTATCCGCAAAATGCCGGGCGCTGTGCCTTCGGCGCTGGTGGCGGTGGCACTGATGGCGGTGATCTGGTTGCTGCTGGGCTGGCCACATGGCACATGGCGCAGCCTGGGGCTGGCAGGTGCTGCGGCGGTGTTCACCCTGCGCGGGCTGGCCGCCTATAGCCCCGCCTGGCGGCGCATCACGCCCGAGCAGCCCTTCGCGCGGCTCGACCGCCGCTATTACGGCCCGTTATGTTTAGTCATCGGGGCGGGGCTGGCTTCTCAGCTCTAGGCAATAATATCCGGGTTCAACTCATCCTCGATCCGGAAAATCCGGTCCTTCAGGGCCAGCTTTTGCCGCTTCAACCGCTTCAACACCAGCGCATCGCCGCGATTGGCATCGTGCATGGCGGCGATGGCGGTATCAAGGTCGCGGTGCTCTTCCTTCAGCCGCGCCAGCTCATAGCGCAAAATCTCGTCATGGCTCATCGTGTTGAAATTGGTCATGGCATATCCCGTTCGCGCGCTTCCAAACTAGCCCCGTGCAAGTGGGTGGGCAAGGGCTTGCATCCGCCGCGCCTGCTGCCCATATTAATGGCTACGGTGCCCGTTTGGGGCCGCAATGCCAAGTCGCTTCGCAAAAGGGCTTTATGACCATGACCAAGGCAAGTTTTGCCACCCACCCTTTCCTGCTGGGGTTTGAGCAGCTCGATCGTCTGGTGGAACGCTCCACCAAGAATGATGGCTACCCCCCGTATAATATCGAACAATCCGGCGATAACGCCTATCGCATTACCCTTGCGGTTGCCGGTTTTGCCGAAGAAAACCTGACCATAACCATCGAAGATGCGCAGCTTAAAATCGCCGGCAATCAGCTCGATGACGGGCCCGAGCGCGTGTTCCTGCATCGCGGCATCGCCGCGCGGCAATTCCTGCGCAGCTTCGTGCTGGCCGATGGGGTGGAGGTGCGCGGCGCCTGGCTGGAGAACGGCTTGCTGCATATCGACCTGACGCGGCAGCAGCCGCAATCGGTTGTGCGCAAGATCAAAATCAACGGATAGGAGGCCGCCATGCATACCCCATATAACTTCGGCGATACCGAAGAGAACCGGATGGTCTATATCCGCCCCGTCAAACGTGCCGACCTGCCAAAGGATATGCGCGATCAAACCGCCGAAATGCCAAATATTTTCGCCGTGCATGATGCCAATGGCCAGCGCCTGGCACTTGTCGCCGACCGCGACCTGGCCTTTGCTTTGGCGCGCGAGCATAACATGGCGCCAGTGTCGGTGC
The DNA here is from genome assembly GCF_020447305.1 of Abyssibius alkaniclasticus. NCBI lineage: Bacteria > Pseudomonadati > Pseudomonadota > Alphaproteobacteria > Rhodobacterales > Paracoccaceae > Abyssibius > Abyssibius alkaniclasticus. The sequence goes on along the minus strand of NZ_CP095732.1, from coordinate 278,878 downwards.
ATTAGTCGACCTGCGCATTGCGCAACTCAGGCCGAACAACAGTAAATCGGTCGATTGCATGTTCGGGGTGACATTGGTGCGGCCGCGCGCGCCGTCCCGGGCTTGACCCGGGACCTCTGGTTCTGCGGCCAAAAGGCCCCGGGTCGAGCCCGGGGCGGCGCAGCTCTGCGGCCTATCCGGCAATCAGCCCCATCTGCTCCAGTTTCAAAATCACCTGATGGGCGCAGTTATCCACCTCGATATTCTCGGTATCCAGCCGCAGTTCCGGCAGTTCCGGCACTTCATAAGGGTCTGAAATGCCGGTGAATTCCTTTATCTTGCCTTCGCGCGCAAGCTGGTAAAGCCCCTTGCGGTCGCGGCGCTCGCATTCCTCAAGGCTGGTGGCCACATGCACTTCGACAAAGGCGCCAAAGGCCTCGATCTCCTCGCGCACAGCGGCACGGGTCGCGGTATAGGGTGCAATCGGCGCGCAAATGGCAATGCCACCATTCTTGGTGATTTCGCTGGCGACATAGCCGATGCGGCGAATGTTCAAATCGCGGTGTTCTTTGGAAAAGCCAAGCTCCGAGGACAGGTTCTTGCGCACCACATCCCCGTCGAGCAATGTCACGGGCCGGCCACCCATCTCCATCAGTTTGACCATCAGCGCATTGGCAATGGTCGATTTGCCCGAGCCCGACAGCCCGGTGAAAAACACGGTGAAGCCTTGTTTGGAGCGGGCAGGCTTGGTGCGGCGCAGTTCCTTGACCACATCGGGAAAGCTGAACCATTCCGGAATTTCCAGCCCTTCCGAGAGACGGCGGCGCAACTCGGTGCCGGAAATATCCAGAATCGTCATGCCCTCGGCCACCTCGTCGCGCGGCTCGTATTGGGCTTTTTCCTGCACATAGACCATCTGCTTGAAGTCGACCATTTCAATGCCGACTTCCTCCTGATGCTGGCGCACCAGTTCCTGCGCATCATAGGGGCCATAAAAATCCTGCCCCTGGCTGTTCTTGCCCGGCCCGGCATGGTCGCGGCCCACAATCATATGGGTGCAGCCGTGGTTCTTGCGGATAATCGCGTGCCACAGCGCCTCGCGCGGGCCACCCATGCGCATTGCCAGGTTCAGCAGGCTCAGATGCGTGGTCGAGGAGGGGTATTTATCTAGCACCGCCTCGTAACAACGCACGCGGGTGAAATGGTCGATATCGCCGGGCTTGGTCATGCCCACAACCGGATGGATCAGCAGGTTGGCCTGTGCTTCCTTGGCGGCGCGGAAGGTCAGTTCCTGATGCGCGCGGTGCAGCGGGTTGCGGGTTTGAAAGGCCACAATCCGCCGCCAGCCCATTTTGCGGAAATAGGCGCGCAGCTCGTTCGGTGTGTTGCGGCTGCCGCGAAAATCGTAATGCACGGGCGCCTGAATGCCGGTAATCGCCCCGCCAATATAGACGGGGTTGGATTTGTTCAGCAGAAAGTTGACGGCGGGGTGCTTGAGGTCGGTCGTGCCGAACACCGCCTGCGCCTCGGCCTCACGGTCGGGCGCCCAGATATCGGAGATTGACAGCGTGGCCAGAATAACCCCTTCGGCATCGCGCAGCGCAATGTCCTGACCCACAGCCACGCTTTCGGCGAATTTCTCGGTCACATCGAGCGTGATCGGCATCGGCCAAAGCGCACCGGAGGCTGTGCGCATCGTGTCGCGCACGCTTTCATAATCGGCCTGCCCCAGAAAGCCGGTTAGTGGCTGGAAGCCGCCATTCATCAGCAATTCCAGATCGCAAACCTGCCGCTGGCTCAAATCCCAGCTTGGCAGATTGGCCGCTTCGCGCTTCAGCTTGGCGGCGCTGTCATAGGAAACATAAAGCTCGGGGATCGGGGCAAGGTTGGCGGCGGTCATTGTAATTCCTGTGTAAAAGCGCGAATTTGGCTGCGTATTGCACCTGCCAAGCGGCAATTGCAACGGGTTGCCGTTCAATTAGAATAGGTATTCGGCACAATTAAGGCAGGGCAAAACCCCGTTCTGTTTAGTCCTCGCCGCTCAGAAAGCGTTCCGCCTCGAGCGCGGCCATACAGCCCATGCCGGCACTGGTTACGGCCTGGCGGTAGACATGATCTGTCAGATCGCCCGCCGCAAACACACCGGGAATGCTGGTGGCGGTGGAATCAGGGGCGGTGACCACATAACCGCCCATATGGGTTTCCAACTGGTCTTTCACCAATTCGGAGGCGGGCGCATGGCCGATGGCCACAAATACGCCGGCGCAGTTTAGCTCCTGCGTTTCGCCGGTTCTGGCGTGTTTTACGCGCACGCCGGTCACACCGCTTTCATCGCCCAGAACCTCGTCCAACTCATGAAACCACAGGGTTTCGATTTTCGGGTTCTTCATCAGCCGGTCTTGCAAAATCCGTTCGGCACGCAGCGTATCGCGGCGGTGGATCAGCGTAACTTTCGTGGCGAATTTCGTCAGGAACAGCGCCTCTTCAACCGCCGTATTGCCGCCGCCAATCACCACAACCTCGGCCCCGCGGTAAAAGAACCCATCGCAAGTGGCACAGGCCGAAACGCCCTTGCCCTTGAACTTTTCCTCGCTTTCCAGCCCCAGCCAGCGCGCCTGCGCACCCGTGGCCAGCACCAGCGCCTCGGCAATATAGGTCGTGCCGCTGTCGCCTTTGGCCACGAAGGGGCGTTTGGACAGATCCACGCTGTTGATGTGGTCGCCGATAATCTCGGTGCCCGCAGCGGTGGCGTGTTCTTCCATCGCCACCATCAAATCCGGCCCCTGCACTTCCTTCAGGCCGGGCCAGTTTTCAACCTCGGTGGTAATGGTCAACTGCCCGCCGGGCTGGATGCCCTGCACCAAAATCGGCTCCAGCATGGCGCGCGCGCCATAAACCCCGGCGGTATAGCCTGCCGGGCCGGAACCGATGATCAGAAGGCGGGTGTGGCGGGTCTCGGACATGGCGGCCTCATGCATGAATATGTTTCCCCGCCTATATAGGCATGGCCGCGGGCAGTGAAAACCCTATGAATCGTGGCATGATTTGCCGTGCTTGCTTGAAATATTATTGCGCAAACGGGCGCAACCGCGTAATCAGACGTAAACTCACCGTGGATGCCCAGCAACAGCCTATGCCCCATATCAAGCTCGACCCGATTGACCGTAGAATCCTTGCCGAATTGCAGGCCGACGGGCGGATGACCAATGTTGAACTGTCGCAACGCGTGGGCATTTCCGCGCCGCCCTGCCTGCGCCGTGTGCGCGCGCTCGAAGACATGGGCCTGCTGACCGGCTATCATGCCACGGTCAACGCGCGTGCCTTGGGGTTCGAGGTGCAGGTCTTTGCAATGGTCGGGCTGCATTCACAGGCCGAAAAAGACCTTGCGGCGTTCGAGGCACAGGCCCGCACCTGGCCCTTCGTGCGCGAATGCCACATGCTCAATGGTGAGATAGATTTCATTCTGAAATGCGTCGCCCCCGATCTTTCGAGCTTCCAGAGCTTTCTGACCGAACATCTTACCAGCGCGCCCAATGTCGCCGCCGTGCGCACCAGCCTTGTCATCCGCTGCGCCAAGGACGAGCCCGGCGTGCCCTTCGACATTCTGGAAGCCCGCGCCGAGGCCGAAGACTGAACCCGCCTAAACGTGCTGGTCAATCAGCACGGCATTGCCATCGGGGTCGATGCATGTGGCGCTGGCCGGGCCGGTGGTGGCCTCGTCGGCTTCGCTGCTCAACACGATCCCCGCCGCTTTCAGCTTTTTCTGAATCTCGCGCACATCCTCGAAGCCTTCAACCGGCTGGGCGTTCTGGTCCCATCCGGGGTTGAAGGTCAGGATATTGCCTTCGAACATCCCCTGAAACAGCCCGATTTTCGCATCGCCATTGGCCATTATCAGCCAGCCCTGCGCCTGATCGCCGTGGAATTTCTCAAAGCCGAGCGCCTCGTAAAAGGCCCGCGATTTTGCGATATCCTTTACCGCCAGACTGACCGAAAATGCACCGAGTGCCATATGTCTCTCCTATGAATTTCGCGCGCTCATTGTGCCACGGATGGCGCAAAGCTCAAAGCGCGGCCAGTTCATCGGCCAAAAGCGCCTGAAGCTCCCAGAGCATTTCATCATGCAGGCCAGCGGCTTCCAGCTGCTCAACCGTGTTCAGCACGTAATCGGGCATATTGCCAAACATCCCCACGGCGGGGGCAATCTGTCGGGCGATTTGCGAAAGGCTCAACCCGCTTGTGCGCACGATCTCGTCAGTCGGGGCGACAAAGCACAGCGCCCTGATCGGGCCATCATCGCTTGTCAGGTCCAGCCAGACGGGCGGCGCGGGCGGCTCGCGGGTGATCAGGGTCATCAGATGCGCCGCAATATCCGCCTCGGGCAGGCGCAAGGCCACGCCGTTGCACTGCCCGCCGGGCGCAAGGCTAAGCATGATCCCCGGCGCATCCGGGTTGCCGCGATAGCGCGTATCCGGCCCAAGGCAGAAGGCGCGGTGCCAGCCTTCGGCCCGCGCAGCACAGCGCGCTTCAACCGGCACGCCGGGGTTCCAGATGAGCGAGCCAAAGGCAAAAACCCAAAACGGCCCCGGCGGGCGGGCGGCCAGAGCATCGGCATGGCGCGCGGCAATCGCCGCCTCGGTGTTCAGCGCTTCGACATCGGGCATCGGGCCCGGGTCGGGGATCGTGGCGGCGATTTTATCGACAAGCGCGCGCGTCAGCTTCATCTTGCGTGTCATTCCCACCCCCTTTTGGCTTTTATAAGCGAATAACGGCAATCTGTCGCCCGTAATCCGGCTCGCCCCTTTGGGTGGCACGGCGATACGAGTAGAACCGCGCCTCGTCGGAATGGGTGCAATGGCCTGTCCAGGCGGCCTGCACGCCGGCTGTGCGCAGCTGCGCCAGCAAAAAGCCGGGCAGATCAAACATCAGCCTGTCGCCCTGGCCCTGGGCAAAGAACCGGGCATGGGCGGGGTCGTCGGCCAGAAAATTATCCATGTAATCCGGCCCAACCTCATAGGCGCGCTGGCTGATCGTCGGGCCGATGGCCACGGCGATATCGCCGCGCCGCGCGCCCAGATCCTCCATCGCGGCAATCGTTGCCAGCGCCACGCCATCCAGCGCCCCGCGCCAGCCGGCATGGGCGGCCCCCACAACGCCGGCGCGCCTGTCGGCAAACAGCAACGGCGCGCAATCGGCGGCCAGCGCGCAAATGGCAATGCCGGGATGCGCGGTGACAAGCGCATCGGCCCTGGGGCGCGGGCCGTCCCAGCCGGGGCGGGCCACACGCACAACCGTGGTGGAATGCACCTGATGCAGGCTCATCAGCGCCTCGGGCGGCACGCCGAAATGCGCCGCCACAAGCGCGCGATTCTGCGCCACGGCCGCCGGGTCGTCATGCGAGCCAACCCCGCAATTCAGCCCCTCATACAGCCCGCGCGAATGCCCGCCGGGCCGGGCCATGAACCCGTGCTGAACGCCCGAAAGCAGGTCAGATTGCAGGGCTAAAATGCTCATTCTTGTCAAATCCCGCCAAATTTTGCGCCCCTGGCCCAAGTGCCAGCACCTTGAACAGGTTCCCCATTTCTTCCGGGTGGGTCAAGCGGCGATGGGCCGCCACCACATCCGCCGCCATATCCGCCGCCCCCGCTTTGGCAAGCGCCTGTGCGCGCGCGGTAATGCCCAGCCGCTCCAGAAACCTCCCCTGCGTGGTAAAGGCCCCCGCCTGGCCCGCCGCTGCCGCCAGCGGGCCAAATTGCACATGCGCGGTAAGATCGGCCTGGCCCGGTGCTTCAAACGGGTTGGCGGCCTTATGGGCGCGCAGCGCCTGCAGCGTGTCGCCTGTGCCGTGCCAATCGCCATAATCCACCGCCAGCCCCGCCCCGCCATATGCGCGCAGCCGCGCGCCAAGTGCCGCGGCAAAGCCCTCGGCAGGCGCGCAAACCTCGCCCACCGTGCCGGGCGCGGTGCCAAACCGTGCATCCAGCCCCGCATCGGCAAAGGCTGCGCCAAGCGAAGGTTTCAGCCCCGCGCCGACCAGCACCTCCTGCCAGCCATCGGCCCCGCGCTGGAACTGGCGTATGGGCAGGGCATCAAAAAACTCGTTGGCAACGAAAATCAGCGGCAGATTTGGCAGCGCGGCAAGGTCATCGGCCCAATTCACTGCCCCCAGCCGCGCCTTTTGCACCGCGCGCAGCGCCGGTGAAGTCTCGATCAGCCAGACCTGCGGCGCAAAGCCTTCCACGCGCGCTGTGGCGCGCAGAATATCGGCCATCAGGCTGCCGCGCCCCGGCCCGGCCTCGGCCAGCACAAAATCGGCAGGTGCGCCCGCATCCATCCAGGCCTGCGCCAGCCACAGGCCGACAAGCTCGCCGAACATCTGGCTGATTTCCGGCGCGGTCGTAAAATCGCCGCCCGCGCCCAGCGGGTCACGCGTTGGGTAATAGCCGTGCTGCGGATGCCCCAGCGCCAGCGCCATGTATCTGTCCAGCCGCATCGGGCCATTGGCGGCAATCTCGCGCGCGATTATTGCCGCCAGCGCGTTCATGCCCTTTGGCGGCGCAACAGGAATACCAGACCGATCAGCAGCATCGGGGCCGACAGGCTTTGCCCCATCGTCAGCCCGAAATCGCCAAGGCTGATCACAAAGCCATTGGGGTTGTCGGGCGTCATGAACTGGCCGTCGGGCTGGCGAAACAGTTCGACAATCGTGCGCGCAATCGCATAGCCAACCAGAAACACGCCCAGCACCCGGCCCGGTTTGCGCAGCCATTTCGCGCCCCAGACCAGCGCCAGCAGCAGGGCACCCAGCACAATCCCCTCAAGCGCCGCCTCATAAAGCTGGCTTGGATGGCGGCCACAAAGCCCCGGCGCGGCACCGGGGCAATCGGGCGCGGCTGGAAAGACCATCGCCCAGCTTACATCGGTTGGCCGGCCCCAAAGCTCGCCGTTGATGAAATTGGCGATCCGCCCCAGAAACAGCCCGAAGACCGAAGACACCGCGATCATATCGGCGGTGGCGATAAAGCTGATCTTGTTGCGCCAGCAGAACCAGGCCGCGCCAAGCAGCACGCCGGCCACGCCACCGTGAAACGACATGCCCCCTTGCCAGACCTTCACGATATCAACGGGGTTTTCAGAAAAATATGCCCAGTTGTAGAAGAACACATAGCCAAGCCGCCCGCCAAGGATGATGCCCAGCACCATCCATGTCATCAGGTCTTCGACCTGCTTGGCGCTCATCGGTGCCGTGGCATTGGGGCCATCGGCCCAAAGATGCGGGCGGTTCACCAGCATCACCGCATGGCGCCAGCCAAGGAAAATGCCAACGATATAGGCCAGCGCATACCAGCGCAGCGCAAAGGACATGCCCCACAGGCTGATCTCGAAGATCTCGGGGTCGATATTGGGAAATTGCAGCATGTGTTTCCTCCGGGCGGCGGGCTGGATTCTTGCGGGCTGACAGACCAAGCGTTTTGTCCAAAGTCAAGTCTGGCTTGGCAAACTCTGCGTGATCACCCATATAGGGGTAAAGCCGAAAGGATGCATCATGCAGACCAGCAACAAAATTCTCGACGACATCTCCAAGCTCATGTCCAATGCGATGGGCGTGGCGCAAGGTGCCAAGACCGAAGCCGAAACCGCCATGAAATCCATGATGGACCGCTGGCTCGCCGACCGCAATTTCGTCAGCCGCGACGAGTTTGACGCGGTCAAGGCAATGGCCGCGAAGGCGCGTGAAGAGAACGAGGCGCTGAAAGCCCGGATCGAGGCGCTGGAAGCCGGCAAGCCTGCGGGCAAGGGTAAGTAGGCCAGTCATCCTTAGGCGGCGACGACCAATGATGGAGGCGCGGAACACATATTCCACGCCTCCGTGAGTCTATTTTTCCTTTGCACCATTCTTAGCAGCTGCTGCCTGCGCACGCGCGGCATGGCTGCCTTTAGAAACACCACCCCCATTTGCCTTTGCTGCTGCGCGCTGAATTCGAGCCGCCGCAGTTGAATTCATAGGCGTTTTTGAGCCGGTATTAGTTGATTTTGCCATGAGTGCCTCCTATATATTACCAGATGAAGAAATTAGGAATAATGAAAATATTCCTAATATGATAATATGCGCTCAAGTTGGGATTGCAAGACATGATCGATAGAATCACACATATCGACGAACTTTTTGGACAACTCATTGTAATTAAAAGAAAGAAACTTAATCTCGATCAGCGCCAACTTGCCGCGAAACTTGGCATAAACCAACCTGGTCTCTCACGCATTGAGCGTGGCGAGTCGTCTGTAAACATTACGATGCTGAAAAAATTGGCAACTGCACTTGATACAACTACCGCTAAGATTATGGACGACTTTGACATTGAAACGTGTCGGCTTGAGAAAGAGGAAGGTATCTCGGTAAGGCCAAAATCCGACCTACCGAAGAATAGTGCAACGCTAGGCAAGGTAATGCTCGGTGGCGCCGCGTTGGCCCTAATATTAAGCCGCCTAAACAAATAGGCAGGGAATCAAATGTTTAGCCACACGCAAATATTCGTTGCAGTAACTTGACGCTACCACCGCTTCACCCCCAACAGCCGCTCCCCCAGCTCGCTCAATTCCGCCGGTTCGCAATGCGCCTTTTCCCAGCCGCGCGGATCGCCCGGAAAATCCGGGCGCTGCGGGTGGTCGCGCTCCTGCCATAGGCGAATGCGCTCGGCCACCTCATCGGCGTTGTCCTCATCGGCCGGATACATCGAGATATACTGCGCCATGCGCACCTGATTTTCCGAAAAATTCGGCCGCACCCCGTGGGCGAGCAGCGAGTTGAAAATTAAAAGATCGCCCGGCGCCATGCTGATATTCTCACGCGCCAGCCCCGTCATATCGGGCAAAAGCGGGTTGCGGTCTTCGGGTTGGGTTTTCACCCAGTCCTCGAAATGCTCGAACAGATAGGGCACGCATTGAAAGCCGCCGGTCTCTGCGGTTTGTGGCAGCAGGCTCAGCACGCCCTGCACGCCGATGGGCAGCGGGCGGGCCTTGGTATCCACATCCCAATGGATGAACCCGTCGGGATTGCCGGATTTGTCCTTTCTGGGCGGGTTGAGGTTGGCGCGGTCAATCGCCACCCACAGGTCGGTCCGGTCCCAGATATCGACAAAGGCATCGTAAACGCGCGGGGTCTGGCGGTTGTCCCACAGCAACTGGTGGTTATAAATCTCGATCATGCCGGCATTGTTCAGCTCGGCACGCACATGCGCGCGGCGCTGGGGGGCATACCATGTGGCGGGGTTGTTCGGGTCTTTCTCATCGAACGCCCACAGCATTGCGGCGGTGCGCGCGGCCTGTTCGGGCGGCACCGCGCCCTTCACAATGACATAGCCCTTGGTAATCCAGTGCTGCCAGTCATCCTCGCTCAGCACCCGCAGCGGCAGGGTTTTGCGGATATCCTTCAATTGCGTCGTGACCTTGGCGCTGGTCGGATGGCTGATCTCTTTGGCGGTTGGTTCTGTGCGCATATGGCCCCCCTGTGCGCGTGGTGCGCTTGTCTATATTTGCCCCCAATCCGCACCCCAATCAAGCCGTGCAAAATGCACCCACAGCGGCGCGGTCGATCGGGCGTTTATGTAACCCGCAGGGTGCGCATTCATTGCGCACCATCCGCCATCACCAAACAATCCACCCTTGAAATCCGGTCCCAAATAATATAACCAAATAGTTATGGAACCATCCGGTAATCAAAATCTGAACGCCGTGTTTGCCGCTTTGGCCGACCCCACGCGCCGCGCCATTCTGGCCCGTCTGGCCGAAGGCGATGCCACGGTCGGCGCATTGGCGGCGCCGTTTTCCATGAGCCAGCCCGCCATTTCCAAACATCTCAAGGTGCTGGAACAGGCCGGGCTGATCTCGCGCAACCGCGACCGGCAGCGCCGCCCCGCAAAGCTGCAAGCCGCCCCGCTGGCCGAGGCTGCCGCATGGGTGGCGCGGTTCAAATCCTTCTGGCCCGATAGTTTTGACCAGCTCGAGTCCCTCCTCGCCGCCCTGTCCCCGCACTTCAAGGAACCTCCCCATGACTGACCTGCCGACATACAGCATCACCCGCAGCTTTGCCGCCCCCCGTGCCGCTGTCTGGCGGGTCTGGACCACGCCCGCCCTGCTGGCCGCATGGTATGGGCCGGGGGTTGAAACCATCATCCACAAATATGACCTTCGCGCTGGCGGTGTGTGGCTGAACGAAATGAAATGGGGCGACAAGTCTGACCGTTCGCGCATGGATTTCCAAACCGTCACCCCGCAGGAAAAGCTCGTCTGGCACCACGGCTCGACCGATGAGAACTGGGCCCTCGCCCCCAGCCGGATGATGCCCGACTGGCCACAGCAATTCCTGACCGAGGTCAGCTTCAGCGATGAGGGTAATGCCACCAGCGTCACCCTCACCCAAACCCCGATGAATGCGAGCGCAGCCGAAATCGCCTGTTTCACCAAGATGATGGGCGGCATGGATAAGGGCTGGGGCTCCGGCTTCAACATCATCGACGAACTTCTCGCTAAAGCCTAACGTCACGGCATAATCGCGCCGCCCCGGACTTGATCCGGGGCCTCAACCCCGCTGTCCGGCCAGACCGCATTTTCTGGCTGACACGCCGTGCTATTGAGCTATTCTGGCGCCCATGACCCATGCCCTCGCCACAGACCTCTGCGCCGCCAAACCGGGGGCCGAACGCTCCACCCCCTTCGGCCCCGGCACCGATGTCTGGAAGGTTGGCGGCAAGATTTTCGCCTGCCTCACGGCCTCGCAGGGTGGCATCACGCTCAAAACCGACAGCGTTGAGACCGCCGAAATGCTGATCAGTGCAGGCCTGGGCCGCAAGGCCGCCTATTTCCACCGCTCATGGGTAAACCTGCCCTTCAGCATAGCACCTGACGAGCTGCGCCACAGGGTCGATAGCGCCTACCGCCTCGTGCGCGCCTCGCTGCCCAAAAAACAGCAGACCAGCCTGCCGGATTAGGCGCAATTGCACTTGACTCGTCGCAGCGCTACCGTGCGCATAAACCATCACTTTGCCAGTTCCGCATTATTCGCCCAAAGGGCAGGGCCTGAATATGGGCATTCGCCAGTTCCGCTATTTTCGCCATGCACAGCTGGCTGCCAGCGCACATAGAACGCCGCGCAGCGACAGGCGGCTGGCCTATATTCTGGCCTGCATCGCAGGTGCGGTGAATGCGGGCGGCTTTTTGCTTCTGGGGCAATATACCTCGCATATGACTGGCTATATGTCGCAAATTGCCGACCAGATTGTGCTGCAAAACTTCACGTTGGCCTTTCAGGGCATGATGGCCGTTGCCCTGTTCCTGTCGGGTGCAATCTGCTCGGCCTTCATCATCAACTGGGCCAAAGCCTTCCACCCGCGCCAGCGCTTCAGCCTGCCCATCGGCCTGCAAGGCGCGTTGCTCCTCGCCTTCGCATTCAGCGGCCGGATCGGCCTGCCACTTTACGGCGCGCAAATGCTGGGCCTTGCGATTCTGAGCTTTGTCATGGGGCTGCAAAACGCGACCATCACCAAGATTTCCGGCGCGGTCATTCGCACAACACATGTTACCGGAATCGTCACCGATATCGGGATAGAGCTTGGCCGCGGCCTGTTCGGGCAGGCTTACCGGGTTCAACACGCCCGCGGCAATCGTGCAAAGCTGCGGCTTCTGGCGGGAATTGTCCTGATGTTTTTCTTCGGTGGTTTGGTTGGCGCGCTTGGCTATAGCTTTGTTGGCACCTGGTTTTCTGTGCCGATGGCAATGATTCTGCTGGCAATTTCCGCGCTTGCGGCGCTGCGCCCAAGGCGAGCCGCCAAAGCGAATGCAAAATAGCCCCAGAAAATTCTTTACAGCCCATCCATTTGCCTCCACCATATATCGTATGGAGCAGGGGCGTAGACCCCAGCACATGGTGACCCCCACAGCCCCTAGTGGCAAATCCACGAACGGGGCCAAGCACGGAGGCAGGCATGGGCAATCTCAATCGCCTGATGAGCAGCGAAGACCTTCACCCCATCGACATCGTCGAAACCATCGCCACCGACCATGACTGGGACTTTGACCGGATCGGCGATGACCAGATCGCTATGGCCATCGAAGGGCAGTGGCGCACCTATTCCCTGTCGCTGGCCTGGTCGGCCTATGACGAGACTTTGCGCATCATCTGCACATTCGATATGGACCCGCCGGAAGACCAGCTTGCGCGGCTCTATCACGCAATGGCGCTGGCCAATGACCAGAACTGGCAGGGCGCATTCACGCTCTGGCAAAGCCAGAAGCTGATGGTGTTCCGCTATGCGCTCAACCTTGCGGGGGGCGCCACTGCCAGCCCGGCGCAGATTGACGATATGGTCGGCACAGCCGTGCTGGCCTGCGAGCGGTTCTATCCGGCTTTCCAGCTTGTCTGCTGGGGGGGCGAGCCGCCCGAGCGCGCGATGGATATCGCGATAGACGAGGCTTACGGCACCGCCTGACCCTTTCGCTGCACGCGCCACGCTGTTAGCGTGCCTTCGAATTTTCAAATCGAAGGTGCGCTATGCTGGATGCAATCAACACACATGGAATGCTGCTTTTGGGCTGCGGAAAAATGGGCGGCGCAATGCTGGCCGGATGGCTGGAACGCGGCGTGAAGCCATCCGCCGTCTGGGTGAATGACCCGAACCCATCGGACCAGGTGCAGGGCTTGGTGGCCAAGGGGCTGAACCTGAATGCCGAATTCCCAAAAGCCCCCGCCATTTGCGTGATTGCCGTCAAACCGCAGATGATGGGCGATGCGCTGCCGGCCATTGCGGAACTTGCAAATCGCAACACAGTATTCGTGTCCATCGCCGCTGGCACCACACTCGCCGCGCTTGGCGCCGCCCTTGGCGCGCAGGCCCGCATCATCCGCGCCATGCCGAACACGCCCGCCGCCGTGGGGCGCGGCATTACCGCCATCATCGGCAATGCCAATGCCACAGCCGCCGATCTCAACCTCGCTGATGACGTGCTGAAAGCCGTGGGCCAGGTCGTGCGGCTGCAAACCGAGGCGCAGATCGACGCGGTCACCGCCCTGTCAGGCTCTGGCCCCGCCTATGTGTTCCACCTGATCGAGGCTATGGCGGCAGCGGGCCAGGCCCAGGGGTTGCCCGCTGACATGGCCCTGCATCTGGCGCGCGCCACCGTTGCCGGGGCAGGGGCTTTGGCAGAAGATGCGCCTGAAGATCCGGGCCAGCTTCGTGTGAATGTCACCAGCCCCAATGGCACCACCGCCGCCGCGCTTGCCGTGCTGATGGATGAGCAAACCGGCTTTCCCGCCCTGCTTCACCGCGCGATTGCCGCCGCTGCCAACCGTGCCCGCGAACTCGGGGCGGGCTAGAATGTTGCACTGCAACATAACCCTTGACAAATGCTGCACTGCACCATATGTAGGCCGCATACCGCAACAGGAGTGCAATAATGTTTGACCCGAAAGACTTCATGTTCTCCCCCGAGAAGCTTGCCGAATTCATGACCGGCGCCACCAAGGGTTTCGATGCGAAATCCTTCGCCTTCGACCCCAAAGCCTTTGGTTTTGGTGGCAATGACCTCATGGCCGCCCAGCAGAAAAATATGGATGCGTTGAACGCCGCCAATAAAGCTGCTGCCGCCGCCTATCAGGACCTGTTCACCAAACAGGTGAAAGTGTTCCAGGATTCAATGGCTGAGGCCCAGAAATCGCTGGCCGGTTTTGACGCCACCAAAATGGATGCCGAAACCGCCAAGGCTCGCAGCGAGTTGGTGAACAAGGCCTTTGAAAAAGCCATGACCAATATGACGGCACTGGCCGAGGGCGCGCGTTCGGCCAATACCGAAGCCTACGAGATCGTTGCAAAACGCGTGGGTGACTCGATGAAAGAACTGCAGGATCTGGCGAAAAAGTTTTCCGCCTGATCATGAACTGCGCCGCCCCGGGCCCGACCCGGGGCCTCTGCCTTTCAAACAGAAGGTCCCGGGTCAGGCCCGGGACAGCGCAGCGCAAATTCCGCATTCGCCGCTTGCCTTTTGGGGCAGGCGGCTTTTTAGTGCGCCACAGAAAGGCGGCGCTTTATGCTTGATTTTGAGACATTCGAGAAGGTCGACATCCGCGTCGGCACGGTCATGCGCGCCGAGCCTTTCCCCGAAGCCCGCAAGCCCGCCTACAAGCTTTGGGTCGATTTCGGCGCCGAGATCGGCATCCGCAAATCTTCCGCCCAAATCACCGTGCATTACACGCCAGAAACCCTGGTCGGGCGGCAGGTTCTGGGGGTTGTCAACTTCCCCCCTCGCCAAATCGGCCCGTTTATGTCTGAATGTCTGGTGCTTGGCGCGCCCGATGCGAACGGCGCCGTCGTGCTGCTTGCCCCCGATCAAAGCCTGCCCAATGGCGGGCGCATGTTCTAGAAGGATTACCATGTCTGCCCCGCGTATCATCGTTACCCGCAAACTGCCTGATGCTGTCGAAGCCCGGCTCAAACGTCATTTTACCGTGGCACTCAACCCGCATGACAAGCTGTTCACGCGCGAAAAGATGATTGCGGCCATGCAGAATGCCGATGGAATGCTCGTGGCCGTGGGTGACCCGCTCGATGCCGAGATCATGCAGGCCGCCGGCAAGCGCCGCGTGCAGATTCTGGCGAATTTCGGGGTTGGCACCAACCATATAGACCTTGAGGCGGCCGAGGAACACGGCATCCACATCACCAACACGCCCGATGTGCTGACCGATGCCACCGCCGATATTGCCCTCACCCTCATGCTCAACGTCACCCGCCGCACATGGATGCATGAAACCCGCCTGCGCCGTGGCGAATGGGGTGGGTTTTCGCTGATCGACGGGCTTGGCACCAGCCTGCAGGGCAAAACCCTTGGCATTATCGGCATGGGCCGCATCGGCACCGCCGTGGCCCTGCGCGCCTATTACGGCTTTGGCATGAAGGTCGTCTATTTCAACCGCAGCAAGATCGAGGTGCAGCGCATTCCCGGCGCGCAGCGCATGGATACAATCGAGGACCTGATCGAAACCTCCGACATCATCAGCCTGCATTGCCCGGGCGGCGAGGCCAATCGCGGCCTGTTTTCTGCCAACCGCATCGCGCTGATGAAGCCCACGGCTTACCTCATCAACACCGCGCGCGGCGATATTGTCGATGAACCGGCGCTGGTTTCCGCCCTTCTGGCGGGCAAAATTGCCGGCGCGGGGCTGGATGTGTTTGCCAAGGAACCGCGCGTGCCCAATGCGCTGCGCGAGTTGGAAAATGTCTGCCTGTTGCCGCATATCGGCAGCGCCACCGTTGAAACCCGCATCGCAATGGGCATGGCGGCCACGGCGAATCTGGTGGCGCATTTCGCGGGCAAGCCCCTGCCGAACAAGGTTTAGGGCGGTAAATCAGGCCAGGGCCGCCTTGTCTGCGGCATCGATCTCGGCCAGCAGCTTCACCTTCAACATGCTGGGCGTATCGCGCAATGCGCCCAGCAGGCTGGCATCGGGCGTGCTATCCGGGTCTTCGCGCGCCGCCCAGTCTATTATCGCAAAGATCACCGGCAGCATGGCGCGCCCGCGCGGGGTCAGAATATAGACCGCCCGCGCGCCCTTGCGCTTGGGCATGACCTTGGCAATCACGCCGGCCTCGACCATTTCGCCCAGCCGGGTTGTCAGAATATTGGTGGCAATCTTTTCGGGCGATTCCAGAAACGCGCCAAAGCTGCGCTTGCCGTCAAAAATCATGTCGCGCAAAATCAGCAACGACCATTTATTCCCGAAAATGCCTGAATAATAGCGCACCGGCTCGCCGTGCCAGTGGTCCTTGTCTGCCTTGCCCATGATCCTGGTTCGCCTTCGCTATGACTTGCAAAAAACAATTATAGCAAAAGCGGGCCCGAAAAGCAATTATCCCCGATCGCCCACCGCTTCGCGCCAATGGCGGCGGCACAGGCTGATATAGGTTTCGTTGCCGCCAATCTGCACCTGGTCGCCCGCAATGGCCACCGTGCCATCGGCGGATTGGCGCACCACCATTGTGGCCTTGCGCCCGCAATGGCAAATCGTGCGCACCTCGCGCAGATCATCGGCCAGGGCCAGCAATGTGGCCGAGCCGGGGAACAGGTTGCCCAGAAAATCCACACGCAGCCCATAGGCCATTACCGGCACGCCAAGGTCATCGGCCACGCGGGCCAGTTGCCAAACCTGCTCTGGCGTCAGGAACTGCGCCTCGTCGATCAGCACACAGGCAATCGGGCCTTGCGCCATGCGCGCCGCGATCATCGCCATCACATCGCTGTCGGCGGCAAAGGTATCGGCCGCCTGCCCGATGCCGATGCGGCTGGCGATCTTGCCTTCCCCGGCGCGCCGGTCCAGCCGCGCGGTCAGCAAATAGGTGTCCATCCCGCGTTCGGCATAGTTATGCGCAGCCTGCAGAAGAATGGTCGACTTGCCGGCATTCATTGTGGAATAGTTGAAATAGAGCTTTGCCATGCAGCCTTTTTGCCCAGCATCGGTTTTGGTTCAAGTTGAAACCGTATCAAGGATGCCCCGATCGTGCTAAAACCTTTCCTTCTGGCGCTGGCCCTGTTGCTGCCGGCCGGCACGCAGGCCGAACCGGCCCGCACTATTTCTGAACTTCTGAACGCCTCAGGGGTGGATGTGTCCTATGGCAGGCTGGGCGATGTCATGGCCAATGGCGCCGGCACCGTCGGGCTGAGCATTGATGCGACCAGCGCCTGGCGCCGCGCTGCGCTGGCCGCCTTTGACGGTGGCCTGGTCATCGACCAGCTTGTGCGCGCCCTGCAAGCGCGCCACACGATGGAGGATTTTTCCGCCGCTGCCAGCTTTTTTGACAGCGCGCTTGGCCGCCGTGTCACGCTGGCCGAAAATGCCGCGCAAAAGATAACCGATGATGCGATGGTAAAGGCCGAGGGCGGTGCGATTCTGGCGCGGCTGATGCAGGAGGATCCGGCGCGCCTTGCACTTTATCGGCGCATGGTCGAAGACAGCGGGCTGCTCGAAAGCGCGCTGGCCAGCACCATGTCGATGAATCTGGCGATGGTCACCGGAATGCAGGCCAGCGGGCTTTTACCCTACAGCATGTCGCAAGACGAGATGATCGCCATGCTGAACGACCAGCGCGGCGCTATCGCCACCGAGCTGGAGCGCTCCATCTACATCCAGGCCGCCTTTACCTATGCCGAAATTTCCGATGCGGATATGCAAGCCTATGCCGATTTTCTGACCGGCCCGGTCGGGCGCGATTTTTACGCCGCGCTCAACATTGCGATCAGCGAAGTGCTGAACGCCCGCGCCCGCGATTTCGGCGAGATTTTTGCCGAGCTGCTTCAGGAAAGCGCGCTTTAGCCTGCCCGGCTTATAGTTACAATGTAACCGCGGGCCGACGGCACCGGATTCGGCCATTTTTAGCCCTTGGCGGGCGCAAAATGCACGAAAATACGGTTACAATGTAACTTCAAGCCTAGGACGAGCGGTAGAAGACATTCCCGCCAAACGTGCCGACGCGCGGCAAGGTTCTGAACCAGCTTGTCGGCCGCATGGTGGCCGCATGAAAGAACAGCGCCCCCGAGGTAATGTCTTCGCGCTGCTCGGTCATCAGGGTCAGCGCGGTATCGACCGCGCGGCCATAGGCGGCGGGGTTGGCGAATACATCGTTGGGTATCTGGTCGCAGCGATAGGAAAACTGGCATTCATCATCGACAACCGCGCAAACCGATGACGGGAAGCGCGTATCGGAAACGCGGTTCAAAATCACCTCGCCCACGGCGCGGCGGCCCTCTTCACCGGTGCCGCGCGCCTCGAAATACAGCGCCTCGGCCATGCAGGCCACATCGGCCTGCGTAAACCCGTTGCGCGCCAGCGAAACTTCGGTTCCATAGGCGCGCGCACAACCCGAGACGGTAAGCCCCAGCACTAACAGAAGCGCGATGCCGCGCCGGTGGTTTTTGAAAAAAGACAAACGTCGCTCATATGCCGTTGAAGTTGGCGCAACTCCTACTCTGCGCATATCATTCGGGGAAGTGGGGAGCCTGCAACATAAGCGAAATCTTGCCCATTTTTAGGGGGGCAAGACTGTAAGCTATTGGAATAAAACGACTATCCCTGAAGCGTGCGCACGCTGACATCGCCTTCGGCGCGCGCGCGAATCGCGGCAACCGCCGAAATGCTGCCCGCCGCCGTGGTGAAATAGGGGATCTTGTCCATCAGCGCGACGGCACGAATTTCACGGCTGTCATTGATCGCCTGGCTGCCCTCGGTAGTGTTGAACACCAGCGCGATGTCGTTGTTTTTCAGCATATCGACAATGTTCGGGCGCCCTTCATAGACCTTGTTGACCAGCGTGCAGGGCGCGCCAGCCGTATTGAGGAAATTCGCCGTGCCGCGCGTGGCGACCAGCTCATAGCCCAGTGCAACAAGGCTGCGCGCCGCGTCGGCCAGCGCCTCGGTCTTGTCGGAATCCTTGATCGAGATGAACACACGGCCCTCGGTTGGCAGATCAACGCCCGCCCCCATTTGCGCCTTCAGGAAGGCCAGCGCGAAGGTGCGGTCCCAGCCCATCACCTCGCCGGTGGAGCGCATTTCGGGGCCAAGCAGCGTGTCGACACCGGGGAAGCGGGCAAAGGGCAGCACCGCCTCCTTGACCGAGAACCACGGCGTGATCGGGTCGGCCAGGGTGAGCTTGTCCATCAATGGCAAGGGCGTGTCGGGGCCAACGCCAGCAGGGTAGGGCGCGCGCTGCGGGAAATTTGCAAGCGGCTCGCCCGCCATAAGCCGCGCGGCGATCGAGGCAATCGCGCTATCGGTCGCCTTGGCGACAAAGGGCACGGTGCGGCTGGCGCGCGGGTTCACCTCCAGCACATAAATATCGTCGCCCTTGATGGCGAATTGCACATTCATCAGGCCCACGACATTCAGCGCCAGCGCCATTTGCACGGTCTGGCGCTTCAACTCGGCCACGGTTTCGGGCGAAAGCGAATGCGGCGGCAGGCAGCAGGCAGAATCGCCCGAATGCACGCCAGCCTCTTCAATATGTTCCATGATTCCAGCCACATGCACCGATTTGCCATCGGACAGCGCATCGACATCCACCTCGATCGCGCCGGTCAGATAGCTGTCGAGCAGCACGGGGCTGTCGCCCGAAACCGTAACAGCATTGGTGATGTAACGTTTGAGCTGCTCGGTATCGCGCACAATCTCCATCGCCCGCCCCCCCAGCACATATGACGGGCGGATGACCAGCGGATAGCCGACCTTGCCGGCAATTTCAAACGCCTGCGCATCGGTGCTGGCGATGCCGTTCACCGGCTGTTTCAACCCAAGGCTGGTCAGCAATTGCTGGAAGCGCTCGCGGTCTTCAGCCAAGTCAATCGCATCGGGCGTGGTGCCCAGAATCGGGATGCCCGCGTCCTGCAGCGCATCGGCCAGCTTCAACGGGGTCTGGCCGCCGAATTGCACGATAACGCCGTGCAGCGAGCCATTCTGCTGCTCGGTGCGCAGAATTTCCAGAACGCATTCCAGCGTGAGCGGCTCGAAATACAAACGGTCGGACGTGTCATAATCGGTCGAAACCGTTTCCGGGTTGCAGTTGACCATGATCGTCTCATAGCCTGCATCGGACAGCGCATAGCAGGCATGGCAGCAGCAATAGTCAAACTCGATGCCCTGCCCGATCCGGTTGGGGCCACCGCCGAGAATGACGACTTTCTTGCGGTCGGACGGGCGCGATTCGCATTCCACCTCGCCCATCGCCGGGGCTTCGTAGGTGGAATACATATAGGGGGTCTGCGCCTCGAACTCGGCGGCGCAAGTGTCGATGCGCTTGAAGCTCGCATGAACGCCCAGCCGGCCTCGCGTGGCGCGGATTGTGGCCTCGTCCAGCCCGGTCAGCCTGGCAAGGCGGGCATCGGAAAAGCCCAGCATCTTAAGGCCGCGCAGGGCTTCGGCGCTATCAGGCAGGCCATTGGCGCGGATCTCGGCCTCGGCATCCACTATCTCGCGGATACGGGCAAGGAACCAGGGGTCGAACCTGGTGACGGAATGAATCAGATCATCCGAACCGCCCATGCGCATGGCTTGCGCAATCACGCGAATCCGGTCGGGGGTGACTTTGGAAAGCGCGGCGATCAGCGCGCCTTCACCTTCACCCTCGATCTCGATCTCATCAAAACCGGTGAGGCCGGTTTCCATGCTGGCCAGTGCTTTTTGCAAGCTCTCGTGGATCGTGCGGCCAATGGCCATCGCCTCGCCGACCGATTTCATGGCGGTGGTCAGGTCATCCTTCGCACCGGGGAACTTTTCAAACGCAAAGCGCGGGATTTTGGTGACAACATAGTCGATGCTCGGCTCAAAGCTCGCGGGCGTGACCTTGGTGATGTCATTGTCAAGCTCATCAAGCGTGTAGCCCACGGCCAGCTTCGCGGCGACCTTCGCAATCGGAAAGCCCGTGGCTTTGGAGGCGAGTGCCGAGGAGCGGCTCACACGCGGGTTCATCTCGATGACCACCATGCGGCCATCGGCCGGGTTCACCGCCCATTGCACGTTGGAGCCGCCGGTTTCCACGCCAATCTCGCGCAGCACGTTGATGGAATGGCTGCGCATCAGCTGGTATTCCTTGTCGGTCAGCGTCAGGGCCGGGGCGACGGTGATGCTGTCGCCGGTATGCACACCCATCGGGTCCACATTCTCAATGGAGCAGATGATGATGGCATTGTCGGCCGTGTCGCGCACCACCTCCATCTCGTATTCCTTCCAGCCGAGCAGAGACTCGTCGACCAGAATTTGCGCCACGGGCGAGGCGGCAAGGCCGCTCGCACAGATCTTCTCGTAATCCTCACGGTTATAGGCCACGCCCCCGCCGGTGCCGCCCATTGTAAAGGCGGGGCGGATGATGGCGGGCAGGCCGACGAATTCAATCGCCGCCATCGCCTCGGCCAGACCGGCCTTACGGTCATATTTGCCATTCTCAAGCTTGGGGGCGGCGATGATCGTGGCGCGGGGGTTCTCAATCCCGATCCGGTCCATCGCTTCGCGAAACAGCTTGCGGTCTTCGGCCATTTCAATGGCTTCACGGCGTGCGCCGATCAGCTCGACCCCGAATTTTTCCAGCACGCCCATATCATCCAGCGCCAGCGCGGTGTTCAGCCCCGTCTGCCCGCCCATTGTGGGCAGCAGCGCATCGGGGCGCTCTTTTTCAATGATGCGGGCCACCATGTCGGGCGTGATCGGCTCAATATAGGTGGCATCGGCCATGTCCGGGTCGGTCATGATGGTGGCGGGGTTGGAGTTCACAAGGATGACACGGTAGCCTTCCTCGCGCAAAGCCTTGCAGGCTTGGGCGCCGGAATAGTCAAACTCGCAAGCCTGCCCAATCACGATAGGGCCCGCGCCGATGATCATAATGGAAGAAATATCGGTTCTTTTCGGCATGTCAGCCCCCAAATACACCTGCTACCACTTGCCCGCGCGCAAGCCTGCCTTTTGGGCAAGCGGATTCGCGGCACTGGTAAATTTCGGTGGTTATAGTCGCTGGACAGGCGCGCGCAACCCTGTTTGCATCCAATGGATTTGCGTCTTCATCTTTTGCTCTTAAATATCCCCGCCGGAGGCATCTGCCCCCGCCACCGCCCCCAACACTTGACATTATTGGCGCAACCGAGTGTATCAGGCATTTGTTTGCGGCGCCCCGCGCGCCGCCCATCGAGCCGAGGATCAGCCATGCACGCCTATCGTTCACATACCTGCGCCGCCTTGAATGCGGGCCATGTCGGGCAGGATGTCCGCCTTGCGGGCTGGGTGCATCGGGTGCGCGACCACGGCGGGGTGCTGTTCATCGATCTGCGCGATCATTACGGCATTACCCAGCTTATTGCCGATGGCGATTCCGCGGCCTTTGCAGCACTCGAAAAACTGCGCGCCGAAACGGTGATCAGCATCGATGGCAGCGTGAAGGCGCGCGATGCAGAACTGATCAACCCCAACATCCCCACCGGCGAGGTGGAGATCTATGTGCGCGCCGTCACCGTGCTGGGTGCCACCGACGATCTGCCGCTGCCGGTGTTCGGCGAGCCGGATTATCCCGAGGAAACCCGGCTGAAATACCGCTTTCTCGACCTGCGCCGCGAAACGCTGCATGGCAATATGATGCTGCGCTCCAACGTTGTCGCCTCCATCCGCAAGCGCATGTGGGCCAAAGGGTTCAACGAGTTTCAAACCCCTATCCTGACGGCAAGCTCGCCCGAAGGCGCACGCGACTTTCTGGTGCCAAGCCGCCTGCATCCCGGCAAGTTCTACGCACTGCCCCAGGCCCCGCAGCAGTTCAAACAGCTTATCATGGTGTCGGGCTTTGACAAATACTTCCAGATCGCGCCGTGTTTTCGCGATGAAGACCCGCGCGCCGACCGCTCGCCCACCGATTTCTACCAGCTCGACCTTGAGATGAGCTTTGTCGAGCAGCAGGACGTGTTTGACACGATCCAGCCGGTTATTCAGGGCGTGTTCGAAGAGTTTGGCGGCGGGCGCAAAGTGGCGACCGACTGGCCGCAAATCGCCTATCGCGATGCGCTGAAATGGTATGGCTCCGACAAGCCCGACCTGCGCAACCCGATCAAGATGCAGGATGTCTCCGAACATTTTGCAGGCTCGGGCTTTGCGATTTTCGCGAAGATTCTGGAACAGGACGGCACGGAAATCCGCGCCATTCCGGCACCCACAGGCGGCAGCCGCAAGTTCTGCGACCGCATGAACAGCTTCGCCCAGAAGGAAGGCTTGCCCGGCATGGGCTATATCTTCTGGCGTGATCAGGGCGAGGGGATGGAAGCCGCCGGCCCGCTGGCCAAGAACATCGGGCCGGAGCGGACCGAGGCGATCCGCCAGCAGTTGGGCCTGAATGTTGGCGATGCCGCCTTCTTCCTTGGCGGTAAACCCAAGGCGTTCGAGGCGGTTGCGGGGCGTGCGCGCAATGTGATCGGTTCCGAGCTTGGCTTGTCTGAGACCGACACTTTCCGCTTTGCCTGGATTGTCGACTTCCCGATTTACGAGAAGGACGAAGAAAGCGGCACGATCGACTTCGAGCATAACCCGTTTTCCATGCCGCAAGGCGGGCTGGAGGCGCTGCAGGGCGATCCGCTCGATGTGCTTGGCTACCAGTATGACCTTGCCTGCAATGGCTACGAGCTTGTGTCAGGTGCCATCCGCAACCACAAGCCCGAGATCATGTTCAAAGCCTTTGAAATTGCCGGTTATGGCCGCGACGAGGTTGAAAAACGCTTTGGCGGCATGGTCAACGCCTTTCGCTTTGGCGCACCGCCACATGGCGGTTGTGCTGCGGGGATTGACCGGATTGTCATGCTGCTGGCCGATGAGCAGAATATCCGTCAGGTCATCATGTTCCCGATGAACCAGCGCGCGGAAGACCTGATGATGGGCGCGCCATCCGAGCCGACCAACGAGCAGATGCGCGAATTGAACCTGCGCAGCATTCCGCGTGACTGAGGCGCAAGCCGCAGGCGGGCTGACAGGGGCTGAAAAGGCGGCGCTGGTCGTGCTTGGCGTGCTGAGCGTGCCAAGCGTGGCGTTTCTGGGCTATCTGCTGATTTTTGCAGGGCTGGTGCAGGCGCTGTTCCCGCTGGTCCTGCCCCTGCTTGCGGGCGTTTTGATGTGGCAATATCGCGCGCTGCTCGCCTTCGCGCCGCGCGCGCCAAGGGCGGCGACGCTTCGGTTTTTCCTGCTGGCGCTTGGTTTTGTTGCGGCATCGGGCGCGATCGAAACGCTGTTTGCAGCCTCTAGCCAGGGGGTTGGGCTGGGCGCGCTTAGGGGCGTTCTGGGCCTGTCGCTGATCTGGAGCCTGTTCACCTTTGGCGGCGCGGCGCTGGCGGGCGCATTGGTCTTTACCCGTATCCGGTTTTCTCGGCTGGAAATGCTGCTTGTGCTGGTGGTTTTCGCCATGATCGTTGACGGCCCGCTGCTGACAATTCTGCGCATGGATGAAAACTGGCTGAATGCCGCGATATTACTGCCGGTGAACATATGGCTTTCGTTGATCGTTTTCATACCTGCCGCCCTATCGGCTGAACCGCAACCGCGCCAAACCCTGCCCTTGCTGGCCCGCTATGTGCTGGTCATTTCGGCAATCATGCTTGCCAGCTTTGCCTTTGGCCTAGCGGCGGCGCAAATGGTCAAGCTTGTGCCCGGCCTGTTTTCCTAGGCTTTGCGCGTTGCAACGCGGCTGACAAGCCAGGCAAAGGCAAATGCGGCAAGCCCGGCGCCAAGCGCGCAAAACCGCCCCCGGCTTTTGGCAACAGCGCGAACCGGGTGATCGTTGCCGCAATGCCAGCCCAAGGACGCGGGTTGCGGCAAGTGGTATCTGGCGGTTGTCGGGCGGCAGCGCATAACGCTGCTTTGCCTATCTGCGGGCTGGACAGGGCGGGTTTGCGCCGTATCATCGCGCCATGACAGACCAACCCACACCCCCCGTTTTATACCGCGCCTCGGTGCCGGTGTTTTTGCATTATCTCGACCGGATGGCCGCAATTCTGGCGCGGATGGATGTAACACCCGAGGTGCTGGCGCATCGGCTGGCGCCCGATATGGCCCCGGCCTCGGCACAGTTTTCGACCGCGATCAATTTCAGCCTTCGGACCTGCCTGAAACTGGCGGGCAAGCGGGTTTCCGGCGTGCCGCAGGTGGATGCAAGCCGCGAGGTGCTGGCCGATTGGCTGGCGGCGGCGCGTGCAAAACTGGCGGCGCTGAAACCCGAGGATTTTGCCGAAAACCGCACCATCCAGCACCGCGCCGGGGTGGCATTTCTTGAACAATCGGGCCATGATTTTCTGCACCTGTTCGGGATGCCGAATTTCATGTTCCACTATGCAATGGCCTATGCGAATTTGCGCGCCGCAGGCGTGCCGCTTGGCAAGGCGGATTTTGACGGGCTGCACGGCTATCCCGAAGGGTTTGTGCTGTAATGGCGCTCAGCACAATCGCCTTTGACGCCGATGATACGCTCTGGCCGCATGAGGAATTTTTCAAAATTTCCGAGGCGCGCTTCATGGCGCTGCTGGCCGAGTTTGCCGACCCCGCCGATCTGACCGCGCGGCTGCTGGCGGCCGAGCGGCGTAACCTCAAACGCTATGGATACGGCGCCAAGGGCTTTACCCTGTCGATGATCGAAACCGCGATTGAAATTACCGATGAGCGGGTGCCGGTGCGGTCTTTGCGCGAAATCCTACATGCGGGGCAGGAGATTTTGGCGCATCCGGTCACACCCATGCCCGGCGTGGCGGAAACGCTGGCGGCGCTCAAGGGCGCGTTCCGGCTGATGATTGTGACCAAGGGCGATTTATTCGATCAGGAGCGCAAGGTCGCGGCCTCGGGTCTTGGCGATTACTTCGATGCGGTCGAGATTGTGAGCGAAAAGGATGCCGCGGCTTACAGGCGGCTGTTTGCACGCCACGGCACCGGGGCAGAGTGCGCGATGATGGTTGGCAATTCGCTGAAATCCGACATTATTCCGGCGCTGGAGGCCGGCGCGTGGGGGGTGCATATTCCAAGCGCGCATCAATGGGTGCTGGACCATGCCGAACCGCCCGTGGGGGCTGCGCGTTTTCATGTGATTGAAGCCATGCCCGAGCTGCATGATGTGTTGAAGGTGATCTGATGCCATTTACCCCGCCACCGCGCCCGGCGCGCGCCCCGCTTCAGGGCCGCTATTGCAGGTTGGAACCGCTGGGTGCCGCCCATGCGCCCGCGCTGTTTGCAGCCTTTGCCGCCGATGATGGCCATATGTGGGATTATATGCCCAACGGGCCGTTTGACACGCTTTCGGCTTATTCCGCGTGGCTAAAGGGTGCGATTGCCGTGGATGACCCGCTGCAATTCGCCGTGGTGGTTGATGGTGTGCCGCTTGGCACGCTCAGCCTGCTGCGGATTGATCCGGCGGCGGGCAGTATCGAGGTTGGCTACATTTCGTTTTCGCCCGCATTGCAGCGCAGCCGCGCGGCAACCGAGGCGATATACCTGACGCTGAAATGGAGCTTTGAGGCGGGTTATCGGCGGTTTGAATGGAAGTGCAACGCGCTGAACCTGGCCAGCCGCCGTGCCGCCCTGCGCTATGGGCTGAGTTATGAGGGTGTGTTCCGGCAAGCCACGGTCGTGAAGGGGCGCAACCGCGACACGGCGTGGTTTGCCGCGATCGATGGTGAATGGCCCGCGCTGCGCGCCGCCTTTGAGGCTTGGCTGGATGCGGGGAATTTTGACAATGAGGGCCGCCAGAGGCGGGCGCTGAGCGACCTGACGGCAGGTATTGTTGGGCCAAGCATGGCCGGTGAGGCCGCCAGCCGCCCGGAGCCCGGACGGCTGGGGGATGTGGTCTAGAGCTTGAGAACGCGCAGATAGGGGCGGATCTCGTCCCAGCCTTGCGGGAACAGGCCCTTGGCTTTTTCATTATCCACCGAGGGCGGAATGATGACATCGCCGCCGGGCTGCCAATCGGCGGGGGTGGCTACAGACTTGGCATCGGCCAGTTGCAGCGCGTCGATCACCCGCAGAATCTCGGTGAAATTGCGGCCCACATTCATCGGGTAGGTCATGGTGAGGCGGATTTTCTTGTTCGGGTCGATGATGAAGACCGACCGCACAGGTGCTGTGACGCTTTCGGAAGGATGGATCATGCCGTAAAGCTGCGCGACCTTGTGGTCGGGGTCGGCCACGATGGGGAATTGCAGGTCGGCGGATTGCGTATCGTTGATATCGGCGATCCATTTCAGATGGGCGGCAGCCGTGTCGGTGGACAGGCCGAGCGGCTTGCAGTTGCGGGCCGCGAACTCGGCCGACAGGTTTGCCGTGCGGCCCATTTCGGTGGTGCAAACCGGCGTGAAGTCGGCGGGATGGCTGAAGAAATAGGCCCAGCCATTGCCGATCCAGTCATGAAAGCTGATCGGGCCGGTGCTGGTTTCGGTGGTGAAATCGGGCGCGGTATCGCCGATGCGTAGACCAATTTGTGTCATGATATGCTCCTTTGGTTGAACTGGATTAAAGCGGTCATTGCGCGGGTTTCAAGAGTGGGTGGTGAGATGCCGCAGGCGGGTGGTGTTGAAAGGGTCGATGCCTCCGGCGGGGATATTTATGAGCAAAAGATGATCAGAGAACACCAAGGGCGGCGAGCTTCTGTTCAAGATCTTCGGGCAGGTCTTGCTGGCCGGCGCGGTAGGGGCCAAGGTCGGGCGGGGCATCGTCTTCGGCCAGATAGCGCCAGCCCTGGAAGGCGCGGCGCGGTGTGGGGCTGGTGCGGTGGATCTCGGGGCTGAGGACGAGGGCGCAACGGCGGATACCGTCATTGCCGATGACCTCGTCCAGTCGCAAAAGGCGCTGGCGGGCCTGCATCACGCCCTTGATCACCCAGTAGATCGAGCCACCATCGAGCAGTTCGGCTGCGCGCTTCGGCCACATGCGGGTGACATGCTGGCTGGGCTGGCCGGTGGCGCGGCGGCGCGATTCCTGCCAGGCGGCAAGGTCGGCAATGTCATTCGTGCCGACAGAGAGCTTCATGAGGTGCAGTTTTGCCATATTGCGTTGCGGACCCTTTCCAGAAGGATAATTAGGGTCAAAGCCGGGCAGAGTCCATGTTCACAGGATGTTCTATTTTGCTTGATTGGCGCGGGTGGAGCGCGTAGTGTGATTGCCCTGCCAAAACCCCGCAAAACCGCCGGATACTGCCCATGAACAAGCCAGAATTCACCGCTTTTTCAACGACTGCCGAAGCCTGGCAAGCGGTCTCGCTTGATGTGTTGCGTGAGAAATATGCCAAGGGGGCCGAGCAGGCGCTGGACGGCGAAGCAATGGTCGATGCGATTCGCAGCCGCGTGGCGCGGGCCCTGGCGGCGGTTGAAGCTGACCCCGCGCAGTGGGAGCCGGTGTTCCGGGCGGCGCTGGATGCGGGGTTCATTCCCGGCGGGCGGATCAATTCGGCGGCGGGCACCGATATTGCCAATGTCACGCTGATCAACTGTTTCGTGCAGCCGGTGGGCGACAGTATTTCCGACACGGTCGATGGCAAGGTCGGCATTTACCATGCCTTGCGCATGGCGGCGGAAACCATGCGCCGTGGCGGCGGGGTCGGCTATGATTTCAGCGCGATCCGCCCCAAGGGCGCGCGGGTGAAGGGCACGAATTCGGCGGCCTCCGGCCCGGTCAGCTATATGCATGTGTTCGACCAGTCTTGCGCCACGGTGGAAAGTGCGGGCGCGCGGCGCGGGGCGCAAATGGGGGTGCTGCGTTGCGACCACCCCGATATTGCCGAGTTCATCCGCGCCAAGGCCGAAGCCGGGCGGCTGAACAATTTCAACATTTCGGTCGGCATTACCGATGCGTTCATGGCCGCGGTCGATGCCGATACCGGTTTTGAGCTTGTGCATAAGGTTGAACCTGCGGCGGGCGGCAGCCAGCGGGGAGATGGCAAATGGGTTTACGCCACGGTGCGCGCGCGTGATCTGTGGGACCAGATCATGCAAAACACCTATCGGGCGGCCGAGCCCGGCGTGCTGTTTTTAGACCGGATCAATGCCGAGAATAACCTGCATTATTGCGAGGTGATCGAGGCGACGAACCCCTGTGGTGAAATCCCCATCCCCGACCACGGCTGCTGCTGTCTTGGGTCGATCAACCTGCTGCGCTTTGTGCATGATGCGTTTGAACCCACCGCGCGGTTTGATTTTGATGCTTTTGCCAAGCTCGTGCCGGTGGCCGTGCGGATGCTTGACAATGTGCTGAGCGCAACCGTCTGGCCCCTGCCAGAGCAGGCCGCAGAAGCCGCCGCCAAGCGCCGCGTCGGGCTTGGCTTTACCGGGCTGGGCGATGCGCTGATCATGCTGGGCCTGCGATATGACAGCGCAGAGGCGCGTGCAATGGCCGAGCAGATCGCGCGGGTCATGCGCGATGCGGCCTATCGGGCCAGCATTGTTCTGGCGGGCGAGAAGGGGGCTTTTCCGAAATTCGAGGCGTCAAGGTTTCTGGCCTCGGGCATGGCCAGCCGCCTGCCGGATGATATTCGTGCGGCTATCGGCAAGGGCGGAATGCGCAACAGCCATTTGCTGTCTATCGCGCCAACGGGGACGATTTCGCTGGCCTTCGCCGATAATGCCTCCAACGGGATCGAACCGCCGTTTTCGTGGCATTATACGCGCAAAAAGCGCCAGCCCGACAATTCCATGCGCGAATATCGCGTGGAAGACCCGGCCTGGCGGGCCTGGCGCGCCGCGCATGGCGATGCCGCCCTGCCGGTAAGCTTTGTGAACGCGCTGGAAATTTCGGCGCTCGACCATATGGCCATGCAGGCCGCCGTGCAGCCCTATATTTGCGCGGCGATCTCCAAAACCGTGAACGTGCCCGCCGATTACCCGTTCGCGGAATTCGAGGCGCTGTATCTGCGCGCCTGGAAGGCGGGGTTGAAGGGCATTACCACCTACCGCCCGAATGATGTGCTGGGTTCGGTCCTGTCAACCGAAGCCGCGCCCGTGGTTGGCCATGCCGCCCCCGGCAGCGAGCCGATGGCCCGCCCCGAGGAGCTTGACGGGCGGACCTATAAGATCAAATGGCCCGATAGCGAACATGCGATCTATATCACCATAAACGATGTCTATCTTGAGGGCGTGCGCCGCCCGTTCGAGGTGTTCATCAACTCCAAGAACATGGAGCATTTCGCCTGGACCGTGGCGCTGACGCGGATGATCTCGGCGGTCTTCCGGCGCGGCGGCGATGTCAGCTTTGTGGTGGAAGAGCTGAAAGCCGTGTTCGACCCGCGTGGCGGTGCCTGGATGGAGGGGCGCTATGTGCCGAGCATTCTGGCGGCCATCGGCGGGGTGATCGAAGGGCATATGGTGGATATCGGCTTTCTGGCCGCCAGCGGCGCGGGGCTGAAACGCGACCCCCATGCGCCAAAGGTTGAAGCCGCCGAACGCCCCCGCGGCCCGGCCTGCCCCAATTGCGGCCAATATGCGCTGGTGATGCAGGAAGGCTGCATGATCTGCACGGAGTGCGGGCATTCGAAATGTGGGTGAGGGCGGTGCGCGCTTCCTGGCCGATCACTTTGCCACACAATTGACCTTCCCCGCGCCGAGGCGCAAGCTGGTGCTTCGGCCCGGGGCGGGCGGTGGATGTCATCGTCGCCGGGTTTTGTGCAAAGGGTGCCACCATGTCCAAGGGACAATCACGCAGCAACAAGGAAGCCAAGAAACCGAAAAAGGACGTGGCCAAAACGCCTTATGTGTCCAATTCCGGCGCAAACAAACCGATTGTGACGCAGGAAAAACCCAAAGGGAAAAAGTAGGACCGGCAGCTAAGCAGCGCTACGCAACACCCCCGTGCAGGCCGGCACCACCGCATCAAACACCTGCCCTATCCCGTGGGGCGGGTTGAGCAGGAGCAGGCCGGAGCCCATCATGCCGCGGCCGTCTTTCTGGTCAAACGCCACCTCGTGGCGCAGCGGGCGGAGCATTTGTGTGCCTTTGATCAGCGGCTGGTGGCGGTTGTCGGGCAAAAGCGGATACCAGATCAGCACCAGCGCCTCGGGCCATTTGGCCACCAGCGCGCGGGCGAAGGCCGCCGTGCTTTCATATTCGGTTTTCACCTCGTAGGAGGGATCGACCAGCACCAGCCCGCGCCGCGGTTTCGGGGGGGAAAGCGCCAGCACGCCTTCGGGGCCGGAGCGGTGGTGGATATGGGTGTTCGCACCCATGAGGTTGCGCCGCAGCGCGGCGTGTTCGGCGGGATGAAGCTCCATCAAATGCAACTGGTCGGCGTCGCGCAGCAGGGTCTGGGCGATGAGCGGCGAGCCGGGATAGGTGTTTTCGCCATGCTGCGCGCGCGTGGTGGCCAGCGCCTGCGCATAGGGGCCATCGGGCAGGGTGACGCGGGCAATGCCAAGCGCCGCCTCGCCGGTTTTTTGCGCCTCGGGTGCGGACAGGTCATAGAGCCCGCGCCCGGCATGGGTTTCCATATAGGAAATCGGGCGGGGTTTACGCGTAAGCTGCGACAATAGCCCGGCCAGCACGAAATGCTTGTGCAGATCGGCGGGGTTTCCGGCATGAAAGGCGTGTTGATAGGACAGCATGGCGCCCTGCTAGCGAAGTGCGGCGAGAATGTCACGCAGCATGAGCGCCCCAAAGGCGGCATTCATATGGTTGCGCTCATCTTCGGGATGGGGCGCTGCATCGGGGCGGAACCTTAGCGAATTCTGAGCGAAATGCGCCCGGGTGAAGCCCGCCTCGTCCAGCGTTTCGGGGGGCTGGGGCACGAATGTGGCGCCAAAGCCCGCGCAAAGACGGGTGGCGGCGGTGTTCAGCACCTCTATCGAGAATGGCGCGCTGCGCGGGGTTTCGGGTGGCGCCTGCACCGGCGTCGGGGCCACGATGACCTGCGCGTTCCAGGCATCGCTGCTGCACACCTGAAAGGCAAATTGCATGGCCAGCGAGTCCGACAGCCTTTCGTTGATCAACTCGCCCCGAAAAGCCGACGAGCAGTTTGCAAGGCTGTGGTCGGCGCCCTTGCCGGGGAAAATCCAGCGCCCAAAGCCAAGCTGGATGCCATAAAACACCAGCGCATCAAAATCGCCCGGGGCGATCTGGGTGAAGGCGCCGCCCGTGGCATAGCGGATGGAATCCGGGTCGGGCGTGGATATGACATTGTCGATGAACGTGTATTTTGCAGAATTTCCGGCGGCAGATGCAAAGAATGCAATCCGGTGCCCCCGGGCGATGGTGCGATCGGCATCGATTGCGCGCTTTATTGCGCCTGCATGGCTGTTGCTGACAAAACAGATTCGCATAAATCCCCTGATTGCCCCG
This sequence comes from Abyssibius alkaniclasticus, assembly GCF_020447305.1. Lineage (NCBI taxonomy): Bacteria > Pseudomonadati > Pseudomonadota > Alphaproteobacteria > Rhodobacterales > Paracoccaceae > Abyssibius > Abyssibius alkaniclasticus. Next base: position 247,051 of record NZ_CP095732.1, on the reverse strand, counting down.
CGCCTGACACCCGCGCCCGACAAAGATGCAACTATGCCGGAATTGCCGCCCGATTCAAGGCGCGTGCCGTGCCGCGCGGTTTGGCGGTGGCGGGCTGTTGACTCTGCCGCGCAGATGCCTATAACCCGCGCATCCGGCCAATGGGGGCCGGTATTGGTGTTTGTGGTTCCCGCAAGGGAGTGCCTGTCGCCCTTCGGGGAAAGGAAAGCACCTTTCAGACAATGAAAGGATCCAGCCGTGACCAAACGCACGTCTGCCAAGTATAAAATTGACCGCCGCATGGGCGAAAACATTTGGGGCCGCCCCAAATCGCCCGTCAACCGCCGCGAATATGGCCCCGGCCAGCACGGCCAGCGCCGCAAGAACAAACTTTCTGACTTTGGCACCCAGCTGCGCGCCAAGCAGAAGCTGAAGGGTTACTATGGTGACCTGACCGAAAAACAGTTCCGCCGCATCTATGGGGAAGCCGAGCGTATCAAGGGTGATACCGGCGAAAACCTGATCGGCCTGCTGGAACGCCGCCTCGATGCGGTTGTCTACCGCTCCAAACTTGTGCCGACCGTGTTTGCGGCCCGCCAGTTTGTGAACCACGGCCATGTGACCGTGAATGGCAAGAAAGTAAACATCCCGTCCTATCGTGTGAACGAGGGCGACGTGATCGAAGTGCGCGAGCGCTCCAAGCAGATGGCACTGGTGCTGGAAGCCGTGGCCTCGGCCGAGCGTGACACGCCGGAATATCTGAACTGCGACCACAGCAAACTGGTTGTAACCTTCGTGCGCACCCCGACGCTTTCGGATGTGCCCTATCCGGTGGTTATGGAACCGAACCTCGTGGTCGAATTTTACGCGAAAAACTAAGCCGGCACCGCCGGAGCTACGCAAAAGGGCCGCAGAAATGTGGCCCTTTTTCGTTGTGGGTGCGGCGTGGGTGCGGCGTGGTTGCGGCCGTGTTCGGCGGCCGCGCGGCGCGGTCGCGCGCCTTGCACCCTTCCAAAGAATTTATGTGGATACATTTATAAAACGCAAGGTTTTGTCTTGTTCATGTAATCACACAAAATAGTGCTGAATAATCTGCTGGCAGAGCCGCAAGAAACGCGGTATCGGCTTGCCATGCAGTTTGCTGGACGCACCAGAATGTCGGTGGAGGACGGTGCGGGCCAGGCCTTCTGGCGCCGCCCTGTTGCGCTGCTCATTCTGATGGCCGCGGCACAACCGCTGGCATTTGCCACATGGAATGCGCTGCTGAACAATTTTGTCATCGAGCGTGCGCAGTTTACAGGCGTCGAAATCGGCTGGCTGCAAACCGTGCGTGAAATTCCGGGCTTTCTGGCGGTCGGGGTTGTCGCGCTTCTGGTGCTGATGCGCGAGCAGGTGTTGGGGCTGGTCATGCTGGCCACATTGGGTGTTGCCGTGGCGCTGACCGCGCAGTTTCCCAGTTTTGGCGGCTTGCTGGCGACCACGCTTATCGGCTCGATCGGGTTTCACTATTTTGAAACCATCAACCAGTCGCTGCAATTGCAGTGGATCGACAAGGCGCGCGCACCGCAGCTGATAAGCTGGATGGTTGCGGTCGGCTCGGGTGCGGCGCTGTTTGCCTATGGCGCGCTGGTGGTCGGCTGGAGCCTGTTTGGCCTGTCATATAACTTCGTTTACATGCTGGCGGGCGGTGCAACGGTCGCGCTGGCAATTTTTGCCTTCATCGCCTTTCCGCAATATCAGGGAAAAACCATACAAAACACCCGCATCGTGCTGCGCCGCCGCTACTGGCTTTACTATCTGATGCAGTTCATGGCGGGCGCGCGGCGGCAGATATTCGTGGTTTTTGCCGGTTTCATGATGGTGGAACGCTTCGGCTTTCGCGTGCATGAAATTGCCGCCCTGTTTCTGATCAACTACCTTGTCAACATGCTGGTGGCGCCGCTTATGGGCCGCGCCGTGGCCCATTGGGGCGAGCGGCGCGCCCTGATGTTCGAATATAGCGGGCTGACCTTCGTGTTTCTGGCCTATGCCGGCATCTACTACTTCAACTGGGGCCTGTGGCTGGCGGCCGCGCTCTATGTGCTGGACCATCTGTTCTTTGCCCTCGCCTTCGCGCAGAAGACCTATTTCCAAAAAATCGCCGACCCCGCCGATATACGCCCGACAGCCGCGGCGGCCTTTACGATCAATCATATCGCGGCCGTGTTTCTGCCAGCCGTGCTGGGCTATCTGTGGCTGGCCACACCGGGCGGCGTGTTTGGCCTGGCTGCGATGATGGCGGCCTGCTCACTGGGGCTGGCGATGCTCATCCCGCGCCATCCCGAACCCGGGCGCGAAACCATATTCGCACGCCGCGCCGCCTGATCTGGCCAGCCTTGCACAAACGGCTGCCCGTATAGCAAAAGGAGACCCAATGGCCACCTGGACCGCTTTGACAACCCTGAAGGGGGAAGCCTTCGCACAGGCGCTTGCCGATGCCTCGGAACGGCTCGACCCTGTTGCCGCCGGAATTTTCGAAATCGAAGACGGGCGCGGCTTTTGGGAAGTTGGCGTTTACTTCACCGAAAAACCCGATGATGTGGCGCTGGATCTTTTGGCGGCTGCGCATGGGGCAAAGCCCTTTGTCATCAGCCGGGTGGAGGACCGCGACTGGGTCGCCCAGGTGCGCCGCGAGCTTACGCCGGTTTACGCGGGCCGCTTTGTGGTGTTCGGCAGCCATGACCGCGACACGGTTCCAAAGCATCTGATCGGGCTGGAGATCGAGGCGGCAATGGCCTTTGGCACCGGCCATCATGGCACAACACAAGGCTGTCTGATGGCGCTGGATGATCTGCTGCGCAAAGGCTTTGTGGCGCGCAATGTGGCCGATATCGGCAGCGGCACCGGCGTTCTGGCAATGGCGGCGGCGCGGGCCTATCCGGCTGCGGTGCTGGCCAGCGATATTGACCAGGTGGCCACCGATACCGCGCGCGCCAATATCATCGCCAACGGGTTGGCCGGGCGCATTGCCACGGTAACGGCGGTTGGCTTTCGCGCGCCCATCATCCGCGCCCGGGCGCCGTTCGATCTGATCTTCGCCAATATCCTGGCCATGCCCCTGCGCAAAATGGCACCGGATATGGCCGCGCATACGGCACCGGGTTCCATGCTGGTCCTGTCGGGGATATTGAACCGGCAGGCCACGGGGGTGGAAAAGGTTTATGAAGGATTTGGCTTTTTGCGCCAGCAGCGGCGAGAAATCGGCGAATGGACCACGCTGGTGTTGCGCCGCTAGGGGCGGGAACACCGGCCCCCGGAATCACAAACGCCGGAATCACAAACGCCAGAATCACAAAAGCCGCCCTCGGGGCGGCTTTTTAGTCATTTTGCATGTTTTGCGTCCGGGCTTAGTTGCGGCCAGATGCCAGACGGCGCGAAACGTCGTTGATCGTGCCACGATCAAGGCCGATGTCACGCAGCTGCGCGTCGCTCAGATTGGCAAGTGCCTTGCTGGTTGCGCGAGCGGTGAACCAGTTGCGCAGCGACATGATTGCATTGTCGATGATCGACACGATGCGGAAGGTAGCGATGGAGCTGATCGGTGCAGCTTTGGTTGTTTCAAACACGGCCATTTTGGTAATCCTTATGAAGAGAGCCTCGGAAATCGAGATCCCTGACTGTGCAGCGGATGCGCCCCATCTAGGGGGGATTGTGCGCCTGCACAATTGTCATTTTGACAGTCCCGTAATGCAGGCATTGCATAGCTCGCCCCCGAAATGTCGCGAATGGAGGGGCGAGTGTCGATCACAGGATGAAGGTGTTTATTTCTGGCTAATGTTCTTGTTTCGTGCTAGTCGGGTTGAAGCGAATAAAAGTAAAAAAAGCAGAGGCATATGCGGGTAATTGGCATTGATCCGGGGTTGCGGCGCACCGGCTGGGGGGTTGTCGATATAAGTGGCAACCGCATTTCGCATGTCGCAAACGGTTTATGCGAATCAGATGCGGGCCCGCTTGCCCCGCGTTTATTGCAACTCTTCGAGCAATTGCAGGCGGTGTTTGCCGCCCATACCCCCACCCATGCGGCGGTTGAACTGACCTTTGTGAACAAGGATGCGGCCGGGACGCTGAAACTGGGGCAGGCGCGGGCGATTGCGCTGCTCGTGCCCGCTTTGGCGGGGATGGAGGTGGCGGAATATGCGCCGAATGCCGTCAAGAAGGTCGTTGTTGGCGTGGGCCATGCGCAAAAGGCGCAGGTGGAACATATGGTGCGGCTGCAATTGCCCAATATTGACATTGTGAATGCCGATGCCGCCGATGCGCTGGCCATTGCTTTGTGCCACGCGCATCATGCCCGCTTTGGCGGGCGGCTCGATGCGGCGCTGAGCAAGGCAGGCGGGAGGGGTGCGGCATGATCGGCAAGATCACAGGCAGGCTGGACTATCAGGGGGCCGATCATGTGCTGGTTGATACCGGCGGGGTTGGCTACCTTGTCTATTGTTCCGAGCGGACCTTGGCGATGATGCCCAAGCCCGGCGGCATGGTCGCGCTTTATACCGAATTGCTGGTGCGCGAGGATCTGCTGCAGCTTTTCGGCTTCCCGACATTGGTCGAGCGTGAATGGCACCGGTTGTTGACCACCGTGCAGGGCGTGGGCGCCAAGGCGGGCTTGGCCATTCTTGGCACATTGGGGCCGGAAGGCGTGGGCCGCGCGATTGCTTTGGGTGATCAGGCCGCGATCAAGGCGGCGCCCGGGATCGGCCCGAAAATTGCGCAACGCGTGGTGCTGGAGCTGAAAACCAAGGCGCCCGCGATTATGGCAATGGGTGCGGCAGGGTCCCGGCCGGCCATGTCGGCGGGCGCGCCCGCCGACCCTGCGCCGCTTTCGGCGCAGGCGGCGGCGCCAGCGCCGCCGATGTCCGGCCTTGCGCCAGATGCGGCCGAGGGTGCCAATGATCAGGCCGATGCGCTTTCGGCCCTTGTCAACCTTGGCTATGCACCGGGCGAGGCGGCGGCCGCAGTTGCGCAAGCTGCGGGTGGCGATGTGACCGGCAGCGCAGACCTTATCCGCGCCGCGCTGCGCCTGCTCGCCCCGCAGGTGAATTCATGAGCGAGCCCGACCCCGATTTGCGCCCCGAAGCCCGCCCCGCCGATGCCGACCGCGCGTTACGCCCGACATCCCTGGACGAATTCGTCGGCCAGAAGGCGGCCCGTGCCAACCTGTCGGTCTTCATCCAATCGGCCAGGCAGCGCGCCCAGGCAATGGACCATACGCTGTTCTACGGCCCGCCCGGGCTTGGCAAAACCACCTTGGCGCAGATCGTCGCGCGCGAGCTTGGGGTGAATTTCCGCATGACCTCCGGCCCCGTTCTGGCCAAGGCGGGCGACCTTGCGGCCATCCTCACCAATTTGGATGAGTGCGATGTGCTGTTCATCGACGAGATCCACCGCCTGAACCCGGCAGTTGAGGAGGTGCTTTACCCCGCGCTGGAAGATTTCGCGCTTGATCTGGTGATCGGCGAAGGCCCGGCGGCGCGCACCGTGCGCATCGACCTGCCGCCGTTCACGCTGGTCGGGGCCACAACGCGGCTTGGTTTGCTGACCACGCCCCTGCGCGACCGGTTCGGCATTCCCACGCGGCTGGAGTTTTACACGGTCGAGGAACTGGTGCTGATTGTCGAACGCGGCGCACGGCTGCTGAAGGCCGATGCCACCCCCGATGGCGCGCTGGAAATTGCCCGCCGCGCGCGCGGCACCCCGCGTATTGCCGGCCGCCTGCTGCGCCGCGTGGTCGATTTCGCGATTGTCGAAGGTAATGGCAAGGTAACGCGGGAAATCGCCGATATGGCGCTGACACGGCTTGGCGTCGACGACCTTGGCCTTGACGGCGCCGACCGCCGCTACCTCCGCCTGCTGGCCGAACATTACGGCGGCGGCCCGGTCGGGGTCGAAACCATCGCCGCCGCGCTGTCCGAGGCGCGCGACGCCATCGAAGAGGTGATCGAACCCTTCCTGCTGCAACAGGGCCTGCTGCAACGCACCCCGCGCGGGCGGATGCTGGGGCCAAGGGCTTGGACGCATCTGGGACTGCCAGCGCCCAAACCCGCGCCGGGTGATTTGTTTGGGGGGAAGTAGCATGACCCACACCCACCCCCTCCGCGTCTATTACGAAGATACCGACCTTGCGGGCATCGTCTACTACGCCAATTACCTCAAGTTCATCGAACGTGGGCGGAGTGAGGCTGTGCGGGCTTTGGGGGTTGATCAGGGGCGGTTGAAGGCCGAAGCCGGGATTGTGTTTGCCGTGCGCCGTGTGCTGGCGGATTATTTGCTGCCCGCGCGGTTTGATGATGAACTGGTTGTGGAAACCGAAATCACCGCCCTCAAGGGCGCGACGATTGAAATGGCACAGCGGGTTTTGCGCCGGGATACGGTTTTGTTCACGGCGGAAGTGCGGCTCGTTTGCCTTGGACCGCATGACCGTGCGCTGCGCATTCCGGCGGATATCCGCCAGATGCTGGCCGCCCCGGCGCCCTGACGGGCCGATATCTGGACAGTTTCAAGATTTTTAGGCACAAGCGCACTAAATTGCGCTAAACTGTCGACACTCGCAGCATAAGCGGGATAATGACGCGCAAGCGCGGATTAACAAAGAGCAGGCCTATGGGAACCGAAGTACTTGACGCTGCATCGCAGCTCGATTTTTCATTGATGGCCCTATTTTTGCGGGCCACCTTGACCGTAAAGATTGTGATGATCGTCTTGCTGCTGGCCTCGTTCTGGTCGTGGTCGATCATCATCCAGAAATTCATCAATTACCGCCGCGCGCGCCGCGATGCGCTGATGTTCGAAGACGCGTTCTGGTCGGGCGAGCCGCTGGACGAGCTTTACACGCGCCTGGGCAATTCGCCGCGTTCGGCGCTGGAGCGGATTTTCTTTGCTGGCATGTCGGAATGGCGGCGCAGCCATCGCAGCGATGGGGCGCTTTTTGCCGGCGCTCAGGCGCGGATTGACCGGGCAATGAATGTTGCCCTTGGCCGTGCGGGCGACGAGCTGAATGCCGGCCTGGCGTTTCTGGCAACCGTGGGTGCGATTGCGCCATTTGTGGGGCTGTTCGGCACGGTTTGGGGCATCAAGGGCGCCTTTGAGCAGATTGCGCAAAGCCAAAGCACCAACCTTGCGGTTGTGGCCCCCGGCATTGCCGAGGCGCTTTTGGCCACCGCCTTGGGCCTGCTGGCCGCAATTCCGGCGGTTATCTTCTACAACAAGCTTTCGGGCGATGCCGACAAGCTGACAAGCGAGCAAGAGGCCTTTGCCGACGAGTTTTCGCTGATCCTGTCACGCCAGTTGGACCGGAGCAGTTAAATGGGCGCAGGCACGATGAAACCGGAAAGTCGGCGGCGGGGGCGCACACAGCGCAACACCCGCCGGGCGATGTCTGAAATCAACGTAACACCCTTTGTGGATGTGATGCTGGTTTTGCTGATCATCTTCATGGTTGCCGCCCCGCTGCTGACCGTGGGTGTGCCGGTGGAACTGCCGCGCACTGCCGCCAATTCCCTGCCCAGCGAGAATGAACAGCCGCTGACGCTGGCCATTGGCGCGAATGGCGAGATGATGCTGCAATCCGAACCCGTCGAGATGGAGCGGCTGATTGTGACGCTGCGCGCCGTGGCCGCCGAGCGGCAGGATGACAAGATTTTTCTGCGCGCCGATGGCAGCAATTCCTACAATACGGTCATGCAGGTCATGGGCGCGCTCAACGCCGCCGGGTTCAACAATATCGGGTTGGTAACGGAATCCGGCGGGCCGACGCTGGACGGCACCGGGCAGTAGCGCGATGCAGGCGGGCCAGGTCATATCGGGCGCCTTCCATGCTGGCCTTCTGGTAATGGTCGGCCTGGGCGCGTTGGATAACACCCCCCCCGCCCCGCGCCAGCTTGCCGTGGCCGAGGTGACGATGATTTCCGCCGAAATGCTCGATGCGCAAGCCTCGGCCCCGCCGCAGGTGCTGGACGAGCCCGCCCCGCAGGCAGCCCCCGAAGCAGCGGGTGAAACGCCCCCGGCCCCCGCCAGCGATGAAGCCCCGCAGGCCAGTGAACTGGAGTCGGTGGAAACACCGCAAACCCCGGATGTTGCCGCCGATCTGACGCCGCTGCGCCGCCCGGCCAGCGTTTCAACGCCGGTCAGCATCGACAGTCCGCGCTTCGAGCAGCCCGTGGCCGAAGCCGCCCCGACCATGCCGCAGGCGAATTCAGACGGCAACGAGCGCAACACCACCGTGACCAGCCTGACCCCGCCGCCGCCCCGCGCCGCCCCGCGAATAGATACAAGCCCCGCCGAAGCCCCGCCGCCCGAGGCCGAAACGGCCCCCGAAGTGCGCCCCGAGGTCAGCCCCGATGCGGGTGCCGAAGCCCCGCAGCCCGAGACCGTGGCAACCGCCCCGCAGGAAGCGACATCGCAAATCCAGCCCGAAGCGGTGGAAGATGCGCCGATCGCCGCCGAACGCGTCGAGCTTTCTTCGATGCCGGTGCGCCGCCCGCGCGACATGGCCGCAGCCGCACAGGCGGTTGAAGCCGCCGCCGAAGTTTCGCGCCGTGTGGCCGCGCAGGCCCGTGAAGCCGCCGAAGCCGCCGCGCGGCAGGCGGCGATTGATGAAGAAGCCGCCCAGATTGAGGCCCTGCTGCGCGAAGCCGAGGCTGAAACCGCAGCCTCGGCCCAAAACGCTTCGCTGACCGGGCCGGAGGTTGCCTCGATTGCGCAGGGCGTTGCAGCCAACTGGAACAAGCAGCTCATTCTTGAGCAGCCAAATTACGAGCAATATATCGTGCGCGTCGCCGTAACGCTCGACGGGAATGGCGCGATTATCGGTGCGGTTGAGCCGGTGGAGCCGATGAACCCGACCGGCTATTTCCGCATTGCCTTTGATTCCGCCGAACGTGCCATTCGTTCTGCCGCCCCCATTCGCCTGCCCGCCGACCGGTTCCCGAACGGCGCAACGCTTATACTCAATTTCGACCCGGTGCGCGGCATCGGGTTCAACTGATAGGAATACGCCATGTTGATCTCGCGCTTTCAAACGATCATCGCCCTGCTTCTGGCGCTTGTCGCAGCCCCGCTTGGTGCGCAAGAGCGGCCGGTTATCGAGATAGATGTTTCCGGCGGTGTGATCGAACCGATGAACATTGCCTTGGCGCGTTTCGTGCCCGAAACCCCCGATGCGGGGGATTATGCCGCCAATATCGCCTCGGTCATCACATCCGACCTGACGGGCACGGGCCTGTTTCGTGAAATCCCTCAAGAGGCGCATATCGGGCGGGTGGAAAGCATCAACGCCACGATCGAATTTGCCGACTGGCGGGCAATTTCCGCGCAAATTCTGGTAATCGGCTCGGTCGCGGCCAGTGCGACGGGCGAGTTGACGGTGAAGTTCCGCCTGTTCGATGTGGTCACCCAGCGCCCGATTGGCGATGGTGTGCAGCTTGCCGGCAGCCAGTTGCAGTGGCGGCGCATGGCGCATAAACTGGCCGATACGATTTACACCCGCCTGACAGGGCAGGGCGGATATTTCGACAGCCGCGTGGTGTTCGTGGCCGAAAACGGGCCGAAAGATGCACGGCTGAAGCGGCTTGCGGTTATGGATTATGACGGTGCCAACCTGCAATTCCTGACCGATGACAGCGCCATTGTGCTGGCCCCGCGTTTTGCGCCCAATGCGCGCGATGTGCTTTACACATCCTATGAGAATGGCGCACCGCAGGTGTTTTTGATGAATCTCGATACCGGCCAGCGCCAGGTGCTTCTGGCCGATGCGCTGAACATGACTTTCGCGCCGCGATTTGCACCCGATGGTGCCAGCGTGGTCATGTCGATGGAGCAGGGCGGCAATACCGATCTTTACTCGGTCAACCTTGCCACGCGTGAGGCCACAAGGCTGACAACCGATGGCAGCATTGATACGGCGCCAAGCTATGCGCCCGATGGCAGCCGCATTGCCTTTGAAAGCGACCGCAGCGGCGGGCAGCAGATTTATGTCATGCCGGCAGGCGGTGGCGAGGCTGTGCGCATTTCAAACGGCGAGGGGCGCTATGCCACGCCGGTCTGGTCGCCGCGCGGCGATCTGATTGCCTTTACCAAAATTCTGGCAGGGCGCTTCCATATCGGCGTGATGAACGTCGATGGCACGGGCGAGCGTTTGTTGACCGAAAGCTTTCTGGATGAAGCCCCCACCTGGGCGCCGAATGGCCGCGTGCTGATGTTCTTTCGTGAAACCGCTGGCGAGAATGGCGCACCGCAAATCTTTTCGGTAGACCTTTCTGGCCGCACAATGCGCATGGTGCCAACGGCGGGCAATTTCGCCTCAGACCCGGCCTGGTCGGGCCTGTTGCGCTAGGTTCCGCCGATCTGGGCCCGTTGGCGAAACACCACTTCAAAGCTGCGTCAAACCTGCTAAACTTGCCGCCAAATCAAACCGAGCAGAGGGTCTTATGAATATAGTGAAATCCGCAGCGCTGGCACTGGGCGTATTGACGCTTGCCGCATGTCAGAACGGGGGTCCGTTTGGCAACCGCGGTGGCGCCGATGGCGGCGCCAATGGTGCCAATGGCGGCCCGATCGAGGAAAGCAGCCTTGAATATTTCAACGAGCGTATCGGTGACACGATCCTGTTCCAGGTGAACCAGTCGACCGTAACGCCCGAAAGCCAGGCCGTGCTGGATGCGCAGATCGCCTGGCTGCGCCAGTATCCCGACCGCGTGATCCTGATCGAGGGCCATGCCGATGAGCAGGGCACACGCGAGTATAACCTTGCACTTGGCGCGCGCCGTGCGGCTGCCGTGCGCAATTACATGGTCAGCCAGGGCATTCTGGAAAGCCGGATCTCGGTCGTCTCCTACGGCAAGGAACGTCCGCTTGCGGTTTGCTCCACCGAAGCCTGCTGGTCGCAAAACCGCCGCGCTGTGACCGTCGTTTCCGGCGGCATGAACAGCTAGTGGTGCCGGCGCGGCGCCAGCTGGCATTGCGCATGGGCAAGGGGCGTTTGCTGCCCCTTGCCTTTTGCGCGGTGTTGGGGCTTGGCGGCGCGCTTCAGGCCCAGGATGACCAAAGCCTTGCTGCGCTGCGCGCCGAAATGGCCGCGCTTTCTGCCGAGCTTGACGCGCTGCGCGCCGAAGTCAGCATGGAAGATCATGGCGGGCTTGGCGCAGCCGAGGCTGGCGGGGCGCTGGTGCGGCTTGATCGTCTGGCCGAAAACCTGCGCAGCCTGACCGGGCGGATCGAAGCCGCGGAAAACCGCGTGCTGCGCATTGCCGAAGATGGGGCGCGCCGCATTCGCGATGTCGAATTCCGGATAACCGAACTTGAAGGCGGCGATGCGAGCCTGCTTTCCGCCACCCCAAACCCGCTGGGCACCACCAATACCGCGCAGACCCCGATGCGCGGTGAGCAAACGGATTTTGATGTTGCAATGGCCGCCTTCGAGGCGGGCCGAATGGAAGATGCCGCGCAGCGTTTTGCCGATTTCATTGCCAGCTATCCCGACGGGCCGCGCGGGGCCGAGGCGCGGCTTTATCAGGGGCGCGCGCTGGCGCAGCTGGGCGATCATCAGAATGCCGCGCGCACGTTCCTCAAAGCCTTTTCCGGCGCGCCCGATGCGCCAAGCGCACCGTTTTCGCTGGTCGGGCTTGCGCTTAGCCTGGAAGCACTTGGCCAGCACGAACAGGCCTGTCTGACCTTGGCCGAAGTGTCCTTGCGCTACCCCGAAATGGCGGGCGATCTGGCCCAGGAAGTTGCGGCCCGCAAGGGCGAATTGGGGTGTGAATGAGCGATGTGTCAGACCTGCTCGCCGTTATCACCCCGGAATTCGACAGCCTTCCACCCGGCCCGCTGGGCATAGCGGTTTCCGGCGGCGGCGATTCGCTGGCGCTGCTGCATCTGCTGCATAAATGGGGCAAGCGCCCGCTTTTTGCGGTTACGGTCGATCATGGGCTGCGGCCCGCCGCGGTAAGCGAGGCGGCCGAAGTTGCCGCCCTGTGCGACACTCTGGGCATTCCCCATAGCGTGCTGCGCTGGCGCGACTGGGACGGGCAGGGCAATTTGCAGGATGCCGCGCGCCGCGCCCGCCAAAAGCTGATTGCCGCCTGGGCTGAAAGGCAAGGCATTGCCGCCGTTGCGCTGGGCCACACGGCCGATGATCAGGCAGAAACCTTTCTGATGCGCCTGGCGCGCGGCTCGGGCGTTGATGGCTTAGCCGCGATGAGCAACACGCGCCAGCAGGGCGCGCTGACCTGGCTGCGCCCCTTGCTGCGGGTCGAACGCGCAACCTTGCGCGACTATCTGCAGGCCATCGGGCAAAGCTGGGCCGATGACCCCAGCAATGACGATGCGCAATTCACCCGAATCCGGATGCGCAATGCCGCCCCGCAACTGGCGGCACTGGGGCTGGACAAAGACGTGCTGACCGCCACCGCCGCGCAAATGCGCCGCGCGCGTGTGGCGCTTGACTATGCCACGCGACAACTGGCGGAAAACGTCGCACTGGCCAGCGCGATTGGCATGATCACGCTTTCCCGCTACGCCTATGCCGCCGCCCCCGAGGAACTGCGCCTGCGGCTGCTTGCGGGCGCGCTTGGCTGGATCGGCGGGGCAGAATACCGGCCAAGGCTCGACAGCCTCAGCGCGCTTGATGCCCAGATAGCCAAACCCGATGCGGCCGGGCGCTGCCTGCAGGGCGTGCAGATCATCCCCGAAGGTGAAACCGTGCTGCTGGTGCGCGAAATCGCCGCCTGCGACAGCGTGACGGTGGCACATGACGCCGACACGGCATTATGGGACGGGCGCTGGCGCATGAGCGGCGATTTGCGCGCTGGCGACGAAATCGCCCCGCTTGGCGCTGCCGGCCTGGCCAAATGCAGCGATTGGCGCGAAACCGGCTGGCCGCGCGCCGCCCTTATGGCCACACCGGGGCAGTGGCGCGAAGGGCGACTCATCGCCGCGCCAATGGTCGTAAACCTCGGAAATCTGCGCTGTAGCCTTGAAGGTGGGGCAAAAGCGTTCTACGAGGCGCTGATAACACGTTGAAAGCCGCGCGCGCGCGCCTATGTTATACATAAGGCCACGCGCCGCCCGTTCGGGCGTTGTGCAGCTGGCAGTGACATAAGGAGAATTGCCGATGGGCAATATGCGCGGACTGGCCTTTTGGGGCATCCTGATCATTCTCGTGTTTGCGCTTTACAGCGCGTTTAACGGCGCGGTCGTCTCAAGCAACCAGCCGGACTATTCCGACTTCATCAAACAGGTGGAAAATGGCGAGGTTGTCAGCGTGGTGCTTGATGGCGAGGTCATCACCTACCGCACGCGCACCTCTTCTCAGGAACAGCGCACCATCCAGCCCTATGACCCCAACCTTGTCGAAGTGCTGACGGCTGCCGATGTCGATGTGAAGGTGGTGCCGCAAGAGCAATCGGGCTTCATGTCGCTGCTCACGCTGATGCTGCCGATGCTGCTCATTCTGGGCTTCTGGATTTTCTACATGAACCGGATGCAGGGCGGCGGGCGTGGCGGGGCGATGGGCTTTGGCAAGTCCAAGGCCAAGCTGCTGACCGAACGCCACGGCAAGGTGACATTCTCTGATGTGGCGGGCATTGACGAGGCCAAGGAAGAGCTTGAGGAAATTGTCGAGTTCTTGCGCGACCCGCAGAAATTCAGCCGCCTTGGCGGCAAAATCCCCAAAGGTGCTTTGCTTGTCGGCCCGCCGGGCACAGGTAAAACCCTGCTGGCGCGCGCCATTGCCGGCGAGGCTGGCGTGCCCTTCTTCACCATTTCGGGTTCCGACTTTGTTGAAATGTTCGTCGGCGTGGGCGCAAGCCGTGTGCGCGACATGTTCGAGCAGGCCAAGAAAAACGCACCCTGCATCGTGTTTATCGACGAGATCGACGCCGTTGGCCGCCATCGTGGCGCCGGTTATGGCGGCGGCAATGACGAGCGCGAGCAGACATTGAACCAGTTGCTGGTGGAAATGGACGGGTTCGAGGCCAATGAAGGCGTGATCATCATCGCCGCCACCAACCGCAAGGATGTGCTGGACCCGGCCCTGCTGCGCCCCGGCCGGTTTGACCGTCAGGTGCATGTGCCCAACCCCGACATCAAGGGCCGCGACAAGATTCTGGCCGTTCATGCCCGCAAGGTGCCGCTTGGCCCCGATGTGGATTTGCGGCTGATCGCGCGCGGCACGCCCGGCTTTTCGGGCGCCGACCTTGCCAACCTTGTGAACGAGGCCGCGCTTATGGCCGCGCGCACCGGCAAACGCTTTGTCACCATGCATGATTTTGAATTCGCCAAGGACAAGGTGATGATGGGGGCCGAGCGGCGCAGCATGGTCATGACCGCCGAACAAAAGGAAATGACCGCCTATCACGAGGCTGGCCATGCCATTGCCGGGATGAAGCTGGAAAAATGCGACCCGGTGTATAAAGCCACGATCATTCCGCGCGGCGGTGCGCTGGGCATGGTTGTCAGCCTGCCCGAAATGGACCGGCTGAACATGCATAAAGACGAAGCCAAGCAGCGCATTACCATGACAATGGCGGGCAAGGCGGCGGAGATCATCAAATATGGTGAAGATCGTGTATCCAACGGGCCGTCGGGCGACATCATGCAAGCCTCGGGCATTGCGCGCGCAATGGTCATGCGCTGGGGGATGTCTGATATCATCGGCAATATCGACTATTCCGAGGCGCATCAGGGCTATTCCGGCAGCACTGGCGGATTCTCGGTTTCGGCCCATACCAAAGAGCTGATCGAAAAAGAGGTCAAAGAGCTGATCCAGAGCGGCTATGAACATGCGCGCCAGATTCTGCTTGATAATGAAGAAGAGTTTGAGCGTCTGGCGCAGGGCCTGCTGGAATATGAAACCCTGACCGGCGACGAGATTCGCCGCGTGATGGATGGCAAGCCACCCCAGCCCGGCGATGACGAGCCGGATGGCAAGGCCGAGGCTGCCGCGCCCAGCGTAACCTCGCTGCCCAAGGCCGGCAAGAAGCCGAAATCCGATAGCGGCCCGACGCCAGAGCCGGAACCTTCAACCTGACATCCAAAGCCCCGGCCATTGTGCCGGGGCTTTTATTTTGGTGGACCTTGTGGCGGCGCGCGGGCATTCTGCGCCGCAGATAAAAGGACCATCCATGCCGATACTCTCCCCGACCGAAATTTATGGCCATGTTACCTTCCTGGGTATTGTGCCAGATCGCACAGCATCGTTGCGCAGCGTTTCGCAACCCGAACTGGTTCTGGATTTTGCGGGCGCGCGGGGCGAATGCCATAGCGGCGTGCTGCGCAAAAGCTGTTCGCGCGTGTCCAGCCAATATCCGGTTGGCACCGAAATTCGCAATGTGCGGCAGCTCAGCCTTCTGTCAGCCGAAGAACTGGCCGCGATCGCCGCCGAAATGGGGCTAGAGCAGCTTCTGCCCGAATATCTGGGCGCCAGCATCGTGCTGCGCGGTATTCCGAACCTTACCCTTTTGCCACCCAACAGCCGGTTGATTGCGGATAACGGTGCCGCGATCACGGTCGATATGGAGAACGGCCCCTGCCAGTTTCCCGCCCGCGAGATCGAGGCCGATTTCCCCGGCAAGGGCGCGGGCTTCATGCCGGCGGCGCGCAACAAGCGCGGGGTGACCGCATGGGTGGAGCGCCCCGGCACGCTGGCGCTTGGCACTAGGCTGCGCCTGCATGTGCCGCCATTGCGCGCCTATCCGGCGCTTGCCGATCACTATGAGAAACCCGCGCCGTGAGCCGCGCGCGCGGCTGCGCGCATGAAAGTCGAAATACACGAACGAATGGTCGCAATATCCCATGTTCACAATGGCGTTTTGCCACCTTATGCCCGAGTTAGCCCAAACCAACAGGAACAGCACGTCATGGCACACAAGACCGATATCGAAATTGCCCGCGAAGCCAAAAAACGCCCGATTCAGGAAATTGGCGCGACTCTCGGCATTCCCAGCGATGATCTGCTGCCCTTTGGCCATGACAAGGCGAAGGTTTCCGAAACTTTCATCAAATCGCTGGAAAGCCGCAAAAACGGCAAGCTGATCTTGGTGACCGCCATCAACCCCACACCGGCGGGCGAGGGCAAGACCACAACCACGGTCGGGCTTGGCGACGGGCTGAACGCCATTGGCAAGAAAGCAGTGGTCTGCATTCGCGAAGCCAGCCTCGGGCCGAATTTCGGCATGAAGGGCGGGGCTGCGGGCGGTGGCCTGTCGCAGGTTGTGCCGATGGAAGAAATGAACCTGCATTTCACGGGCGATTTTCATGCGATCACCTCGGCCCATAACCTGCTGAGCGCGATGATCGACAACCATATCTATTGGGGCAACGAACTTGAGATTGACGCGCGCCGCGTTGTCTGGCGCCGCGTGATGGACATGAATGACCGTGCCTTGCGCGATGTTGTGGTCAACCTTGGCGGCGTATCCAACGGCTTTCCGCGCCAGACGGGGTTTGACATTACCGTCGCCTCGGAAGTCATGGCAATCCTGTGCCTGTCCAAGGATCTGGCCGACCTCAAGCAGCGCCTTGGCGATATCATCGTCGCCTATCGCCGCGACAAATCTCCGGTCTATTGCCGCGACATCAAGGCCGATGGCGCCATGACCGTGCTGCTCCAGCAGGCCATGCAACCGAACCTTGTGCAGACGCTCGAAAACAACCCCGCCTTTGTGCATGGCGGCCCGTTCGCCAATATCGCGCATGGCTGCAACTCGGTCATTGCCACCACAACCGCGCTGAAACTGGCCGATTATGTGGTGACGGAAGCCGGTTTCGGGGCCGATCTTGGCGCCGAGAAATTCATGAATATCAAATGCCGCAAGGCCGGGCTTGCCCCCGATTGTGTGGTGCTGGTCGCCACCGTGCGCGCCATGAAAATGAATGGCGGCGTGAAGAAAGACGACCTTGGCGCCGAGAATGTCGAGGCCGTGAAAAAAGGCTGCGCCAATCTTGGCCGCCATATCGAAAACCTCAAAAGCTTTGGCGTGCCCGTCGTTGTCGGCATCAACCATTTCGTGACCGATACCGATGCCGAAGTGGCGGCGGTGAAAGCCTATGTCGAGGGGCAGGGCTCGGAGGCGATCCTGTGCAAGCACTGGGCGCAGGGCTCGGCCGGTATAAAGGAAATGGCAACCCGCGTGGCGGAAATTGCCGAAAGCGGCAAAAGCCAGTTCGCCCCGCTTTACCCCGATGCAATGCCGCTGTTTGAAAAGATCGAAACCATCGCCAAGCGCATTTACCGCGCCGACGAGGTTCTGGCCGATAAATCCATCCGCGACCAGCTGCGCCTGTGGGAGGATGCGGGCTATGGCAACCTGCCGGTCTGCATGGCGAAAACCCAGTATTCCTTTACCACCGACCCCAACCGCCGCGGTGCGCCAACCGGCCATAGCCTGCCGGTGCGCGAGGTGCGGCTTTCGGCGGGTGCGGGTTTCATCGTGGTGATCTGCGGCGAAATCATGACCATGCCCGGCCTGCCACGCCGCCCGGCGGCGGAAACGATCGGCATCAACGCCGATGGGCAGATCGACGGGTTGTTCTAAGCGGGTTGAGGGTGGCGGCGCTGCGCGATAGACAATGCGCACCGCCACCCGAAGGATACCGCCATGCGCCCCGAAAACTGCCAGACCATGCCCGAACTTCGCGCCGCGATCGATGCGCTGGATCGTGAACTGGTCGCGAAACTGGCGCAACGCGCGGGGTATATCGACCGCGCGATCACGCTGAAAACCGCCCAAGGGCTGCCCGCCCGGATTGATGACCGGGTGGAAGAGGTGGTGGCCAATGTGCGCCGCCACGCCCAGGATCTGGGTTACGATGCGGCGCTGGCCGAACAGCTTTGGCGGGTGATCATCGACTGGTCGATCACGCGCGAAGAGACGGTTTTGGGCGCAAAAGCTGACTGAACTATCGCATGAGGAGAACGGAACATGGCGGCAGAAATCATCGACGGCAAGGCGTTTGCGGCAAAGGTGCGCGAAAAGGTCGCCACGCAGGTGGCGCGGCTCAAGGCTGATCACGGGCTTGTGCCGGGGCTGGCGGTTGTGCTGGTCGGTGAAGACCCGGCAAGCCAGGTTTATGTGCGCTCCAAAGGCAAGCAAACCGTTGAATGCGGCATGAACTCCTACGAGCATAAGCTTGAGGCGACCACATCAGAGGCCGATTTGCTGGCGCTGATCGCCAGGCTCAACGCCGATGCGGCCGTGCATGGCATTCTGGTGCAACTGCCGCTGCCGGGCCATATCAACGAAGACCTCGTCATCAACACGATTGACCCGGCAAAGGATGTTGACGGCTTTCATATTTCCAATGTCGGCCTGCTGGGCACGGGGCAGAAAAGCATGGTGCCCTGCACGCCGCTGGGCTGTTTGATGATGCTGCGCGCGCATCACGCAAGCCTGTCGGGGCTGAATGCCGTGGTGGTTGGCCGCTCCAACATTGTGGGCAAGCCCATGGCGAACCTGCTGCTGAAAGATAGCTGCACCGTCACAATCGCGCATTCGCGCACAAAGGATTTGGCCGCTCTCTGCCGTGGCGCCGATATTCTGGTCGCCGCCGTGGGCCGCCCGGAAATGATTACCGGCGATTATGTAAAACCGGGTGCCACGGTGATTGACGTCGGCATCAACCGCATCGAGCGCGATGGCAAAACCAAGCTTGTGGGCGATGTGGATTTTGCAAGCGCCGCCGCCGTGGCCGGTGCCATTACCCCCGTGCCCGGCGGCGTTGGCCCGATGACCATTGCCTGCCTGCTGGCCAACACGCTTACCGCCACCTGCCGCGCCAATGGCCTGGCCGAGCCCGAGGGGCTGACCGCCTAGAAGCCCGAAACAACGGCCTGCATCATCCGCCCCGGCAGGAATGACAGCAGGCCGGCCACGCCAAGCCCGCCGATCGTCATGCCCAGCATGGCGCTGCGATGGGCGCGGATGTTGCGCTTGCTGCGGATGGCGCGAATGCCGAAAACAAGGCTGACCAGCACATAGGCCGAGATCAGGTGGATCGGGCTGAACCCCATGCCGCCATTCATCGACCGAATGAAAAAGCTTGAACCGGCTGCCGTTGCCATGCCCGCCACCCAGAGCCAGCCAAATAACCTGTGCTGGCGGGTGCCGCGCGCGCGGGTAAAAATCAGCACCGTTGCAATCATGGCAACAAGCACCCCCAGAATATGCAACTGGATGGCGGGGCTGGCGGTGAGCAATGGTGACAGGGTCATGTCGGCTCCTTGTGTGATCATGCGCCATTGGCTTGCCAAACCGCCGCATCCGCCCCAAGTTGGCCTGCATGAAACACCCTGAATTTTTCGCCAGATGCAGATGATCCGCTTCACGATGCGTGAAATGCTGACGCCGCGCGCCAAAACCATGCTGGCCATCTGGGCTTTGGTGAGCGTCGGCGCCGCGCTCACAGGGCCGTTCGGCACCTATGATGCGCTGGGGCTTTGGGGGCGCTTGTCCTATTGGGCGCTGGTTGCGGGCGGCTCTATCCTGCTGTCTGAACTGGTGCGCCGCGCGCAGCCTGGGCGCTGGATGCGCAAATCTTTGCATCGGCTCTTGGCCTTCGGGCTGCTTTACGGGCTTGTGCTAAGCGGGCTGATCAACCTGCTCAACCTGCTGGTCTTTTCCGGTTGGCCCTTCTGGCGGGGCTGGCTGCTGCTGGCCGGACTGGTGGCGGGGGTCGAGGCGCTGGCATTTTCTGGGCTCCGCCTCTTCAGGCCACCAGCGGCAGCGGTGAAAGCCGAAAACCCCGAGGCCGCCTTTCTCAAGCGCCTGCCGCCATCGCAGCGCGGCCCGCTTCTGCGCATCGAATCGCAAGACCATTACCTTTTGGTCGTCACAACAGCGGGGCGGGCAATGATCCTGATGCGTATGGGTGATGCCGTGGCCGAGTTGGCCGCCGCCGACGGGATGCAGGTGCATCGCAGCCACTGGGTTGCCCGCCGCGCCATGCGCGGGTTGCGGCGCGACAATGGCAGGCTGTGGCTGCTGGTCGAGGGCGAGGATGTGCCCGTGTCGCGCGCCAATCAGGCGGCAATCCGCGCGCTGGGGCTGGAAATGCGCTAACGTGGGCAGACAATGGCGCGCGCGCCGGTCAGCACGGCGCGGGCATCATTGGCAAAAAGCGGATCGAACGCCGCATCACGCACCATCAGCCCGCCGGTATAGGTGCCAAAGGCGGGCAGGATGATGCGCTGGCGATCAAGCAAAAAGCAGGGTCGCGCGCGCCCGCCCGCCACGCGCTGCTTGGGGTGGTAATGGCCCGAAACCTCGGCTACGGCACCGGGCTGCGCGATATGACGAAAGGTCAGGTTCTGCACCCGGCGTTCGGCCACATGGCTGCCGGGCACCGACAGCGGGCCGGCATCATGGTTGCCCTCGATCCATGTCCAGATGCGCCCCGCCGCAAGGCGTTTGAGTTGGGCAAAATCCGGCTCTTCCAGCGCCTCGACCGCGGCAAGATCATCAAAACTGTCGCCAAGGCAAATGACCTCGCGCGGTTCCAGCGCGTCGACAAGGTCGGTGAGCCGCGACAGGGTTTCAAGCACTTCAAACGGGGGCAGAAGGCTGCCACCGCGCCGCGCGATACGCTCGGATTTACCCAGATGCAGGTCAGATACCACCAGCATATTCTGGGCGGGCCAGTAAAGCCCGCCGCTGGCAAGCGCCAGCAAATCCTGCCCATGAAGCTGAAAGCGATACCCGTCCATCACCCCAATCTCGCCAATTGCACGCATTATTCAAGCCCCGCTTCGGCCATCAGCCGCGCGGCTTCGGCAACGACCAGCCGCTCGGCCCCGGCACCACGAATGGGCACTTTGCCATATTCCAGCAGCAAGGGGGCGGCCAGCGGGGTCACATGCGGTGCGCGGATATGGTCGATCTGCCCGTCGATTTCCGCAAGCACCGCCTCGATCCGCTCGAACTCCACCAGGCCGTGCATGGCCTGATCGCGGGTAATGCGCAACAGCAGATGGTCGGGGTCATATCTGCGCAACGTGTCATAGAGGATGTCCGAGGAAAACGTTGCCTGCTTGCCCGATTTGCGCTGGCCGATCATATTGCGCTCGATCAGCCCGGCGATGGTGGCAATGTTGCGAAAGCTGCGCTTCATCACGGCATTATCGCCCAGCCAACGCTCCAACCCGTCGCGCAGCCCGTCTATCTTGAGCAGGGCGGCGACATCTTCCACCGGCTGCAAACCCCAGATGAGCAGGGCATAGTCATTGGCGACAAAGCCAAGTGGCTCCAGCCCCGCCACCTCCATCTGTTTGGTCACGAGCAGGCCAAGGGTTTGGTGCGCGGCGCGGCCTGCAAAGGCATAAAGGCACAGAAATTCGTGCGTGTTGCGGGCAAAACTTTCCGCCAGCAGCCGCCCGGGGCGCGGGAGTTGTGAAATTTCGCCCTGCTGGTGCAGCCAATGCGCGGTATGGGCGGGCAGGGCAGCCCATGCGCCGCGGTCATCAATTATGCGCTGCACGCGCTTGTTGAGCAGGGTCGAGGTAGAGAATTTGCTGCCCGAAAACACCGCAATGCGCGGCTTGCGGCTGGCGCGGCGGCTGACCTCGACCGCCATATCGCGCAGGCCTTCAAAGCAGACGATCTCGCCACCCATCAGGAAGGTATCGCCGGTGGCAAGCGAGGCGGCAAAGCTTTCCTCGACCTCACCAAGATGCCCGCCACCGCGCCCGCGCAGGCGCACCTTCAGCGTTTCGACATCGACGATCGTGCCGATATTCATGCGCAAAGCGCGGGTGTTGCGGGGGTCACGCAACTGCCAGAGGCCATCAACCTCGACCAGCCTTTGCCAGCGATCATAGGCGCGCAGGGCATAGCCGCCGGTGGCCGCAAATTCCAGACAGTCATCAAAGGCCGCGCGGCTGAGGGCACGATAGGGGCCAGCGGTTTTGACCTCGGCAAACAGTGCGCTGGCGTCAAACGGGCTGGCGCAGGCGGTCAGCAGAATATGCTGACACAGCACATCCAGCGGGCCGGGGCCGCGCGGCGTGCCGTCCAGATCATGCGCGGTCACTGCCTCCAGCGCGGCCTGGCATTCTAGCACCTCGAAACGGTTGGCAGGCACGAGCAGCGCGCGCGAGGGCGCGTTGTAACGGTGGTTGGCGCGGCCAATCCGCTGCACAAGCCGCTTGACGTTTTTCGGCGCGCCGATCTGGATGACCAGATCGACATCGCCCCAGTCGATGCCCAGATCAAGGCTGCCCGTGCAGACAATGGCGCGCAGGGCGCCCGCAGCCATAGCAGCTTCCACCCGGCTGCGCGCCTCGCGCGACAGGCTGCCATGATGCAGGGCAATCGGCAGGTTTTCAGTGTTTTCGGCCCATATCGCCTGATAGAAAAGCTCGGCCAGCGCGCGGGTATTGACGAAGATAAGCGTCGTGCGCGCCGCCTTCACCTGTTCCAGAATTTCCGCTGCCGCCCAGCGGCCACCACCGCCCGCCCAGGGGGGCGGCGTAAGCGTTGTCAGAAACCCGATATCCGGGTCGGGGCCGGGCGGGGCCACAACCACGCGGGCAGGCCTGGGGCCAGCCAGAAAATCGGCCAAAGCTGCGGGGTCTTCCACCGTGGCCGAAAGCCCCACGCGCCGCGCCGAAGGGGCCAGCCTGGTCAGGCGCGACAGGCCAAGCATGAGCTGGTCGCCGCGCTTGCTTTCGGCCAGGGCGTGAATTTCATCCACCACAATGCGCTTCAGCCCGGCAAAAATCTGTGGCGCTTCGGGATAGGAGAGCAGCAGCGCAAGCGATTCCGGCGTGGTCAGCAAAATATGCGGCGGGTCAACCCGCTGGCGCGCGCGCGTGCTGGCCTTTGTATCGCCCGTGCGGTCTTCAATGCGGATATTCAGCGCCAGATCGGCCACGGGCCGCGCCAGATTGCGGGCAATATCAGCCGCCAGCGCCTTGAGCGGCGAGATATAGAGCGTGTGCAGCCCTTCATGCGGGGCGGCGGCCAGATCGACCAGCGTGGGCAGAAACCCGGCCAGGGTTTTGCCACCCCCCGTGGGCGCAATCAGCAGCAGCGCCGCGTCATCGGCGGCAAGCAACGCCAGCTGATGCGGGTGCGCCTGCCAGCCGCGCGCGGCAAACCAGGCGGCAAAGGCCGGGGGCAGCAGCGCCCTATTCCCCTTCGCGGATGAACAAATGCTCCCAGGCTGCATCGACCAGCGGGATAGACATGCGCGCCGGCTCGCCATGATAGGCGCAGGCCGCGATCATCTGTTCAATCAGGAAGGGCGCGTGGAAGGCCGCATATTCATTGTCCACCGTCGGGTATTTCTTGGTGAGCAGATACATCAGCACCTCTTCGCTGAACTCGATCGGATAGCGTTTGGCGGTGGAAACGAAGATGCGCACAAACACTTCGCGCCCCGGATTGCCGACATAGATTTTGTAGTAAATACGCCGCAGCGCCGCTTTGTCGAAAATCTTGCTGGGTGGAAAGTTGGTGGAAAACACGACCTTTGTGTCAAACGGCACGGTAAATTTCTGCCCCGATTGCAGGGTCAGAATATCATAGCCATGCTCCATTGGCACGATCCAGCGGTTGACCAGCGCCTGCGGGCTGGCGACCTGTCGGCCAAGGTCGTCCACAATAAACACCCCACCCGCCGATTTCAGCTGCAAGGGCGCCTGATAGGTGCGGCTGACCGGGTTGTAGGACAGATCGAGCATATCAAGCGTAAGCTCGCCACCGGTGATAACCGTCGGGCGATAGCACAGAACATAGCGCGGGTCATGGCTGGCCGAGGCAAGCCGCAAACTGGCGCCTTCCTCATCGCTCTTCTTGATTTCGCGGTGGATGAGCGGGTCGAACACCGCGATGACATTGCCGCCATATTCAAGGAAATGCGGCACATAGACCGCGTCGTGATAGGCGGCGCAAATCGCGTTGGCAAGCGAGGATTTACCGTTGCCCGGCGGCCCATACATCAGGATAGAGCGGCTGGCATTCACCGCGGGCCCAAGCTGTTCGAACATCTCATCGGCGATGATGAGGTTGGAAAAGCTCGAGGCCAGGTCTTCGCGCGACACGGCGGCGTTGCGGATGGACTGGCGGCGCACCTGCTTTTCATAGTCGAGCAGCGGCACGGGCATCGCGCCGTAATATTCCGACTGCGCCAAGGCATCCTGCGCCAGGCGGCGGCCCGCATCGGTAAGCTGAAAGCGCAATTCCTTGGTTTCATCCAGCCGCGATGCGCCCAGCGTTTCGATCAGCTTTTGCTCGCGCGCGCGGTCAATCAGGTCTTGCGCAATGGGCACAGTCACCGAAAGTGCGGCGGCAATTTCGGTCACGCTGTCAAGGCTGCGGCGAAACATGGTCTTGATCAGAATTTCGCGCTGAAGCGTGGGGCTGATGCCCAGCTGCGCGGTCGTGCGCGGCGCTTCGGGGGCGCCAATGGCTTTTGCGGGAATATTCATGGTGTTTTCACCCCTGGTTTTGGCGCGATTTTAGCGCGCAACGCGTATTGCGCAACTTACCACGTGCAATCTGCTGCGCATTTTTGCATATTTCTCAAAAGTTTGCAGGCCATTTCTGGTCGCAGTGCTGGATCTGGTCTGAATTGAGGTAGAGTTTATGCGTTTCGCCCTGTTTCTATTGGTGGTGCTGGCCATCGTCGGCATTGCAATGGGCTTGCCAACGCGGGTGGCCATCGAGCAGCATGAGGGTGACCTGTTTCACATGATTGATGCAGGCTTGCGGCTTCAGGCCGGCGAGATTCCGCATCTGGATTTCATGACACCGCTTGGCATTTTGTCGATTGCACCGATGGCATTGTTCTTGTCGCTTGGCTTTGCGGGCGGAAAAGCGGCGCTTCTGTCCAACCTGCTGGTCGCAATGCTCATCACACCCGTTCTGTGGTGGGTGGGGCAAACCCGGATGGAAGGCAAGATGCGGTTCTTCTTTGGCGCGTCAATGCTGATTCTTGTTTCGGCCCTTACCTATGGGGGCGGTTCGGTATCCACATCGCTATCGATGTATTACAATCGCTGGTCCTGGGCGGTTGTCTTCATTTTGCTTGTTGCAATCCTGTGGCGGGCACCGGAGGGGGAAAAACCTTATAAACTGGGGCTGCTGACAGGCATCGGGCTTTCCCTGCTTGCGCTGACCAAGATGACATTCTTCATAGCCTTTGCCCCGCCGATTGCCATTATGCTTGTTGTTCAAAGGCGCTATCGGGTTGCGGGCATCGCATCGCTTGTCGGTGGAATTGTATTGATTGCAACAACGCTGGCGTTTGGCCCCGCATTCTGGGTGTCATATGCGCAGGATCTTTTCCAGGTTGCCTTCAACTCACAGCGCAGCCAGCCCGGCGAAAACCTGCTGGCTGTTTTCAGCGCGCCACGCTTTCTGGCGGGCACGGCGTCGATCGTGGCGGCGATTATCTGGCTTCGCAAAACAGGGCAGGAACAGATGGGCCTGTTCCTGCTTCTTTTGCTGCCTGCTTTTGCGTTTACCACATGGCAAAACTGGGGAAACGATCCGAAATGGCTTTTTCTGGTCGGGCTTGTCGTGGTTGCCAAACTGCGCGTTGTCAGCCGCGCGCGCGAGCAGGGTGTCATCATCGCAACAATCGCTTTCGTCGCGCTGGCGCCGACAATGACAACCCTGACCGTGTCCCTGCCGCGCGGCGTTTTTGCCGAATGGGAAAGGTTTGGGCGGATTGTCGATGCGGGGCCGATTTCCGATATCTGGCTTGTCAAGGATCGGCTGAACTCAGCCGACGTCATCATGCCCGCGCTCGGGTTGGAGGGCGACACGCCAGAAAGGGTGTTTCTGGGCGCCGAAATTCCCAACTGCCGGGTTTACGATGGCTTGGTGCGCCTTGCGGTTGCCTATGCTCAGCAGATCGCCCGGAGACCGGAAGCCGCTGGCGCCGGAATATTCCTGGCCGATCTGGTCAATATCATGCCGCTTATCAGCGATCAGCGTCGGCTAAAGGGTGGTGCCCCGTGGTATTATGGTGGCGATAGCGGCTTTGCGGATATGGATTTCGTCGTCATCCCCAAATGCCCGATGAACGCCGATGCGCGCGACAAGGCGATGGATGCGCTGGAGGCGAGCGATGTGCAGCTTGAGCTTGTCGAGGAAACGCCGCAAATGTTTCTGTTCGCGGTCAACCGGCCGCAATAAAAGCCGTGCGGACCAGGTAGAAGATCAGCGCCAGCGCCAGCGACAGCCCGTAGGGATAGGCGCCCGGGCGCTGCCATGACACCCAGTCGGCGGGGGCCAGCCCCAGCCACTTGACACCGCGATGCAACAGCACCCCCAAAATGCCCATCAGGGCAAGGATGAACAGAAAATCCAGCAAATGCGGAATGGCGATATAGGGCAGAAGTGCGGCGGTATATTTGATATCGCCGCCCGGCACGCGGCCCGTCAGATGCAGCAAGAACCCCAAAAGGAGCATGAACAGCCCCAGCGAGCCACGGATGACATAGTCTTGAAACTCGAACAGGAACGGACCTGTCACCACAAAGATAAGCGCGGTCGCCAGCACAAGCCGGTTGGGAATGCGCATATAGCGCACATCGTAATAGACGATCACCAGCGAGACCGGCAGCGTCAGCACCAGCAGTATCAGCGCCCAATACACCATTACTCGTTCGGGCCTGCCGAGTTGAGTGTGGCCAGCGCCTGCACCGCGGCATCAAAAAACTGCGGATGCGTGTCAATCGCCTGTTCCAGCATCCCGCGCGCGATATCACGATCGCCACGGTTGGCGGCAATGCGCGCCACCTCATAAAGCAGCACGGCCTTTTCGACATCTGTCATCGGGATGATGGGCAGCCGGTAATTGCCCTGAAGCGCGCGCACAACGGCAAGGTTGGTTTTGGCGGTGAACAGGTCGCTGTCATAAGACAAAGCCTGGCGGAACAGGCGCTCGGCGGCTTCATATTCGCCGCGCACGCGTTTGGAAAACCCCCAGTTGTTCAGAATGCTGGCCGGGGTTGTGGTCAGCCCGCGGGCGGTTTCATAAAAACTGTCGGCCCGGTCCCATTCCTGATTGTTGTCGGCCAGAAGCGCCTCCAGGCGATACCGGTCATAGGTTTCAAGCGTGGGGGGCACCTTGGCCAGCGTGGCGCGCGCCTCGTCCCAGCCGCCATTGCGCAAATAGGCGTCGGCCAGGGCCATCAGATCATC
Organism: Abyssibius alkaniclasticus; assembly: GCF_020447305.1. Lineage (NCBI taxonomy): Bacteria > Pseudomonadati > Pseudomonadota > Alphaproteobacteria > Rhodobacterales > Paracoccaceae > Abyssibius > Abyssibius alkaniclasticus. Next base: position 219,890 of record NZ_CP095732.1, on the reverse strand, counting down.
ATTATTGGCTTGGCCGGCGGCATCCATCTGTTCGTAAATCAGCACGGCATCGGCATATTGGCGGGCACGGATATAGGATTGCGCCAAGCCGCGCTTGTAATCCACGCGGTTGGGCTCGTCAGCCAGTTTGCCGCGGAAAAATGCTATGGCCTGCTGCGCGTCGCCCGCGTTGAGCATGATGTCGGCAACGGTTGCATCGTCAATCGCCTCGATCGAGGCGAGTTCCGCAGAATTGTCCATACCCTCGCGCGCGGCACCACATGCCGAAAGCAGCAGCACGGCGAAAAGCGGAAGGTGGTGAATCTTGCCCATATCAACGCCCCAAATCTTGTTTTTATTGCCCAAGCAATAGGTAACGCCCCGCCCCGCGCCGGACCAGACGGAATTGCACATCCTCGGCGGTTTCTTGCGAAGTGTCACCCAACAGACTCAATGCCAGCACCAGATTTTGCCGAATTTCATCGGAATCGCCGTTATCAAGCGCGAAAGCCCGCTCAAACGCGCCGCGCGCCTTGGGAATTTCGTTTTGCGCAATATAGATCACGCCAAGATTATTCCATGCGGCGGCGAAGTCTTCGTCCAGCTCCACGGCGCGTTCCAGATAGCGCACCGCCTGGTTCAGCCGCCCCAGCCGCAGATTGGCAGAGCCGATGGCGCTCAGCACATCGGCGTTCAGCCCGTGTTCCTCGATTCCGCGCACATAGGCGTCGAGCGCGAGTTGGTATTCACCGGCCGCCATCATGTTATGGCCGACCTGCAAGCCGTCAACGGCTTCGGTTATGCGCACGGTGCCGGGTGGCGGCGGTGGGCCGCGGCGTTCGGTGGCAATACGCCCATCCGGCATACAGGCGGCAAGCGACCCCGCCAAAGCCAAAAGCGCAACGCCTTTGCGCAATATCACACACCGCCCCCAAGCAGGTTGATATAGATGTCGAGGATCGACGGGCCGACAAGAATGATCAGCAGCGGCGGCACGGTGAACAGCATGGTGCCAAGCGTCAGCTTCGTGGGCAAAACGTTGGCCTTTTCCTCGGCGCGCATCACGCGCTTGTCGCGCATCTCAGCGGCATAAACGCGCAAAGCATCGGAAATCGAGGTGCCGAAGGTTGCCGATTGCACAAGCACGGTGACAAAGGCGGAAATATCGTTCACGCCGCAGCGTTCGGCCATATCGCGCAGCACCACGACGCGCTCTTTACCGGCGCGAATTTCATTGGCGACGATCTCGAATTCCTCGGCCAAGGCTTCGTTGGAATTCTTGATTTCCTTGGCAACGCGCAAAATGGCCTGGTCGAGCGACTGGCCGGCCTCGACGCAGATCAGCATCATGTCAAGCGCATCGGGAAAGCCGTTGGTGACCATTTCCTGGCGCGACTGGCGGCGGCGTTCCACCCAATAGGTTGGGCCGTAATAGCCGATGACACCGGGGAATATGATGTAAAACGCAGCCGTTGCGGCGGAAAAATCCTTGCCGCGCAACAGCATCAGCAGCACGCCAAGCAAGATAAGCGTCAGCCCGCCGGCCATGCGCGCAAAGGCAAAATTGCTGACCGCCGATTTGGAGCGATAGCCCGCCTGGATGAGCTTGAGGCGAACGGCGGAAAACTCTTTCTGGTCTTGCGGGGTCAGATACTGGTCAAAGCGCGACAGGTCGAACTTGCCGCTGTTATAGCGCAGGTTCAGCGCGGTTTTCTCACCATCCCCCGATGAAAAGCCAAGGCTGCCGCGCCCGAGCCGTTCAAACGGGTTGGGGCCGGATTTCATGGCGAAGGGAATGGAAATGATGATCAGCAGCAGGCCAATCCCGCCGGCAACCATAAGCGGGCCAAGCGGGCCAAGGGCCGCGATGATAAACTCGTAGCTATATGATATGGCGCTCACCCGATCAGACCTTGATGTTGACCATTGCCCGCATGAAAATAATATTTACGACGAGAAACGCAAAAACAACAACTGCGGCGGGCAGGAAATAGGCGGTTTTTTCAACCTCGTCATAATATCCGGGCTGCATGACATTGATCATGACCAGCGCAACGACGGGGAAGATCGACAGAAACCAGCCCGACCACTTCGCCTCGGCGGTAATGGCGTTCACGCGGCGAAACAGCTTGAAGCGCGAGCGGATGACCTTGGCCAAACCGTCGAGGATTTCAGCAAGGTTGCCGCCTGACTGGCTTTGAATGGTCACGGCCACGGCCAGAAAGCGCAGATCCTGCAAATCTATCCGCTGTGACAGCCGCACCAGCCCTTCGGAAATATCGGCGCCAAAGCTCGCCTCGTCGGCCACAGCGCCGAATTCAGAGCCAAGCGGGTCGGCCATTTCCTGGGCGACGATATTGATCGAGCTTGAAAACGGATGGCCGACACGCAGCGAGCGCACGATCAGCTCTACCGCATCGGGAAGCTGTTCTTCAAACAGGGCCAGCCGCTTTTTGGCCTTCGAGCCGAGCCAGACGAAAACCGCGCCATAGCCCATAGCAATGGCCACCGGAATTTTTGTGGTGATGCCCGCGCCGGTGAAAAAATGCAGCCCGATGAAGGTGACAACCGTCAGCAGCAGCACAAGCGCGACCAGCGCAACCGGCGTGAAGGCGATATTGGCGGCCGCGGCGCGCTTGGCCAGCGGCGTGAACAGCGGAATATTGCGGCCTTCGCGGTGCTGCTCACGCTCTTTGCGCAGCGTTTCCATGACCGTTTCGCGGGTTTCGCCCTTTTCAAGCAGCTGCAAGCGGCGGTTCACACGGCTTTCAAGCCGCACCGATTTGCCGAAAGCGGCAAGGTAAATCCCCTCGATCAGGAAAAAGACTGCGATGAAGATCAGCGCATAAATGAGGGGTTCAATACTCATTCTAGCTTACCTTGGGTTGGCGGGGCGCTTCCGCGAAAATATGGTTGGGCAGCGGGTGGCCCCATTGTTTGAAACGTTCTGCAAAGGCGGTGCGCAACCCGGTTGCCGTGAACTTGCCGTGGATCTTGCCGCTTTCATCGACACTTTCGCGCTGGAACTTGAAGATTTCCTGCATCGAAATGATCTCGCCCTCCATCCCCGTCACCTCGGTGATCGAGACCATGCGGCGCGACCCGTCCGACAGGCGGCTGACCTGCACCACAAGGTTCACGGCACTGGAAATTTGCGCGCGCATCGCCTTGAGCGGCATTTCGATGCCCGACATGGCGATCATGTTTTCCATACGGCTAAGGCCGTCGCGCGCCGAGTTGGCGTGGATTGTGGTCATCGAACCGTCATGGCCGGTATTCATGGCCTGCAGCATGTCGATCACCTCGTCGCCGCGCGTCTCACCCACGATAATGCGGTCCGGGCGCATACGCAGCGCGTTGCGCAACAGGTCGCGCTGGCCAACCTCGCCGCGCCCTTCCACGTTGGGGGGGCGGCTTTCCATCCGGGCCACGTGAATTTGCTGAAGCTGAAGTTCCGCCGTATCCTCGATCGTGCAGATGCGTTCGGAATTGTCGATATAGCTTGAAAGCGCGTTGAGCGTGGTGGTTTTACCCGAGCCCGTGCCGCCGGAAACAACGATATTCAGCCGGCAGGCCACGGCGGCTTCCAGATAGGCGGCCATGTTTTCGTTGAAGGCGCCAAATTCGATGAGTTCTGGAATCGACAGCTTGTCTTTGGAGAATTTACGAATCGATACCAGCGCGCCGTCAACCGCGCAGGGCGGCACCATCGCGTTGAAACGCGAGCCATCGGCAAGGCGGGCGTCGACATAGGGGTGGCTTTCGTCAACCCGGCGGCCAACGGCCGATACGATCTTGTCGATCACCCGCAGCAAATGCCGGTCATCCTTGAAGCGTGTCTGGGTCAGTTCCAGCTTGCCAAACCGTTCGACAAAAATCTGGTGCGGGCCGTTGACCAGAATATCGTTGACGGTCGGGTCTTGCAGCAAGGGCTCAAGCGGGCCAAGGCCGGTAACCTCGTCCATCAGGTCTTGCAAAAGCTGCTTTTGTTCGGCGCCGTTCAGCACCACGCCCATTTCCTGCACGCCTTCGCGGGCAATCGCCCCGATTTCGCGGCGCAAATCGGCGTCGGATGCTTTTTCGATGGCGGCAAGGTTGAGCGTTTCAAGCAGGCGCTTGTGAATATCCATGCGGATATTCATGAATCGTTCGGCTTTCTTGCGTTCACGCTCCATCCGGTCGCGCTCTTCTTCGGAAAGCTTGGGCGGCGTATGTTTCTTGGAGCTGACAATCACCTCCGGTTCCAGCGTCAGAGGCGGCAGCTTTTCCGGTGCCGCGACATCGGGCGAATTATCTGGGCGATTGAACCGTCGAAACATGGCTTACATCCTAATTGGCGATAGCGGCACGCGCCTCGGTCGCCAGGTCAACGATTGTGGTGGCGATCTTGCGAATTTCCTTGCGCAGCGGGTTTTTGGCCGCACCGTCGGACAGGGGCACGCCCTGATCGGCGGCAACCGTAATTGCGCGGCCCCCGTCGGGCAAAAGAATTTTGATCTCGATGCCCAGACTTTCGGAAAACCGTGCAATGCGGCTTTTGCCGTTCAGGTTGGTAATACCCGGCGCACGGTTCAACACATACTGGATTTTCTCGCCCGGCAGGTCTTCGGCGCGCAGCGCGCGCAGATAGCGCATCAGGTTCTGGGCCGAGCGCATGTCAAGCTCCAGCAGGCAGAAGAATGTTTCAGCCTCGGTCAGAATCGTGCCCGACCATTCGGTCAGCGCGCGCGGCAGGTCGACGACGATAAAATCGTAGCGTTCGCGCAGCAGGCCAAGAATGCGCTGGATGTCCTCGGGTTGCAGAATATCAAGCGGCATCGCTTCGGGCGGTGCGCTCATCACGGCCATGCTCGATTTGAACGAGGTCATCGCCTGGCTCAGCGTATCGGCGCTGATCGAGGTCGGGTCGGTCAGCAGTTCATACACGGCATCACGGCGCGGCAGGTCCAGCAGGGTGGCGACCGAGCCATATTGAAAGTCGAAATCCACCAGCGCAACGCGCTGGTCGGTCTTGCGGGTATGCTGCGACATTTCCCACGCCAGATTCGCCGCAAAGGTTGTGCTGCCAACCCCGCCCGACGGGCTGTAAACCGGCATGATCAGCCCGTGGCGATTGCGCTGTTTGGGGCTGTTGGTGATCATATGTTCGCGCTTTTGCTGCAAACGATCGAAAATATTGGCCAAGGCGTTATGCGGAAGCGGGTAGGGGGCAAAATCATCGGCGCCCAGTTGCAGCAGGTGGTGCAGCATTGACGGGCCGACATCGCGCGCCACGATGATTACCGGCAAATGGGCGCGCTTGGCCGATTTGATATAGGCCTCAATCGGGCGCAGGTTGCTTTCATCGCGCTGCTCGACACAGGCAATGACAATTTCCGAACCCTCAAGCTCGCCGCGGCCCAAAGCCTCCCCGGCCTTGTCATAGGTAATCTCTGCCCAGTTTTCGCCGAACAAACCGTCAAGATCCGAGCCTAGCTTTGCAAAGCTGTCGGGGTTCTGTGCGACCGAGTAAGCCTCGATATTCCGTTCTTTTAACTTTAACAGCGCCATTGTTTCGCCTCTGCCAATTTCAGTCGCCGCACCGTTTTGTTGGCAAACCCAGACGTATTCTGGAAAGGAGCCCGGATTCGGCGAAAAGCCTAAAACACTTAATCATATGCTCAATTTAACAACGTAAGGATTAACATAGTATATGACAATACTACAACTGGATAGACGGTGAAGCGCTGTGCAACAGCCGGGGCAACAGCCGGGGCAACAGCCGGGGCAATAGCCGGGCAAACCGAAGGCCACGCAGTTGCCTGACGTGGCCTTCAAATCCGGCAGGACTGCACCCGTTGTTACAGGCTGGTATCGGTCACGATTTCCGAGCCGGTATCACCCACATATTCACCATAGACGATGACGGCGCGCTTGCCATCAAAGTCGGCGGCATCAAAGCCCGGGGCAAAGCCGGTGACATCGGTCACCGTGCGGCGGTTCAGCCGCTCGCGCAGCTCGGTATTCACCAGCGGCTGGGTTTCTCCAAGCGAGGTATAGGCCTCAAGCCGGTTGCGCGGCACACCGATGCTGATCAGGTAGCGCACGGCAGCGCGGGCGCGCCGCAGGCCAAGCGCCTGATTGTAGCTGTTGCTGCCCACACGGTCGGTATGGCCGTAAACGCGGAAGCGCACGATGGGGTTGGCTTTGATCCAGTCGGCCTGGGCGCGCAGAATATTGCGGGCCTCTTCGTCAAGTTCGGCCGAGTTGAACTCAAAGTTGATCATCGTTGGCACCTCGGCGCGGAACCGCGCCGACATGGCTTGCAGATATTCAACACCGTTGCGCGTAACGCTTTGCGCCATGATGTTATTGGCGGTTGCCCCTGCAAATGCGTTCTGGTTGTTGAGCGACCCTGCAGGCTGAAAGCAGCCAGCCAGAAGCAGAGCGGAGGATGCTGTCATGATTTTACCAAGTGTTTTCATGTGCTTACTCCAATACGTAGCCAGTTGTGCCGGTCAATCCGCCCACATCGTTGCCCGACGTGGTTGAACGCCCTTCGACCCGGCCAAACAGGAAGAGTTCCTCTTCGGTTGGGATGCGCATACGGTCGGTTGGCAATGCCAGGGCTTCAGCACTGGTCGGCACCACAAGATGCGCGGTGACGATGATCACCAGTTCGGTTTGTTCGCGGCGATATTCTGCGCTGCGGAACAACGCGCCAAGAACCGGCACATCACCAAGCCAGGGCACCTGATTGTTCACATCGCGGAAATCATCCTGCAACAATCCGGCAATGGCGAAGCTTTGGCCATCGCGAATTTCAACCGTGGTATTGGCACTGCGGGTTGAAAAGCCAAGAATGGTGTCACCGTTCAATACCAGCGCGTTCGATGTATCAAGCGACGATACGACCGTGCCGATTTCAAGGTTGATCAGGTCGCCATCCACCACCGTGGGTTTGAACAGCAACTGAACACCAAACGGGCGGTATTCGATTGCGCCATCGGCTGCGGGGGTTGGATATTCGCCACCGGCAAGGAAGTTTGCATCCTGTCCGGATATGGCGACCAGGTTGGGTTCTGCCAGGGTGCGCACAACGCCGCGCGTTTCCAGCGCCTGCATCATCAGATCGATGGCAACACCACCAAAGCCCAGCTGGACATTCAGCTCGCCACCGCCATTGGTGCCAGCCGTGAACGAGCCGGTATCTGCGGCGCCACCGAACCCTGCGTCACCGCCAAGGAAAGAGCCAAGCTCTTTGGCAACCGAGCGGCGCATTTCAGCGAATCGCACCCGCAGCATTACCTGCTGGCTTCCGCCAACCATCATCAGGTTGGTCACGCGGCCCGGCGCATAGCGTTCGGCCAGTTCCAGGGCGCGGGCAACCTTGCGTGCGCCCGAAACGCGGCCCGAAAGCACGATCCCGTCATTGGCGGTGCGCACTTCGATCTGCTCGCCCGGCAGAATTTCGCCAAGGCGTTCCTTGAATTCAGTCAAATCGGGCTGAACACGCAGATCGACATTGGCGATAAGCTGACCGTTCGGGTCGAGCAATGTCATCGTTGTAGAGCCCGCTGCCTTGCCCAACACATAGATCGTGCGGTCGGACAATGACGCGATGTCGGCGATTGCCGGGTTGGCAACCGAAATTTCTGCGAAAGGAACTTCGCTCTCAACGACGATAGCGCGATTCACGGCAACCGTGATCGAGCCGGACGTTGAGCCACGCATTACTGACAATACACCGGTCTGTGCCGATGCCGTGGCGACGCCTGTGATCGCAATCGCGAATCCCAGCAGCCCCGCCTTAAATAGGCTGTTGACGTGCATATCTTTCCTGCCTCTCAAAACCGTTTCCGGCAATTGTGTTCGGATCTTCGGTGTCCGATATCCCGGGCAGAATGCGCCAAGTTGCGATTGATTTCAAGAATCAATGTGTTAGATGGCGCTCTTGATGTCGGATTTACTGGCTTCGCACCGGTTCTTCGCAGGGAATTACCTCTTCAACCACCTCTACACCGCGCCGAATTTTACGTGTGCAGATGATTTCTTCTATCGGCGCGGGGGCGCTTTCACCCACAACAGTGCTGCGATCTACCTCAAAAGTTCCAACAATAGAGCTGTCTTCAAGGCCGCGCAGCGACAGGGTCAAGCGGCCGGTGGCCTGGGCCTGTACCATTTTTGCAACAATCGTCGGAGAAACTTGCAAAGTTGCCGTGCGGGCAAGCTGTGGGCGGTTCACATCCTGGTCGGCGGTTTGGTCGATGGCGATCAGAACAAGGTCTTCCTCGATCAGCCGGGTTACGGTTTCGCCATTCGCGCCGGTGCCGCTCCAGTAAACGTCAACCCGGTCGCCGGGTTGCAGAAAGCCACCCACGCCGCTGACCGCGTCAACGTTGATGGTGAAGGCGCGCATCCCGTCTTCGAGTGTCGAGCGAAGGTCGGCGGGCTCGCCGATATTGGTGACTTTGGAAACAAGAATAGGCTCACCCGGCTCCATAACGCGGGTGACAGAGCGCGGCGCGCTGCCTTCGGGGCCAAACAAGACGGCCATGTCATTGAATGCATTCGCGGGGGCGGAAGATTTGGGCCATTGAATTTCGGACACATCAGCGCGGGTGAGCTGTTGGCCAAATCGCACTTCGCGTGCCGCAATGATAACGGTAACGGTTTCAATCGGCGCAACGCGCTCGTTTTCCATGCGCTGGATTTGCGCCTGATAGCCCTGAAACTGCTGCATGACCTTCATCACCGCAAAACCGGCAAGGCCAAGGCCCAGAATCAAAACCAGCATGAATACCAAACGCATAGATCGCCCCTAACTCTGACCCCATGATCGGGGAATAGTTTCTGGTTAGTTGCAAATCGGCGCGGAAAAATCAATGGCAATGGCGGTTGCCCGCAGCGATTAATTCAGTTTAAGAGCGAAGAAACGGAATCAGTGATAGCAGCACTGACTTCGTTTGCAGAACTGTTCGCGCCGGGCGCAAAGATGGCGATAACACCCACGCCCATGACCACCATTACGGCTGTCAGCACGACCCAATCCACGGTCACAGCGCCAGCGTCATCGCGGGAGAATTTTTTCAGAAAGTTCATTCAGGACTCCTCACATCGCGTGGGCGACTCAGTTGAACTCAACGCGCATGGGAAAATGCAAAATCATGACTGTTGAGCAAAGCGGGCCGGTGCGCGAACGCACCGGCCAAATATTATTAGGTAGCAACTGCGCCGGCGATAACACCGGTTAGAGCTTCATCGATATCCACAGCAGCGTTGTTCAGGCCGGTTTCGATGGTTGCTGCAACAGCAATGGCGATACCGACGATGGCTGCGGTCAGAACAACCCAGTCAACGGTTACGGCGCCGTCTTCGTCTTTGGCGAATAGTTTGGTCATTTTCAAAAGTTTCATTTTAGTCCCTCCAAGGATACGAAACGTGGTTACTACTTGCCCGGAATGGGCGATCGCATGTCAAACGTTGATCCACACCCCTGACTCGAACCGGGTCTAAGTGCCCGAAGCTTGTCAAAATCACTACGCCGGATCAGGCTCGCAATTGATATAGCCAATTTCTGACCCCCAAATGTGGCGAAACAATGGCAAGTGCCCGATTCTTGCCGGATTGAGGTAGCAGAAAATAAATTAGTGTAAACAATACCTTAACGTCTGATTGCCTTCATTTCCAAATTTCGTTATGCCTCAATTGGGGCCGGATTTGCCCCATTTGCTCCAATTGGTGCCTGATTTCGGAGAATCGATTTATGCAAGCTCAACCCGAGTCTTCGCTGCCATTGGTGGTTGATCTTGATGGCACATTGCTCGCGACAGATTCGCTTTACGAATCGTTCTGGGCAGGGCTGGGGCAGGCGCCGGTATTCACCCTTTTGTGCGTGCTGCGCAATATTTCCAACCCGTCGCGGCTAAAATCTGCGCTTGCGGCGCGCGTTCAGCCGGACATTGAAAACCTGCCCCTACGTCAAGAGGTGCTGGACCAGATCGCACAGGCACAGCAGGCCGGGCGCATGGTTGTGCTGGCATCCGGCGCGGACCAGCGCATTGTCGATGCGGTCGCGCAGCGCCTTGGGCTTGCGGGCGTTCATCTCGGTTCGGATGGCACCACAAACCTGACCGGCGCCGCCAAGGCTGCGGCGCTCGTGGCGCGGTTTGGGGCCGGGGGCTTTGCCTATATGGGCGATTCGCGCGCCGATATTCCGGTATGGCAGGCGGCGGGGCAGGCGGCGGGGCAGGCGATTGTTGTCGCGCCAGGCAAAAAACTGCGCCGCAGGATCAAGGCGCTTGCCCTGCCGGATGTCACCTTCATCGGCGCGCCACCATCTGCTTTGGCGCTGCTGCGCGCCATGCGCCCGCACCAATGGGTGAAGAACCTTTTGCTGTTTCTGCCGATGCTCGCCGCCCACCAGTTTGACCTTGCAACCTTTGGCGCGATTCTGCTTGGGGTTGCAAGTTTTTGCGCGGCGGCCTCGAGCATCTATATCGTGAATGACCTGCTCGACCTGTCGGCCGATCGTCAGCACGCGCAAAAACGCTTTCGGCCCTTTGCTTCGGGTGCTGCAAAAATCGTGCATGGCATGGCGCTCAGCGTCGCGCTTGGCGCGGTGTCATTGCTGGTGGCGGCATGGCTTGGCTGGGGGATGTTCGGGCTTGTGCTGCTCTATATGGCGCTGTCGCTGGCCTATTCGCTAAGGCTCAAACGGTTGCGCTGGCTCGATGTGTTCATGCTTGCCACGCTTTATACCTTGCGCGTTGTCGCGGGCACCCTGGCGGGGCAGCTTGTTTTGTCGGGCTGGCTGGCGAACTTCATTTTTCCGGTGTTTCTGGCGCTTGGCTGCGTCAAACGCCTGACCGAACTTGCGGGCGCACCCCCCGGCAAAGCATTGGCCGGGCGCGGCTATGCGCCGGAAGACCGCGCCGATCTGCGCAATATCGCCATAGCCGCCACACTCGCCGCGACGGTGATTTTCGGGCTTTATACCTTTTCCAACATTGCCAGCGCGCTTTACATCGCCCCCTGGCTGTTGCGGCTTGCGGCGCTGATCATCCCCATTTGGCTGGCGCGGATGATCTTGCGCGGCTGGCAGGGCCGCATGAACCATGACCCGATCGTATTTGCACTGACCGATGCGCCGGGCGTGGCACTGCTGCTATTTGGGGCGGTGCTGGTGCTTAGCGCCGCCGGGCTGTTCTAGAATTTCATCTTCTTGAAGATGAATTCCGGCACTTGGCGGATGATCGTCATGATCAGCCACCAGAAGCCCGGCACATAGACCGTGTTGCGCCGCTTCTTCGCCGCGCGCCACATGCGCCTGGCCGCTGCATCGGGGCTGGCCACCAGGAACAGGCCGGGCAGCCCCCAGGTCATCGCCGTATCAACAAAGCCGGGCTTGACTGTCAGCACATGAACGCGGGCGCGCGAAAGCCTTGCGCGCAGGCCCGACAGGAATGCCGTGAACCCGGCCTTGGGCGCGCCATAGCCGAAGTTGGAGCGCCGCCCGCGATCACCGGAAACCGAGCTGACACCCACAATCGCGCCACCGGGTTTTTCTTCCATATCAGGCAGGGCCATCAGCAATAGCTGCGCGGGGCCGGTAAAATTGTCGGCCACCATGCCGGCCAGGGCTTCGGGGGTTTCCTCCAGCTTTGCCTGATCGACCATCCTGCCGCTGAACACCGCAATGCTGGGCGTTGCATCCAGCGCGAACAGCGCATTCAGCAGGGGCGCAAAGCCTTCAGGCTTACGCGCATCAAACTGCATCGGTTGGGCTGAAGCCGCGCCGCGCAGCAGCGCATCACTTGCCTGTAGGGCCAGATCATCGCCATCGCGCCCGGCAAGAATAACATGCGCGCCCTCGGCTGCGGCCAGCCGCGCAAAGGCCCGCGCCATTGCCGAACTGGCCCCGAGTATCAGCCATGCGCTGCTCATGGCAAATCTCCACACAGGTTCAGCCGGCGCGCCAGATCAGTGCGGAACACGCCCTTCGGGTCGGCCTTGGCCAGCACATCGCGGAACCTGTCAAGATCGGGATACATGGCGGCCAGCAAATCGGGTGTCAGCGCGCTATCCTTGGCCAGATAGACACGGCCACCCGCCTCGGCCACCAGGGTGTTGAGCCTGTGCAGTAGGGGCAATGCCCCGCGCCCGGCACGAATATCCACCGCCAGCGTGACCCCCGCCATAGGAAAGGACATATATCCCGCACGCCCCGAGCCGAGCTTTTTCAGCACCGAAAGCGGCGAGGCCTGGCCGGAATTCACCACCGCCTCCAGCACGCGCGGCAGGGTGATTTCGGCGGTGGTTTGCGGCAGCACGCATTGGAACTGGTGAAAGCCGCGCCGCCCGTAAAGCCTGTTCCACTGCGCGATACCGTCCAGCGGAAACAGCATGTCCTGCACCGGGCGGATGCGGCTGCGCCCTTTCAGGCTAGCGCGGCGCAGATAGGCTGCGTTAAAGGTTTTCACAACCGGGCGCGACACCAGCAACCCGCCCATATAGAACGGCAATCTGCGCGGGGCTTTGGGGGCACGAAACGCCCCTTCGACAAGCGTGCCTTCCTCGAACACGCCGCGCCCGAATTTGGCGCCGCGCGCGGTTGCATCAATCCAACCCACGCTATAGGGCGCGGTGCTGGTCTCGAACGCATCCAGAAAGGCTTCAAGGTCGGGAATGCGGGTTCTGGTCAGCCGCACCTTGCCACCGGGGCAGCGCATAAGCCGCAACTCGGCCGAAAGAATAACCCCCGTCTGCCCCATCCCGCCGATTGTGGCGCGAAACAGGGTGGGGTTTTCAACCTCTGACAGGGTCAGCACCTGACCATTGGCATCGAGCAATTCGATGGACGCCACATATTGCCCGAAGCTGCCACGCTCGTGGTGGTTCTTGCCATGCACATCGCTGGCAATCGCGCCGCCGACGGTCACAAAGGCCGTGCCGGGCAGAACGGCGGGCATCCAGCCTTGCGGGCCGAAAATCTGCAACAAGTCCGACAGCCGCACGCCAGCCTCGGCGCGCACACGGCCTGTTTCGGCGTTGAATTCCAGCAGCCGGTCGAGCCGTGTCATATCAATCAGATGGCCACCATCGTTCAGCGCGGCATCGCCGTAAGAGCGCGCAGCACCTATGGCCGGAGCCGGGGTGCTGGCCATGATATCATGCAGAACCGATTGCCGTTCAGGCCGGGCAATGCGCGATGGGCTGCGCAAGGCACGGCCCCAGGCGGTGTGTTCGGCTGCTTTCCACGCCACGGTTTTACGCCCTCGGTTCCGGGCGTTGTGCCCGTTCTGCAAATGGCAGTAGCACAAGGCCGATTACAATCGCAAACCACAATGTTGTTGCGCGGATGATCAGCGTTGCCGGCAGGGCAATGGCCAGCGGCACAGCGGCCAAACCAAGCAGCCCCAGCAGTGCCGCCTCGGCCCCGCCAAGCCCGCCGGGCAGGCCGGTGGCCCCGCCGCCAAGCATGGCAAAAACGAATATGCCAATGGCCAGCCACAGATCGATCGGCGCACCCATCCAGCTTAGCAGCAGCGCAAAGGCATAGCCTTCGGCAAACCAGCCGATGAGGCCAAGCGCAATGGCGGGCAGGGCGATGGCCGGGGCCGAAAAAACCCGCAACTGCCGTGCCGCATGGCGGATGGTGGCGAAAGCCCGGGCGATTTTGCCGCCCGCGCGGCCCGTCATCCGCCAGCCAAAGCCGGTCAGCGCCATCAGCAGGCGGGGGCGGGTGGCCAGCACGGCGACAAGGGCGGCCACAAGTGCCACAGGGGCCGCCCGGCTAAGCCCGCTGGCCAGTGAGACCGACAGCGCCAGCAAAAGCGCCACGGCCAGCAAGTCGCTTGCGCGGTCCACCAGGCCCATCGGGGCGACACGTGCCAGCGGCGCCCCGCTGTCGCGCGCCAGCCAGCGCAGGCGCACCAACTCGCCCAGGCGCCCGGGTGTCAGCGTCAGGCCAAAGCCGCCCAGATAGGTGAGGATATCGCCCCAGGCCCGCGTTTGCAGGCCAAGCGCGCGCACGCAAAGCCGCCAGCGCAGAGCGCGCAGCAGGTAGTTGACGGCTGACAGGCCCAAAAGCACGGCAAGCTGCCAGAATTGCAGGCTGCCAAGCGCGGCCAGCAGCGCCGCCCAGTCGGTTGCGAATACCGCAAGCGCCACCATGCCCAGGGCCACGGCCACAATCAGCAGTATCGCCAGCCGTGAAACCCGAACGGGCATAGCGCCCCCGCTGCTAATTGACGAGCGTCGCCTCGGTCGCCGCATCGATATCGGCGCGGCTTACGCCATCGGCCATTTCAACCAGCTTCAAGCCACCCTCGACCACGTCGAACACACCCAGATTGGTGATGATCCGGTCGACAACCTTTTGCCCGGTCAGCGGCAGGGTGCATTCCTTCAGCAGCTTGCTGTCGCCGTGTTTGGAGGTGTGGTCCATAATCACAACAACCCGGCCCACACCGGCCACAAGGTCCATCGCGCCGCCCATGCCCTTGACCAGCTTTTTGGGGATCATCCAGTTCGCAAGGTCGCCGTTCTCAGCCACTTCCATCGCGCCCAGAATGGCCATTGCAATCTTGCCACCGCGGATCATCGCAAAGCTTTGCGCGGAATCAAAAAAGCTGGTTTGCGGCAGCTCGGTAATGGTTTGCTTGCCCGCATTGATCAGGTCGGCATCTTCCGCGCCTTCATAGGGAAACGGCCCCATGCCCAGCATACCGTTTTCCGATTGCAGCGTCACTTCAATACCCTCGGGAATGTAGTTGGACACCAGCGTCGGAATGCCGATGCCAAGGTTCACATACCAGCCGTCTTGCAGTTCTTGCGCGGCGCGTGCCGCCATTTGGTTCCGGTCCCAAGCCATTCTTCAAGCCCCCCGCTGGCGCACTGTGCGCTGCTCAATACGTTTTTCATGCGTGCCCTGAATGATCCGATGCACATAGATGCCCGGCAGGTGGATGCTGTCGGGCTCGAGGCTGCCCAGCGGCACGATCTCCTCAACCTCGACCACGCAGACCTTGCCACAGGTGGCGGCAGGCGGGTTGAAGTTGCGGGCGGTTTTGCGAAACACAAGGTTGCCCGACGGGTCGGCCTTCCAGGCTTTCACAATCGCCAGATCGGCCACGATGCCGGTTTCCAGAATATAGGTCTGGCCGTTGAAATCCTTATGCTCCTTGCCCTCGGCAATAACGGTGCCAACGCCGGTTTTGGTGTAAAACCCCGGAATGCCCGCACCACCGGCGCGCATCCGCTCGGCCAGGGTGCCCTGCGGGTTGAACTCCAGCTCCAACTCGCCGCTCAGATACTGGCGCATGAACTCGGCGTTCTCGCCGACATACGAGCTGATCATCTTCTTCACTTGCCGCGTTTCCAGCAGCAGGCCAAGGCCAAAACCGTCTACTCCGGCATTGTTGCTGGCCACGGTCAGCCCTTTTGTGCCGGTGTCGCGCAAGGCTGCGATCAGCAATTCGGGAATGCCACACAGCCCGAAGCCCCCTGCAGCAATTGTCATGCCGTCAAACACCACGCCTTCCAGCGCGGCGGCGGCGTTGGGATAGATCTTTTTCATACATCCTCCGGGGTCAGCCAAGTGCCTATGTCAACCGCGTCGGGCCAGCCAAGTCAAGGCGGGTTTTGCAGCGCACAAAATGCCGGGCGCAAGAAACAGTGGCGCGCCGGCGGATGGCGGTTAATATACGGCCAAAACGGGGGGCAAATGCAGACCATCATCAACGAAGCGCGCCGCCTTCGCATGGCGTGGAACAATTCACTGGCGGGTTTTGGCGCGATCTGGCGCAGCGAGGCCGCCTTTCGCTGGTGGTGCCTTGCCAATCTTTTAAGCCTGGTTGCGGCGCTGATACTGCCGCTAAACGCAACCGAACGCGCGCTGGTCATCGGCTTTTCGCTGAACGTGCTTCTGGCTGAGCTTGGCAATACCGCCATCGAAAAAACGATCGACCGGATCGGCCCTGAACGCCACGAGCTTTCGCGCATCGCCAAGGATCTGGGCAGCGCCTGGGTCATGGCTGCGGCCATTGTGGCGGGTATTGTCTGGCTAATCGTGCTGATCGGGCTGTTTTAGCGCCATAAGCAGGCGGCACAGGGTGAAGGCCAGCGCCGCCATTGTGGCGAAATATCCAAAATACCAGATTTTGCCTGCCACCGCGTCCTCGGCATAGCTGGCGGCAAACTCCGCCTTGCCATAAAGCGTGATCGCGCCTGTTGCCGCCAGCAGCACAAGCCCCGCCCATAGCGCCCAAACACGGCCTTGGCCAAGCACAATGCCGGCGGCGGCACCAATCAGCCCGCCAACAAGCGCACCCTGCAAAGCCCAGAAGGGATGCGCCAGAAACGGCACCCAAAGGCCGGTAAACTGGCCCAGAAACAGGGCCAGCAGCACAACCGTTGCAATCAGACCTTGGCGCATGATGTCTCCTTCAAGGGAACGATAGTCTGAACGGCCGAACTTGTAGCCGCAAATCACAAAACCACAATTTGTTGTGTAGATCACAAAAATGCAGTAGATTTGCGCCACGATAGATCAACTCAGGAGCATAAAATGAACTTGAATGCACCAACCAAGATTATCTTTCTGATCTCGCTGATCCTCGTCGTTCTGGCGCTGATCGGCGCATATGTCGTGGTTATCCCGTTTGTGACGGTCTATTCGGGGTGGCTGATGCTGGCGGGCTATATCGTGCTGGCAGGCGGCTGCCTGATGAAGGGCGCCTGAAGCTTCGGGGCGCGCCCACAGATGCGTGGCGCGCCCCTATTTCGCCCGTGTATAGGCACCGGCAGGCAGGTTGATCGCGGCTTTCAGATCTTCTAGCTGTGCATGGGTCAGGGTAATTTCATCGGGCAGGTTCGCCTCGATATTGAACTGGCGGATCACCACAGATTCGGCGCCGATCTCGATCACCACATCGGCCTGGTCTTCGAGGTCGGTATCATCGACCAACGTGATTTTGGTCACCGAAAATTCATCTTCTATCGTAAACATCGCAGGCTCCTTCGCGCTGGCCCCAACATGCGCGCGAACCTGCCTTTGGGCAATGGCTGCGCCTGTGGGTCTGGCAAGTTTGTTTACTTTGCACCACCGCCTCGCTACCACTTTTGGCATCATCAACCAACGGAGTCTTCATGCGACTACTAGCCCTTTCCTGTGCCGCCCTCCTGGGGTTGGCCGCGCCTGTTCTTGCGCAGAATATCAGCTCGACCAATCCCGAAGGCATGGTCGAAGCCCTGGCAAATCTTGGCCAGAATCCCGAGCTTGGCACCGATCAGGTAGGCGATCCGCTCATCTCAGCCGAGGGTGAAAGCGGGCCCTATACCATCTGGTTTTATGGCTGTTCCGGGGGCAGTGGCTGTATCGCAACCATTTTCAGCGCCGGGTTTGACCTGCCGGACGGTGCCGACATCGCGCTCGTCAATGCCTGGAATGCAGGCAAGCTGATGGGCCGCGCCTATCTTGATGATGAAAGCGACCCGTTTCTTGACCAGTATCTGGTTTCGGGCGGCGGCATGACCCTGCTGACCTTCGCGCAATTCGTCAATGAATGGGACCGCGCCCTGGGCGAGTTCCGCGCAGAACTCGACCAGTAACCGCCATAAAGTCCGGCCCGCCAGATGCAGAACTGCGGATGGCGGGCAATCAATTTACAAAAATACTATCGTCAATGGCTTTGTCTTGTTAGCTTTCATCTATTGGATACAGATTGAGGAAAGATTATGAGAAAGATCCCCCATTTTGCCGCGGCATTCACGCTGCTGGCCACATCGGTTTTTGCAGAAAACGTGACTGCGGCCGACCCGCAAGGCATGGTTGCCGCCTTGCAGGAACTTGGTTATCGCGCGACGCTGGATCGCTCGTCCAACGGCCGCCCCTTCATTGAAAGCAGCGCAAATGGCGTGGGCTACCGGATGTGGTTTTATAGCTGCGACGATGCGTTCAACAATTGCCGCGCCATCAATCTCAGCGTGGGGTTCAACCTGATCGACGGCACAACGCCCGGCGTGGTGAATGAATGGAACATGACCAAGCTGGTTGGGCGCGCCTATCTGGATGAGGATTTCGACCCCTGGCTCGACTTCTACTTTGTCGCCAATGCGCCCATCCAGATGGATACGTTCGAGTTGATCATCGCGCAATGGGGCCGCTCTATGGGGCAGTTCAAGGAACATATCGACTTTTAGGCGCTGAAATCACCGGGGCAGGCTGCCCCATAAATCATAGTCCCCGGCCTCATCCACCATAACCTGAACGATGTCGCCGGGGGCAAGCCCCTCAAACCCGTCATCAATGAACAGGTTGCCGTCAATTTCCGGCGCATCGGCCTTGGTGCGGCATGTGGCACCTTCACTATCCACTTCATCCACGATCACATCCAGCACCTGGCCAAGTTTGCGCGCCAGCCTGGCAGCGGAAATTTCTTGCGATTTTTCCATGAAGCGGTTCCAGCGCTCCTGCTTCACCTCGTCCGCGACATGGCCGGGCAGGGCGTTTGAGCGCGCACCGGCCACGTTTTCATACTGAAAACAGCCAACCCGTTCGAGCTGCGCCTCATCAAGCCAGTCGAGCAATGTCTGGAACTCGTCCTCGGTCTCACCCGGATAGCCAACGATAAACGTGCTGCGCAGGGCAATATCGGGGCAATCGGCGCGCCAAAGGGCAATTTCATCCAGCGTTTTGGCGGCCGCGGCGGGCCGCGCCATGCGGCGCAAAACCTCTGGGTGGGCGTGCTGGAACGGAATGTCGAGATAGGGCAGCACCAGCCCTTCGGCCATCAGCGGGATAAGGTTGCGCACATGCGGATATGGATAGACATAATGCAGCCGCACCCAGGCGCCAAGGCTGCCCAGATCGCGCGCAAGGTCGGTAATATGCGCACGGTGGCCACGGTCTTCGGCGTGTTTGATGTCCACGCCATAGGCGCTGGTATCCTGGCTGATGACCAGCAGTTCCTTCACGCCATTATCAACCAGCTTTTCCGCCTCGCGCAAAATCGCATGGGCCGGGCGGCTGGCCAGTTTGCCGCGCATATCGGGGATGATGCAGAATTTGCACTTGTGGTTGCAGCCTTCGGAAATTTTCAGATAGCTGAAATGGCGCGGCGTCAAATGCACCGATTGGCCCGGCAGAAGGTCGATAAACGGGTCGGGGCTGGGGGGCACGGCGGCATGAACCGCATCCAGCACCTGCTCATACTGGTGCGGGCCGGTGACGGCCAGAACCGACGGGTGCGCGCCGGTAATATAGTCAGGCTCGGCGCCCAGACAGCCGGTGACGATGACCCGGCCATTGGCGGCCAGTGCCTCGCCAATCGTTTCAAGGCTTTCGGCTTTTGCAGAGTCGAGAAAGCCGCAAGTGTTCACAATCACCGCCTCGGCCCCGGCATAATCGGGCGAGATGGCATAGCCCTCGGCGCGCAGCCGCGTCAGAATCCGCTCGCTATCCACCAGGGCTTTCGGGCAGCCAAGGCTGACCATGCCGATACGGGGTTGGTTCGGGCGGGGCTGGTGCGGGCGCGCGGCTTCAACCACGCGGGCGCGCGGGGCAAGATCGGGGCGAAGGCTGGGAGGATTCTGGCTCATCCTGCGCCCTATACGCCGCCTTTTGGCCGCTGGGAAGGGGATAGCGGTGCCAAAAGCGGCATCAGGCCATCATCTTTTGCACCATGCGCATCGCCATGCGGCGTGGCATCAGCGGCATGACCCAGTTGAGCAGAAAGGACAGGCCCGGCTCATTCACACCCACTGGCTTGCCCTTTTGCATGAGCCGATAGCCAAATTCCGCCACGCTTTTGGCAGATTTGCCACCCTTGGCCATACGCGAATCCGCCATGCCCGCCACATCCATGAACTCGGTCTTTACCGCGCCGGGCGCCAGCAGCGATACGGTCACGCCTTTGGGGCGCAGCTCGAAATCCAGCGCCTGTGAAAAGCTGTTCACAAAGGCCTTGGTGGCGAAATACACCGCCTGCGTTGGCCCCGGCATATAGCCGGCGGTCGAGCCGACATTCAGAATTTTGCCCGCGCCGCGCGCCGCCATATCGGCCCCGAAACGGTGGCAGAGTGTGACCAGCGCCTTCACATTCAGATCGATCATTGCCTGTTCGGTGGCCAGATCGCGCGCGATATGCGCGCCATGCCCGCCAAAGCCTGCATTGTTGATCAGATAATCGGGTTTCAACCCCAGCTTGGCCACGGCATCATAAAGCGCATCCGCACCACCGGCGGCGCCAAGATCCTGGGCGATGACATGCACGGGAATGTCATGCGCGGCCACAAGCTCGTCGCGCAACGCCTCGAGCGCGCTGCTGCGGCGCGCGGTCATGATGAGACCACCGCCCTGTGCGGCATGGGCGCGGGCGAGTTCGGCACCGATGCCCGAAGACGCGCCGGTGATCAAAGCCAGTTTATTCATATGTTGCACCTGATAATTCAATTCAGCACCGGATATAGGTGTGGCACCGGCTGATTACACCCCTGAAGCCCTGGCTTTCGGGACTGCGATCCACCTCGTTCCAGAAGGTCTGGTTGATGCTGGGCATGATGCGCAAGCTGCGGGCAATGACCGCGGGCGGCAAATGTGTCGCCAGGTCGGTTTGGCAGGGCAGGGGCGAGGCCCCGGGTCGGGCCCGGGGCGGTGCGGGTTTTCGGGCGGCTGTCTGGTGGTTGTGCGGCACGGGCAAAGCTTTGCCCGGCATCCGGCTGCACCGGCTGATGGGCCATAAGTGGGGGTGCAGGCAGCACGGTGGCGGTAAGCAGACCCGTCAGTCGCATCATATCTTCCTGTCCTTTCTGTAATGCTGTTACGTCAAGCAGTGCCAAACGGATCATTCTTGCCGCCCCCCGCGCCGGGAAAATCCGGGCTTATGGTCGTAATTGGGCCTGACATGGGCGCGCCACGGCGTTATGTCCTGCAGAAAATATGGGGCAGGGCATGAGCATTTTTTTGGGCATCGACACTGGCGGCACCTATACCGATGCCGTGCTGATCAAGGATGAGCGCGAGATTCTGGCCAGCGCAAAATCGCTGACCACCAAGGACGATCTTTCGCGCGGGATTGGCGGGGCGGTAGCCGCAGTGCTGGCGCAATCGGGCATTGCGGCGGCTGATATTGCGCTAGTGTCGATGTCGACCACGCTGGCCACCAATGCGCTGGTAGAAGGGCAGGGCGGGCGCGTGGCGCTGGTCGCCATCGGGTTTTCGCCGGCCGATATGAACCGCGCGGGGCTTGATCAGGTGATTGGCGATGACCCTGTGCTGTTTGTGCCCGGCGGCCATGACCATGCCGGCGGCGCCGCGGCCCCGCTGGATGAAAACGCGCTGCGCGCCGCTGTGCAACGCATTGACAGCCATGTTGGCGCTTTTGCCGTGGCCGCGCAATTCGCCACCCGCAACCCCATGCACGAGCTGGCCGCGCGGCAGATCATCCGCGAGCTGACCGGCAAGCCTGTCACCTGCAGCCACGAGCTTTCGGCCCGGCTGAACGGCCCCAAACGCGCGCTGACCGCCATGCTGAATGCGCGGCTTGTATCGATGATCGAACACCTGATTGCCGCCACCGAAGGGCTGATGGCGCAGCATGGCATTGACGCGCCCTGCATGGTGGTGCGTGGCGATGGCGCGCTGATTGCCGCCGATGTGGCCCGCGCCCGCCCGATTGAAACCATTCTTTCCGGCCCGGCCGCCAGCATTGTCGGCGCGCGCTGGCTGACCCAGGCTGAAAACGCCATCGTTTCCGATATTGGCGGCACGACCACCGATATTGCCATTTTGCGCGACGGCCAGCCGCTGATCGACCCGGATGGCGCGCTGGTGGGCGGGCATCGCACAATGGTCGAGGCGGTGGCCATGCGCACCAGCGGGCTGGGGGGCGATAGCGCCGTGCAGCTTGTGCATGAGGGGCTGGCTTCGGTGCTGCGGCTGGGCCCGCGGCGCGTGCTGCCGGTCAGCCTTTTGGCGCATGAATACCCGGACATCGTGCATGGCGCGCTAAATGAGGCTGTGGCGCGCGAGCGGCTTTCGGAATTTGACGGGCAGTTCGTGCGCGCTGTCAACCGCATCGGGCGCAATGAATCCGGGCTGAGCGCGCGCGAGGCGGACCTGCTGGCGCGGCTGGGCACGGGGCTGCATACGCTGGCCAGCATGGTGAAAACCCGCACCGATATGCCCGCCATGCACAAGCTGATCGCGCGCGGTCTGGCGCAGCGCGGCGCGCTGACCCCAAGCGATGCCAGCCATGTGCTGGGCCTGCAATCGGGCTGGGATGCGGGGGCGGCGCAAAAGGCCGCCACGCTGTTTGCCCGCCAGAAAACCAATGCCGGCCTGGTCTTCGCACCCGATGGTGAAAGCGTGGCGCGCGCGGTGATTGACCAGCTTCACCGCCAGACCGCCGAATGCCTGATGGCCGCGGCTTTGGCCGAGGACGGCTTTGCCAATGCCGATGATCTGGCGCGCCACAGCCTGGTGCTGGCCGGCCAGCCCGGCCATGTCGGGGCGGCGCGCATATCGGTCGGGCTTGGCCTGCCGCTTGTCGGGCTTGGCGCTTCTGCGGCAACCTATTATCCGGCGGTGGGCGCATTGCTGGGCTGCGATTGCGTTCTGCCCGAACATGGCGGCGTGGCCAATGCGATTGGCGCGGTCGTGGGGCAGGTGACAATGCGCGCCAGCCTGACGGTGACCAGCCCGGCCGATGGTGTATATCGGCTGCATCTTCCCGAAGGCCCGCTTGATATGGGCCGCGAGGCGGATGCCGCCGCCCATGCGCGCGCGTTTGTGGCCGCCGATGCGGCTTCGCGGGCCGAGGCGGCGGGGGCCGAGGGCATCCATATTTCACCAAGTGAGGAGATTACCCGCTCGCAGGTTGAAGGGCGTTCGGTATTTGTCGAGGCGCTGTTCAGCGCCGCGGCATCGGGCCGCCCGCGCACGGCCCAAAGCCACTAGGATTTGAGCTTGTAACCCGATTTGAAGATCCAGGCGATCACGCCCAGGCAGGCGGCCATGAACAACGCGACCATGCCAAAGCTGATCATCGGGTTGATGTCGGACACTTCAAAGAACGCCCAGCGAAAGCCGCTGACCAGATACAGCACCGGGTTGAGCAGGGCGACATCCTGCCAGGCTTCCGGCAGCATCGAGACCGAGTAGAACGACCCGCCCAGAAACACCAGGGGCGTGATGACCAGCAGCGGCACAAGCTGGAGCTGCTCGAAATTCCCCGCCCAGATACCGATGATAAAGCCAAGAAGCGCGAAGGATATGCAGGTGAGCGCCAGAAAACCCAGCATCCAGAACGGATGCGCGATGCTGAAATCGACGAACAGATTGGCGGTGGCCAGAATGATCATGCCGATCAGCAGCGCCTTGGTCGCCGCCGCGCCGACATAGCCGATCAGCACTTCCACAAACGAGGCGGGGGCGGATAGAATCTCGTAGATCGTGCCGGTGAATTTCGGGAAATAGATGCCGAACGCCGCGTTGGACACGCTTTGCTGCAGCACGGTCAGCATGATCAGCCCGGGCACGATGAACGCCCCGTAGCTGACCCCTTCAACCGACTGGATGCGGCTGCCGATCGCCGCGCCGAACACCACGAAATAGAGCGAGGTAGAAACGACGGGCGAGACGATGCTTTGCCACATCGTGCGGAAGGTGCGGGACATTTCAAAATGGTAAATGGCCCAGATCGCGCGATAGTTCATGCCTGCTCTCCCTTGACCAGAGCCACGAAAATTTCTTCCAGGCTGCTTTGGCGCGTGGCCACGTCGCGCAGCGCCATGCCGCAATCTGATAGCGCGCTCAGCAGGCGGGCAATGCCGGTGCGCCGCGCATTCGTATCATAGCTGTAGGTCAGGTTCTGGCGGCTTTCATCCAGGCTCAGCGCAAATTCCGTCAGGCTTTCGGGCAGCGGGTTGGGCGCGGGGGCGGCCAGTTCCACATGCAGCTCTTTCTTGCCCAGCCGCTTCATCAGCTCGGT
Organism: Abyssibius alkaniclasticus; assembly: GCF_020447305.1. NCBI lineage: Bacteria > Pseudomonadati > Pseudomonadota > Alphaproteobacteria > Rhodobacterales > Paracoccaceae > Abyssibius > Abyssibius alkaniclasticus. The sequence continues at coordinate 195,939 of NZ_CP095732.1, read as the reverse complement.
TTTTTCCTCTACAAGCACCAGCCTGCCCTTGTCGATCACGCCAATCCGGTCGGCCATTTCCTCGGCCTCTTCAATGTAATGCGTGGTCAGGATGACGGTGACGCCATTGTCGCGCAATTCGCGCACCATGTTCCACATATCCTTGCGCAGTTCGACATCAACCCCGGCGGTCGGCTCGTCCAGAAACAGCACGGTCGGCTCGTGGCTCAGGGCCTTGGCGATCATCACGCGGCGCTTCATGCCGCCTGACAGCGTCATGATACGGGCATCGCGCTTGTCGCTCAGGCTCAGCTTTTTCAGGATGTCTTCTAGCAAGGCGGGGTTGGCGGGTTTGCCGAACAGGCGGCGCGAAAAGCGCATGGTCGTCACAACCGGCTCGTAGGATTCAACCGTCAATTCCTGGGGCACCAGCGCGATTTGCTCGCGGCATTTGCGAAAGTTGCGCACGGTGTCATAGCCGCCCACTTCAACCGTGCCCTGGCTGGCCTTGACCAGCCCGCAGATGATGGAAATGAGCGTGGTCTTGCCCGCGCCATTTGGCCCGAGCAGCGCCAGAATCTCGCCCTTTTTGATGTCAAGCGAGACATTGTCGAGCGCGGTATGGCCGTTGCCATAGGTTTTGGACAGATTTTTTATGGAAACGATTGTGGACATATGGCTCCCTTTCAGGCTGGGCAACGTAAGCTTTAACTTTGAAGGATCAACCCCAAAAGCGTGCCCTAGCCTGTCTGCCGGCCAACGGGCAGTGGCGCATTGGCCTTCACACGATCCATTGCAATCTGGCTATGCACGCGGGCGACGCCGGGTTCGGCAAGCAGCACATGATGCACAAGATGGTTGAGCGCGCCAAGATCGGCGCAAAACACATGCAGCATGTAATCGGCCTCGCCGGTCATCGTCCAGGCGGCCACAATCTCGGGGCAGCGGCGGGTCAGCGCGACAAAGGCGCGGCCAACCTGCGGCGCATGGCCCGCCATATGCACCGAGATGAACGCCTCGACCCCAAGGCCAACGCGCGCCGGATCGACCCGCGCGCTATAGCCGGCAATCAGCCCCTCATCCTGCAAACGCTGTCGGCGCCGCCCGGCCTGACTGGGCGAAAGATGCAGCGCCGCGCCAAGCTCCTGCGCGGTGGCCGCACCGTTTTGCTGCAAAAACATCAGCAGGCGCTGGTCGGTGCTATCCAATTCTGTCATGCGGAAATTCCGTGCAACTTGTGGCTTTTGTGCGGGTATATCGCAAAAATCTGGGAATCGACACCCATAAACGCGCACATATTGCGCCAATCATGCAGTATAATCGCGCCAAAGCATCATCATATTCAGGAGCGCGCTATGGGCCCTTTCCCGCACCAAGCCCCCAAGGCTGAAATTTCCGCAGAAAACCCCGCCGGCACCGACGGGTTCGAGTTTGTCGAATTCGCCCATCCGCAACCCGAGGTGCTGAAAGACGTGTTCACCAAAATGGGCTATGTGCTGGTTGCCAACCACAAGACCAAGGCCATCAGCCTGTGGCGGCAGGGCGATATAACCTATGTTCTGAATGCCGAGCCGGGCAGCTTTGGCCAGCGTTTCGCGGCGTTTCACGGCCCCTGCGCCCCGTCTATGGCCTGGCGGGTTGTAAATGCCCGGCACGCTTTTGACCATGCGGTTGAAAAGGGTGCCGTGCCCTATACGGGCGATGACAAGGTGCTGGATGTGCCCGCCGTGGTGGGTATTGGTGGCAGCCTGATCTATTTCGTCGACCAATACGGGGCGGGCGCGAATGCCTATGCCGATGAATATGTGTTTGATGCGGGTGTTGATACCAGCGGCGTTGGTTTCTTCTATCTCGACCACCTCACCCATAATGTTCACAAGGGCAATATGGATACTTGGTTCGATTTCTACGGCAATATCTTCAATTTCAAGCAGATCCGCTTTTTCGATATTTCCGGCAAGCATTCGGGCCTGCTGAGCCGCGCGCTCACCTCGCCCTGCGGGCGCATCCGCATTCCCATCAACGAGGACCGGGGCGAAACCGGGCAGATTGTTGAATATCTGAAACGCTATAACGGCGAAGGTATCCAGCATATCGCGGTGGGCAGCAATGACATTTACGCCGGAGCCGATGCGATTGCCGCGCGCGGGCTGAAATTCATGCCCAAACCCCCCGCCACCTATTACGCGCTATGCCATGAGCGCGTGCCCGGCCATGAAGAGCCGGTGGATGAGATGATGAAACACGGCATTCTGATTGACGGCGAAGGCGTGGTCGATGGCGGCGAGACCAAGATACTGTTGCAGATCTTCTCCAAAACGATGGTCGGTCCGATTTTCTTTGAATTCATCCAGCGCAAGGGGGATGACGGGTTCGGCGAGGGGAATTTCCAGGCGCTGTTTGAATCCATCGAGGCCGACCAGATTGCCCGCGGTGTGCTGAAAACCGACGCCGCCTGAGCGGCACCGCCCGGCGGGGCCCGTCTGGTAGGCCCGGCTGGTGGCCCCGTCTGGTGGGCACGACATTACCTTGACGGCGCGCCAATGGCGGCTAGACTCCGTTCTGACGAGACTCGGATCAGAAAGGACTGGCCATGCGGAACCTGTTGGTTTTCACGCTTCTTGCAAGCACCCTGGCGGGCGGAGCGGTGGCGCAGGATATTGTGCGCGAGAATCCGTTTCTGGGCACATGGCGCTGTGCCGGCTTTGGCCGTCAACCGGTCGGCATTCTGACCATTACGAACCCGATGTATGAATTCGTGGCGGTCGATGAAAACTGGCAACCCATCGAGAGCGACAGGAATGGCGGCGGCATCATGACATTCGGCGCCGGGCAGGCCTTGCCCTTTGGCGGCCCGCTGCTGACCGTCTTCGCCGCTTTGGGCAAATTTGAATCCGACATGGAGATGATGTTCTGGACAGGTGCCGAAGGCTTCAACATGAGCTGCATGGAACAGGTCAACTAAAGCCCCGGCGGGCCAGGCCGGGCAGGCGCCGGGCATGGCCCGGCGCGCGTCGGTTCAGATTGCAACCACATCCAGCGGCGGGAAGCCGTTGAAGCCCACGCTGGAATAGGTGCTGGTATAGGCGCCCGTGGCGCGGATGATGAATTTATCGCCCGCCCTCAGCCCCATCGGCAGATAGACCATGCGCTTTTCATACAGCACATCGGCGCTGTCGCAGCTTGGGCCGGCCAGAATGCAGGCACCCTGCTCCTCGTCATCCCGCTCGGTGATGAACTGGTAGCGAATCGCCTCGTCCATCGTTTCGGCCAGGCCGCTGAATTTGCCGATATCAAGATAGACCCAGCGCACAAGATCGGCTTCCGATTTGCGCGACACGAGCAGCACTTCGGCGGCAATCATCCCGGCTTCGGCCACAAGGCCACGGCCCGGCTCGGCCATGATGCGCGGCACATCGCCAAAACGCTCGGCCACTTCGGCCAGCACACCGGCGGCATAGGCGGCGGGGGTGGGGATATCTTCGCCATAAAAGGCCGGAAAGCCGCCACCGATATTCAGCAGGCTCAGCATAAAGCCGGCCTTGCGCGCCGCGTGCCAGACCTCGGCCACGGAATCAAGCGTGCCACGCCACATTTCCGGGTGGCGCGTTTGGCTGCCCACATGGAAGGAAATGCCAACGGGCCGCAGACCAAGGCGCACAGCCAGATCCATCAGCGGCAGGGCGTAATCCGGCGCGCAGCCAAACTTGCGTGACAGCGGCCAGTCCGCCTCGGTCGAGCCTACCAGCAGGCGAATGTAAACCTGGGCCGCGGGGGCGTTTGCAGCCAGCTTGTGAAGCTCTTCTTCGCTATCGGCGGCAAACAGCGAAATGCCGTTTTCAAACGCCCATTTGATATCGGCGCCGCGTTTGATGGTGTTGCCAAAGGAAACAGCCTCGGGCTTGGCGCCCTGTTCCAGCACCAATTCGATCTCGCCGCGCGAGGCCGCGTCGAAATGGCAGCCTTCGGCCACCAGCGTTTCAATCACCTTCGGATGCGGGTTTGCCTTGACCGCGTAATGCAGCATGGCATCGCCCAAACCGGCTTTCAGCCCGCGATATTGTTCGCGCACCAGATCGGTGTCGATGATCAGTGTCGGGCGATCAAACACGGTTGTGCGGGCATAGGCTTCGAGCTTCGCATCGCGGGGAATATGGGTTTCGGCGCGCGCGGGCGCACTTACAATAGCGTTCATGGTCATCTCCATCAGACCCGGCCATTCATGACCGCTCAGTTCCAACAAAGACGTTACCGTCGCTACGTAAACGCTTGGATATTGCCCAAGGCCAGAGGCGCGTGCGTTGGCGTCACTAGCGCGCCATATGGGGTAACCTCTGCGTCTTTGCAAATGAAAAATTGCGTCGCATCGAAGATTTTTCATCCGTTGCATTTTGGCACTATTGCCAGAGTTCAGGGCCGAGTTCAGGGCCGATGCCCCGGGCCTCATATTCGGCCGGTTCATTCGCAGATACCGGCGGAACGGCTGGTTCGCGAATTGGCCATGTGCCCCATATTTCAAGCCCGCAAGATAGGGCAAAGGTTTGAAACAGCCCGGCGCGAACATATCAGCCGCCCCCCGCATGGGGTGAAAAGCACCCGCGCCGCACTGCTACCAGACAGCCGCCCGAAAACCCGCGCCGCCCCGGGCCCGCCCCGGGGCCTCGCCCTTGCCCTGCAATACCGAGCCGGCGACATGCTTGCCGCTGCTCCAATGGCCATCGGGGTCGGGGTTGAGCGGGTTGTCAGCCACATTTTCCATGCCAAAGCCAATTGCCGGTTGTGCTGCCGATCATATTCGCATATTTACATTCAATATGCGTAGAATTCGCAGTCAGCATGAAAACAGCAAGATGGGTAGAATACTCGGCCTCGTATTTGCAAGTCTGGCAGGCTATTTGGCCCCGGCCAGTGCCGAAATGCGGCCTGCCATGTTCGAGCAGCCCGGCTGTAACTATTGCGAAAGATGGACCCGCGAAATTGGCGATGCCTATTCTCTAACAGAAGAAGGCAAAATCGCTTCGCTTTGGCGAATAGATATACAGTCTGACACTCCTGAAATGATTGTTTTGCGCCAAAAACCGGTCTATACACCCAGATTTGTATTGATTGATGAAAATCACCACGAAGTCGCCCGGTTTGAAGGGTATCCTGGTGAAGACTTCTTTTGGGGATTGTTGCAATCCATGCTATTGGAATTGCCGGAATCCGGGGCAGAGAGCGATGAACATACCATTGATGCGCACCAAGGCTGATGACGAAAACCTGACCGAGGCGCTGAACGCGCAGGCGAAAAATGCCACGGATTTTCTGAAAGCCATCGCCCATGAGGGGCGCTTGATGATCTTGTGCCACCTTGTCGATGGCGAGAAATCTGTCACCTCGCTGGAAACCCTGCTCGATTTGCGTCAGGCGGCGGTAAGCCAGCAGCTTTCGCGCTTGCGCCTTGAAGGGCTGGTGACCAGCCGTCGTGAGGGTAAAACCATCTATTATGCGCTGGCCGATGCGCGCGTGGTTGGCATGATCTCGGCGCTTCACAGCATGTTTTGCGCCGATAACCCGGCCTGATGCGCCGCCTGAGCCTTGCGCAGGCGCGCCACCTTGCCCTGGCCGCCCAGGGGTTTGGCGGGCCGGCTGGTGGTGCAACGCCCGGCTGGGCCGCGCAGCATCGCACCATAAAGCGCCTGCAATTGCTGCAAATCGACAGTGTGAACGTGGTGACGCGTTCGCATTACCTGCCGCTATTTTCGCGGCTTGGCCCTTATGACACCGCCGTGCTTGATGCGCGCACACTCGCCCCGCGCGGGCGCGCACTGTTTGAATGCTGGGCGCATGAGGCCAGTTTCGTGCCGCTGGCCATGCACCCGCTGATGCGCTGGCGTATGGACCGGGCGCGCGCTGGCAACAGCCGCTATAAATCCATGCGCGATTTTGCCACCCGCGAGGCCGGGTTTCTGGCCCGAACGCTTGATTTCGTGGCCGATAACGGCCCAACCGCCACCGCCGATCTGCCCGAAGGGGCCAAATCAGAGGGTGGCTGGTGGGGCTGGGGGCGCGGGAAAATGGCGCTGGAGGTGTTGTTCGAGCAGGGCCGCCTGACCATTGCCGCGCGCCCCGGCTTTACCCGGCTTTACGATCTGCCCGAACGGGTGATCGCACCCGAGATTCTGGCCCTGCCCACCCCGCCCGAAGCCGAGGTTTTTGCCGAGCTTACCCTGCGTGCCGCAACCGCGCTTGGCATTGGCACCGCCTTTGATCTGCGCGACTATTTTCGCCTGCCGCCCGCCGAGGCGCGCAAGGCGTTGGAAACACTTCTGGCCGATGGGCGGCTCGTGCCGATCGAGGTGGCCGGATGGCCCGCCCCCGCCTATATGCTTGACGGCGCCAAAATCCCGCGCCAGGCGGGCGGCGATGCGCTGCTTTCGCCTTTTGATCCGCTGGTCTGGGACCGCGGTCGCGCCGAGCGTTTGTTCAATTTCCACTACCGTATCGAAATTTATACCCCGGCCGCCAGGCGCCGGTTTGGCTATTATGTGCTGCCCTTCCTTATGGGCGAAACTTTGGCCGGGCGCGTATGCCTGAAGGCTGACCGTCAGGCAGGTATGCTGCGCGCCAACGCGCTGCATGTTGAAGACGGTTTTGCGCCCGCCGAAGTGGCACCGCGCATGGTGGCGCAGCTTCATGCAATGGCCGGCTGGTTGGGGCTGGAGGGGGTTGCGCTTGGCGCGGCGGGCAATCTTGCCACGGCCGCGCGCAAGGCCAGCTAGTTTTCCAGCCGGAATTCAACCAATTGGTTGCGCTGGTAAAACCGGAAATTGTCATCTGAAACAACACTCACGCGCAGAATTCCGGCCGCGTCGCGCCACACATCCAACCCTTCCAGATTGTCATAATGGCCAAGGCGGCTGGACATCAGCTCCACCTCATCCACCAGCGCATCATCTGCGATTGTGAAGCGGCGGATCCGGCTTTGAAAGCCGCCAAAGGGCAGGTAATAGCGCTCCAGCACGTAAAGATCGCTGCCGTCTATATCGGCATCTGTCACCAGAAATTCACCGCGCCGGGGCAGGGTCATGCTGTCATCCCAGACACCGTCGATCAGCCGATAAACCGGAAAAGGCCGCGTCAGCGCGCCAGAGCGTTCGGGAATGGCATAGATCATGCCCGCCGCGTCAGAGGCCAAAGCCTCAAGCCCGGAATTGGTTTGCAAAACGCCAAACGCCTCGGTGCTGGGCAGAAACGTGCCCGCCGCATCCAGCCCGTCATGGCGCATCACGCGGTGGTTGGATTCAAAGCTGACAATCAGCGCGCCATCGGGCAGTGCCGCCAGGCCTTCGGCATCGGTGTTATAGCCGTCCAGCGGGTGGCCCTTGCTGTCCAGAATAGGCATAAGTGCGGTAATTTCGGCGCTTTGCGCCACACCGTCTTGCCGCGTGATCTGCCCGGTGACAAATCGGCCACGGTCGGAAATGGCCACAAAACTGGCCCCGTCTGCACCCATGACCAGCCCCGAAATGCCGCCGAAATTGCTGTCTTCCGAGCGCAGGCGCAGGTTGCTTTCCTCGACCAGGCGCGGCTGGGCGGAAAGCGGGCTGCACAGCCCCAGTAACAGGGCCGGCAGCAGGGCTAGCGACGCAAGACAGCGGCGCATTGGTTCGGCAAATCGGCAAGGGTCAGGGGGCCGCGCGGCCGTGGCGGCGGTGCGTTCGGGTCGGGCGGCGGCGGGGGCGGCGGGTTGAGCATGTTGTTCAGAAAGGTCTGCGCTTCGGCACAGCCATCGCCCGGCGGGGGTGGCGCCTGGTCTTCGCATTGCCCCGCGCCGCGCGGGCAGGACAGGCGCACATGGAAATGGTAATTATGCCCCCACCAGGGCCGCAGGGTGCGCAGCCAGCTGCGATCGCCGGTCGCGTTCTCGCACATCCAGATCTTGGCGGCAGGGGTAACAAAAATCCGGGCAACCGCCGGGTCGGACGCTGCGGCGCGTATCACGGCCATATGCGATGCCGTCCAGTTGCTGCTGACCGATGAAAAATCTTCGGTGGCAATATTGACCGAACTGATCGTCTCGCGCTCTTGCGGGCTCAGGTTCAGGCTGCGTGGCGGCAACATCCAGATATCGGCATCCAGCCCGATCTGGTGGCTGGAATGGCCGGTCAGCATTGGCCCGCCGCGGGGTTGCGACATGTCGCCCACATATATCCCCGCCCAGCCCGCGCCTTGGGCGGCGGCGCCCAGCCGTTCGATAAAGCTGATCAGGCTGGGATGGCCCCAGTTGCGGTTCCGGCTCAGGCGCATCGCCTGCCAGCCTGGCCCGGTTTCGGCCAGTTGGTCGCCCGAGCGCAGGCAGCCACGCGCATAAGAGCCAAAGGGCGTGTTCCAGCCGCGCGAAGCGGTGGTCTGCGCGCCAAACAGCTCTTTTGCGGGGGTTTGTGCCAGCGCGGGTGCTGCAAATGCCAGCAGCGCCGCCAGAATGAAACCAAAGCGCATCAGCCTTCCTTTCGCTCGACCTTGACCATCAATAACAGCACCAGCCCCAGAACGAAAAGCCCCACCACTGGGGTTACGCCAAGCTGCTGGCTGTCAAAATAGCGCGTGGCGACATAAATGAGCGACGGGCCGATAAAGGCCGTGGCCTTGCCCGACAGCGCGTAAAGCCCGAAGGCTTCGGCCATTGGCATCCGCCCCTCGGCCTGATGCACCAGCAAGGTGCGCGACGCCCCCCAAAGCGCGCCACCTGCCGCGCCAATGATCGCCCCGCAGGCCATGAACACGATATCGGCAAGGTTGCTTTCCGGGTCGACCGCGATACCGATGATCATGCCGCGCGAGGTTGATACCGTGACCAGCCCGACGAGAATGAGCAGCAGAACGGCAGACACAATCACCGGTTTGGGGCCTTTGCGCTGGTCGAAAATCCCGCCAATCCATGCGCCCGCAGCCCCGGTCAGCGCGGCGATGATGCCGAAAATGCCCAGCAAGAACGCCGACCAGCCCAGCACGCCCGCCGCGTAAATGCCGCCAAACAGGTAAAGCGCCAGCAAGGCATCGCGGTAAAACGGGCTGGCCATCAGATAGGTGAACAGCGAGCGGTGGCGCGGCAGGCTTGCCACCGTGCGCCCAAGGCTGGCCAGCCCGTTCCTCACAACACCGCCCAGGGCGCGCCGTTTGGCGGTGTCCGGTGTCCATAAAAACAACGGCAGCACGAAAATCAGGAACCAGATTGCGGAAAGCGGGCCGGTGGCGCGGGCCGGCTCACCCTGTGCCACATCCAGCCCGAAAATCGGTGTGATGCCCAGCATCGTGACATCGGAATCGGGCAAAGGTGACATGAACAGCAGCACGATGAACAGGATCACCACGCCGCCCAGATAGCCAAAGCCCCAGCCCGCACCGGAAATGCGGCCGATTTCGGCGCGGTCGCCAAGATCGGGCAGCATGGCATTGGCAAAAACCAGCATCATTTCGGCGCCGATGAAGGCGGCGGCGAAATAGACCAGGATCATCGTTGGGTCTGCCATGTTCGGCACCGCCCCCCATAGCCCGAAACAGCCGATGACAAACAGCACGCCAAAGGCGGCAATCCACGGTTTGCGCGGGCCGGACTGGTCGGCAATCGCCCCGAGAACGGGCGCAAGAAAGGCGATGATGATCGAGGCGATTGTCGTGGTCTGCGCCCAGGCCGCCTGGCCTTCGGCAGCAGTTTCGGCCAGATGCACATAGACATAGGGCGCGAAAATGAAGGTCACGACCAGCGTGTGAAAGGGCTGCGTGGCCCAGTCAAACAGCATCCAGCCCCAAATTCCGCGCCGCTTTGCGCCTGCATTCATGGCCCTGTCGCCCATGCTCACCCCCCAAATTGCCGTATTCGGCTTGGGGGCGAGTGTGCGCGGGCTGCGCGCGGCGTTCAAGCCTTCAAATGCACGCTCAGGCGGATTCGCGCGGAAGATCTTCGGGCGGCCATTGGCGCATTGCTTCAACATCAGCCCAGGCCTGCACCCAGTCGGGCAGGGGCGGGTTCCAGCCGGTCGCGCCCATCGCCTCCAGCACCTCGGCCACAGGCACGATGCCGTTTTTGCTGGTCACGGCAGAACGATAGACCACCGAATTCAGCGCCTCGCCGCCCCGCCACATGCTTTGTTGCAGATAGATGAACCGCCCGTCATGCCCCAGCGCGCGGCTGTGCATTTCAACCTTGTGGAGCGCGCGCACACGGCGACGATAGCGCACCGTTGCGCCCGCCATTGTCAGCCCCCAGCGGTTTCGCCGCAACACATCCGCCAGCCCCACGCGCATGGCCAGCGGGATGCGCCCAAGATCGAACAGCGTCAGCGTGCGGCCATTGTTCAGCTCGCGCCACATATCCAGATCCCAGGGCAGGCAATAATGCTGGCTGACATGCACATCCTCAAAGCCAAGCCTTGGGTCGTTGCGGTGCTTGAACATTTGCCAAGCCATGCGGATGAATGGATACATCGGGCCCTCCGCCAGCTTTCTGCCGCCCGCTCACGAAATTGGCAAGACATGACCTCGCGTTCGCCTCTTGCCCTGTGGGCGCGCAGCGACTACCTGTTGGCGCACCGCAATCAGGGCCGCTTATGCAACAGCTTTACTATATCCTCAGCTTCGCACTCGATGCGTTTTGGTATGTCATCATCGCCCATATCGTGATGAGCTGGCTGATCAATTTCGAGGTGCTGAACCTGCGCCAGCCGCTTGTGGCCCAGCTTTGGTTCGGGCTGAACAAGCTGCTCCAGCCGATTTATGTGCCCATCCGCCGGGTATTGCCGCCAATGGCGGGGCTGGACCTGGCCCCGCTTGTGCTGATCTTCGGCATTTTCTTTCTGCGCCAGTTTTTGCAGGCCAGCATGTCGGCCTTTGGCTGACAGGCCCGGCCAGGCAAAGGCGGGCAGGGCCGATCTGCACGCCAGCGGTTCAATCGATGCGCAGCAACAACAGGTCTTCGCCATCCACCACATCGCCCGTGGCGGCAAAGCCCCGGGCCTCGTAAAACGGGCGCGGGCTGCCATCGCCCGGCACGGTGGAAACATAAAGCTTTTTCAGCCCCCGGGCCTTCGCCCAAACCGCCGCCGCCCCAAGCGCCGCCTTGCCATAGCCGCGGCCTTGCTGGCGGACATCAACCATCAGCCGCCAAATGAACGCCCCGTCGCGCGGCTCGCCATCCGAAATGCTTGGCCCCTCGCGGGTCATATCCAGAATTGACATCAGCCCGACAGGCGCATCGCCCGCGTAAAGCGCCAGCAAGTCTGCCGCCGGCTCGTAAGCCGCTTGCGCAATGGTTACGGGGTTGGGGGCGACAAACCTCTCCTGCCCCGGCGCAAGCCTAAGCTTCATCAGGGCATTCACATTGTCCCAGGTCACGGCACGGGTTGAAAACCTGCTCAATGCTGCCACCATTTGCGCGGCCGTGTCAGGTTCCTGACCTTGCGGATCTGGCCGGTATCCGGGCGGATGGTCAGGATAACCTTGTCGCCCGCCTTGGCCGTATGAATCACCTGAGCAAAGCCCATACCCACAAGCAGCGGGCCGGTTTCCTTCAACCAGAGCAGTCGTTCCGAACGCGGCATGACAATGCCCGAAGCCGCCTGCGTTTTGCTGTTTTCACGCTGTAGTTTCGCGCTTAGCCGGCGGGATTCGAGCTTGGAAATCTCGCCCTCCATTGTCTCGCAGCGCAAATGCACGAACATGCCGACAAGGATAAGGTCGAGCATCACCTGAAGCGTAGAAATCCAGCCCGGCACAGTGCCGCGCGGCACGAATTGCCGCGAAAGTCCGTCGGCTTCAACCTTCTTTCGCTTGCTCATCGCGGCTTATTTTCTCCAGAATCTGCATTGCCCTGTTCCGGTCATTCCAGGCCACAAAAACATGGTCATGGAAATATCCGGCGATGACATTTGCCGAAACCCCCGCTTGCGCCAGCGCGCCCGACATTGCCGCCGTCAGCCCCACCGCCTCCAGCGCAGAATGCACCGAAAGGCTGATCCGAGCAAAGGGTTCCGCTTTCAGCCCCGCGGCCTGCAAATCGGCCAAAGGCGCCACAACCGTCAGCCCCTCATCCTCGGCCACGGTTGCAAAGGGGGTTATCGCGGGCAGGTTCGCGCAATGCGCAAACCCGTAGGGCTGCGCATGAAGGGCAGGCGCCATGCTGGCCAGCAGTTTTGCCAAATTACGCTCGCCCGTCATATGGCTACCGCCTGTTGCGCGCGGCCAGCAGCTTCAGGCGCAGTGCGTTGATTTTGATGAAGCCTGCCGCGTCGGCCTGGTCATAGGCGCCGGCGTCGTCTTCAAAGGTCACATGCGCTTCGGAATAAAGGCTGTCATCCGACCAGCGGCCAACGACCATCGCGCTGCCTTTGTAAAGCTTCAGCCGCACGGTGCCGTTCACGCGCTCCTGGCTTTTGTCAATCGCGGCCTGCAGCATGTCGCGCTCGGGGGAAAACCAGAATCCGTTATAGATCAGCTCGGCATAGCGCGGCATCAGCTCGTCTTTCAGATGCGCGGCACCGCGGTCGAGCGTGATGCTTTCAATGCCGCGATGCGCGGCCAGCAGCAGCGTGCCGCCGGGGGTTTCATAAATCCCGCGCGACTTCATGCCAACAAAGCGCCCTTCAACAAGGTCGAGCCGCCCGCAGCCATGCGCGCCGCCAAGCTCGTTCAGCCTGGTCAAAAGCGTCGCCGGGCTGAGCGCCTCGCCGTTGATGCTGACCGCATCGCCACGCGCGAAGCCAATTTCAACATATTCCGGCGTGTCGGGCGCATCTTCGGGGTGAACCGTGCGCTGATACACATAATCGGGCGCCATTTCTGCCGGGTCTTCCAGCACCTTGCCTTCGGATGAGGTGTGCAGCAGGTTTGCATCCACCGAAAACGGCGCTTCGCCGCGCTTGTCCTTGGCAATCGGAATCTGGTTGGCTTCGGCAAATTCCAGCAGGCGCGTGCGGGAGGTCAGATCCCATTCGCGCCAGGGTGCGATCACCTTGATATCGGGGTTCAGCGCATAGGCCGAAAGCTCAAAGCGCACCTGGTCATTGCCCTTGCCGGTTGCGCCATGCGCCACGGCATCGGCGCCAACCTCTTCGGCAATTTCCACAAGCCGCTTGGAAATCAGCGGCCGCGCAATGGATGTGCCGAGCAGATACAGCCCTTCATAAACCGCATTGGCGCGAAACATCGGAAAGACGAAATCGCGCACGAATTCCTCGCGCACATCCTCGATATGGATGTTTTCGGGCTTGATGCCCAGCATCTCGGCCTTTTTGCGTGCCGGTTCCAGTTCCTCACCCTGGCCCAGATCGGCGGTGAAGGTCACAACCTCACAGCCATATTCGGTTTGCAGCCATTTCAGAATGATCGAGGTATCAAGCCCGCCCGAATAGGCGAGAACAACTTTTTTGGGCGCGAGTTTTGCGGCAGGCATGGGGCGGGCTCCGTAATTGGGGTTCGCACAGGGGTTTATTGCGAATTGTGGCCACCAACAAGGGGGGCATGTGCTAAATCCGGCCCCGCTTGCGCGTTGACAGGCCGTGCAGGCTGGGGTGGTGTAGCGCGACAATATATAAACCCCGCCCGCGCCGACACTTGGAAAGACCCGATGCCGATTATTCTGGACAATGAAAACATGGCGGTCTTTACCGCGCCAAAGGTGGCCTCAACCACGCTCAAGCAGCTTGCCTATAAGGTGCAGCATGGTGAAAGCTTTGCCCGGCATATGGAAAATGGCAAGCCGGTGCATATCCATCATATCTACCCTTCTGTGCCGTTTGCGCGCATAAACCGCGCGAAATTCGCCGATATGCGCTGCTATGCGCTGGTGCGCAGCCCGCTTGGGCGCGTCATCTCATGCTATGGCAACCGTGTTCTGGCGGGCAAGGCGCTGCAAGGGTTTGAGGTGCAGGCGGCCTTGCGCAAACTTGGCCTTCCGCTTGCGCCCAGCCTGACAGAGTTCATTGAAAACCTTGGCGCCTATCACGCGCATAGCAAGGTCATCCGCTGGCATTTGCGCCCGTTGACGGTATTTCTGGGCCATGATCCGCAGTTTTATACGCGCATTTTCCGCTTTGACGAGTTGGAGGCGCTGACCGCGCTTATGGCCGCAAGCCAGACCGCGCCATCCGCGCCAGGGCATTTTCAGAAAAGCCCGCAAACCGTGGCGCCCGTTGCGCCCGGCGCGCGCGCCAAATCGTGCCTGCACAGCATGTTCAAGGATGATTATGCGGCCTTTGGCGCCTGGTTCGAGGATGAATGCTAGGCGCGCGGCGTGGCACATTGGTGCCATTGCCGCTTGATTGCAACAATCCAGACTGGCCACGATTCCTGCATCATGCTAGTCGGGAACGCGTAAGGGTTTACAGGCAAGATCGGAGCAGGCAATGCGGCTGTTTATTCATTCATGGCGGCAGGTGGTTGGCAATTTCGCGCAGGCATTGCGTGTCGGCAAGCTGCTTCTGGCGCTGACACTGGCCTCGCCTCTGCTGATGCTGCTGGGTCTGGGCGGGGCCGTGCAGGGCCTTTTGTTCATTGCGAGCATCGCGCTGTCCATTACCACGGCAATCGCCTGGCACCGCTTTGTTCTTCTGGCCGATCCGGATGCGGCCGACCCGCTCAACCCGCCTCCGGGCAGCTTTCAGGCCTATTTCCTGACGGGGCTGCGCGTGGCCCTGCTGCTGTTTGTTGCCGTTCTGCTGGCCTCTACCTTTGCAAGCCTTGTGGCTGGCCTGGTGTTCGGCGCATCCTTCATGGTTGAACTGCCCGATGGCACAATCGCCCCCGGCCCGGCCTATCTGCCGATTCTGCTGTTCATCGCCGTGGTCATGAACACCATGTTCAACCGCTTTGCGCTGTGCTTTCCGGCCATTGCGGTGGGCCGCCGCATTGGTTTGCGTGAATCATGGGAAAGAACCGCGCCCATGAACGGGCAGATCATTGTCACATCGGTGCTGATGATCGCGGCAATCGCAGCATTACAGGCCATTGCGCTGGGCCTGCCATCCAACAGCGCCGGCGGCGCGCTGCTGGGCATTGTCATCGCCGTGCCGATCTGGATTTTCACGATGCTCGGCATTTCGGTAATGACCACGCTTTACGGCCATCTTGTCGAGGGCCGCGCGCTGAACGCCTAGGGGGGGAATTTCACGATGCAGCTATTTTTTCATGCCCTTGCGCAGCTTATCCGCAATTTCTGGATGGCGATTGTCGTGAGCTGGATGCTGCCCGCCGCGCTGGTCGCCATGAATTTCGCCGTTCTGCCGCAACTCAATGGCGCGCCGGGCTATGACACGCTGATCGTGGTCTTCGGGCTGGCAGTTTTCTATCTGGTGATGACCGTGCATGTGGCCGTGGCCTGGCATCGCAACATCTTTCTGGCCGATGAGGCGCGCAGCGACAAAACCGGCGAAGGCGCCTATCTGCGCTATTTTTTGTGGTCGGTGCTGCTGGGGCTGATCGGCATTCTGCTGTCCGCTGCCATTTTCGTGCCGCTCATCTATATGATCCTCAATACGTCCGACCAGAGCCTGTGGCAGCTTGTCGGCAATAATCTTGGCATGAGCGCGGGGGTTTACGTTATTGTGGTTGCCCTGCTGGCGACAATCCCCAGCTTCGTCACCACGCGCCTGGCGCTTGTTCTGCCCGCCTCCACCATCAAATATCCTGTCTATCCGCTCAAATCATGGGTGCTGACGCGGCAAATCCGGATGCCGATTTTCCTGTGCAGCTTTCTGCTGGTCGGCGGGCTGACGGCGTCGAATATCTATTTCGGCCTTCTGCCCACAACACCCTATACCGTGGTGGCCGAATCGCTTGTGGCCTGGTTTGTCACGATGCTGGGCATTTCCATTCTTACGGTGATGTTCGAGGTATGCGTCGCCCCGGAACCGGCCGAAGAATGAGCGATTTTATCCAACAGGTTGACGCGGCCACAAGTGCCATGCGCGCATTGTTCGAGCCGACACCGCTCCAGCATAACCTGTATCTTTCGGCCAGATTTGGTGCCGAGATATGGCTCAAGCGCGAAGACCTTGGCCCGGTGCGCAGTTACAAGCTGCGCGGCGCGCTCACGGCCATGAAGGCCGCGCTTGATGGCGGTGCCACCGGCCCGTTCGTCTGCGCATCGGCGGGCAACCATGCCCAGGGCGTGGCCTTTGCCGCGCGGCATTTCGGGGTGCAGGCGGTGGTGTTCATGCCGGTCACAACGCCCGACCAGAAAATTGCCAAGACCCGCGCCTTTGGCGGCGATTTCATCGAAATCCGCCTGACGGGCGATTTTTTCGACGCCGCCCTGAAGGCCGCACAAACCTATTGCGCGCAGGTCAATGGCCGCTTTCTGCCGCCCTTTGATGATGAACAGGTGATGATCGGCCAGGCCAGTGTGGCTGCAGAGATTGCCGAACAGCTTGGCGGCTTGCCCGAAATGCTCTTGCTGCCCATCGGCGGTGGCGGGCTGGCGGGCGGCGTGAGCCGCTATTTTGGAAATGGCTGCACCTACAGGTTTGTCGAGCCGGCAGGCGCCACCAGCCTTGCCGCCGCCCTTGCCGCGGGCGGGCCCGTTACCCTGCCGCAAGTGGACAATTTCGTTGACGGTGCCGCGGTGGCCCGCATCGGTGCGCGCAACTATGCGGCCCTTGCGGGCTTCACCCCCGATCACTGCATGGCCATTCCCGAAGACCGGCTTTGCGAAACCATGATCGACATGCTCAATGTCGAAGGCGTGGTGCTGGAACCTGCCGGTGCTTTGGCCATTGATGCGCTGCGCGACCTGACAGGTATTGCAGGCAAACGCATTGTCTGCCTTGTGTCGGGCGGAAATTTCGATTTCGAACGCCTGCCCGATGTGAAGGAACGCGCGCTGCGTTCCGCTGGCCTGAAGAAATATTTCGTGCTGCGGATGCCCCAGCGCCCCGGCGCGCTGAAGGAGTTCCTCAACCTGCTCGGCCCGGATGATGACATTGCCCGCTTTGAATATCTCAAGAAATCGGCGCGCAATTTCGGCTCGGTCCTCATCGGTATCGAAACGCATGACCCGGCCAGCTTTCCCGCCTTCACCCGGCGCATGGCCGAGGCAGGGTTTTCCTTTCAGGACATCACCGACAACCAGATGCTTGCCAATTTCATTGTATAGGGGCTGATCATGCTGAATTTCATTACCGAAGGCGCGCCAGATGGCACCCCGCCGCTGATCATCGCGCATGGGCTTTATGGTTCGGCCCGCAACTGGGGTGTGCTGCAAAAACGCTTCGCCGCCAGCCGGCAGGTTATCGCGGTCGATATGCGCAACCACGGCGAAAGCCCGCATTTGCCAAGCCAGTCCTACCCCGATATGGCGCGTGATCTGGCCGAGGTGATAGAGGCAAATGGCGGCCGCGCCGATGTGCTGGGCCATTCAATGGGCGGCAAGGCGGGCATGGTGCTGGCGCTTACAAGGCCCGATCTGGTCAACCGCCTGATCGTGGCCGATATCGCCCCCGTCGCCTATACCCATAGCCAGGGTGACAAGATCGTGGCGATGCGCGCGGTCGATTTGTCCACCACCACCCGCCGTTCCGATGCCGATGCCCAGCTCAAACCGCATCTGGCCGATGACATGCTGCGCAGCTTCCTGTTGCAATCGCTGCGCCTTGGCGAAGGCGGCGCAAGCTGGCGGCTGAACCTTGATGTGCTGGAGGCCGACATGCCCAAAATCATCGGCTGGCCCGAGGTTTCCGGCCAGTTCACCGGCCCAACCCTGTTCCTGCGCGGCGCCCTGTCCGACTATGTGCTACCCGACCACGCGGCGCTCATCACCCGCCTGTTCCCCCACGCGATAACCGAAAGCGTTGCGGGCGCGAACCACTGGCTGCACGCAGAAAAACCGCGCGAATTTCAGGCGGCGGTGGAGGGGTTTTTGGGGTGAGGTATCAGAAGAACCCGCTGCGCAACTGAGCCAGCATCGGGCAGTTCACCCGGCCTGCATTGCAGTTCTCAGTCAGTTCAACCAGCGCCGCCTCAAGGTGCTGCAACTCGGCGATTTTCTGGCGCACCGTTTCCATATGCATCACTGCAACCCGCTGAACCGACTGGCATTCGCCTTTGGGATCGGCGGCCAGAACCGATAAATGCTGCGCGTCGCTCAACCCGAAACCCAAGTCGCGCAAGCGTTTGATAAGCCTTAAGCGGCCAATTTGCTCAGGCGAGTAGCTGCGTCGGTTACTGGCGCTGCGGCCCGGTTTCTCAACGACGCCGCTACGCTCATAAAACCGGATTGTCTCAATGCTCAGCCCGCTTCGTCGGGCCGCTTCGCCAATTGTTGCCATGAAAAAACTGCTTGCTCCTGTAGCTACTACAGAAGTTATACCCGACTCACGCATGAAACGGAATGCGAGGTTGGTATGAAAAATTCGCTGAGATTGAGTTATGGCTCGGCTTTGGCATCGGTCGGGGTCTCGGCTTGCTGCATTTTGCCCGTTGTTTTCATTCTGCTGGGCATGGGGGGAAGCTGGCTCGCCATCTTCGGAAAAATTGCCGCAGTCAGCTTTTACGTTGTCGCGGCATCGAGCCTGATCATCGGGCTATCCTACTATCTGGCTTTGCGGCGCGGTGCGCTCGGTCGGCTGAAATGGTGGTTGCTCGGTGCGACAGCCCAGACGGGTATCGCCTGGATTGTCGTTCTCTACCAGGACAGCATCAACAATTATCTGATTTCAGGACTCTAGCCCATGACAAAGCCGCAAATCGAACTGCAATCAACAATAACCTGCCCGCATTGTGGCCATGAATCACAAGAGGAAATGCCAACAGATGCCTGCCAGTGGTTTTATGAATGCCAGTCCTGCCACGCTGTGCTGACCCCGAAGAAGGGTGATTGCTGTGTTTTCTGCTCCTATGCGACCCGTCCTTGCCCACCCATTCAGGCAGGCAAGGGCTGTAGCTAGGTCAGCCGCTCAATCGCCAGCGCAATGCCCTGACCACCGCCAATGCACATCGTCACCAGCCCATAGCGCCCGCCGGTGCGCTTCAGCTCATACAGCGCCTTGATGGTGATGATCGCGCCTGTCGCGCCGACCGGATGGCCAAGGGCAATCGCCCCGCCATTGGGGTTTACGCGGGCCGGGTCCAGCCCCAACTCCTTGCTCACCGCGCAGGCCTGGGCGGCGAAGGCTTCGTTGCTTTCGATCACGTCAAAATCTGCGGCCTTCATGCCCGTGCGCGCAAGCAGCGCCTGCACGGCAGGCACGGGGCCGATGCCCATCACCTCGGGGCGCACGCCGGCATGGGCGTAGCCGATAATCCGCGCCATCGGTTTCAGCCCGGCCGCCGCGGCCGCATCGGCACGGCCCAGCACCAGAGCCGCCGCACCATCGTTGATGCCGGATGCATTGCCCGCCGTCACCGTGCCATCTTTCTTGAACACCGCGCGCAGCCCTGCCAGCACTTCGGGGCTGCTGGCTTTGGGGTGTTCGTCCACAGCAAACTCCACCGTATCGCGCCGCAGCTTCACGCCGATCGGTGCAATTTCTGCGTCGAAATACCCCGCCGCGATGGCCGCCAAAGCCCGGCGCTGGCTTTCAGCGGCAAAGGCGTCCTGCGCCGCGCGACTAATTCCATGCTCGGCGGCCACGTTCTCTGCCGTCACGCCCATATGGCCCGCGCCAAACGGGTCGTGCAAAGCGCCGATCATCATATCAACCGTGGTGACATCGCCCATCTTCTGGCCCCAGCGAGCGGCCTGCATGATATGCGGCCCGCGGCTCATGCATTCGGCGCCACCGGCCAGCGCGAAATCGGCATCATTCAGCATCAGGCTCTGGCTGGCCGAAACTATCGCCTGCACGCCCGAGCCGCACAGCCGGTTGACATTCATTGCCGGCGTTTCATTGGGAATGCCCGCCTCGACAGCGGCCACGCGCGACAGATACATATCGCGCGGCTCGGTATTGATGACATGGCCAAACACCACATGGCCGATCTGCCCCGGCTCGACCCCGGCGCGCGCCATTGCCGCACGGCTGACATGCGCGGCCAGATGCGTGGGCGGCAGGCCCGCAAGTGAGCCACCAAAAGTGCCAATCGCGGTGCGCGCCCCGCCCAGAATTACGATATCATCTGCCATGTGCCATCTCCCGAATGCGTTTATGGGCAGGTTACGCCGCCCAGCGCCAAGGTCAATGCAATGCGCGCGCGACCTGGCGTTAAGGTGCGTTGTTTTCCGGCAGGGCCGCGGCCACAGCGGGCAGGGCGGCAAGGCGCGCATCTATCGCGCAAAGCTGCGGCATCGCGCTCAAATCCACCCCCGCGCGGCGGGCATTGTAAAGCTGCGGCACAAGGCAGATATCGGCCATGCTCACCCTGTCGCCATAGCAATAATCGCCCGCGCCCGTGGCCAGCATCGTCTCGAACGCCGCCAACCCCCTGGTGATGAAGCGCAATTGCCAGGCATCGGCGCTGATCTTCCCACCGCTTTCCTGCTCCACAAATGTGCGGACCGACAGGTTGCAAATCGGCGCGGTTTCCATTGCAATGGCGTAAGACAGCGCGCGCACCCGCGCCCGCCCGGCGGGGTGTTCGGGCAAAAACCCGGCTGCGTGAACCTCGTCCAGATATTCGATAATCGCCAGGCTCTGGGTCATTACCAGCCCGTCAATCTCCAGCACCGGCACCAGCCCTTGCGGGTTCAGCGCCAGATGCGCGGGGGTTTTATGCGCGCCCGCCAGCAGGTTCACCGCCACCTGTTCATACGCCACGCCCATCAGGTTCAGCGCAATGCGCAGCCGGTAAGCGGCGGATGACCGCCAGTAATCGTGCAGCCGTATCATGACGGGCGCTCCTGTCTTGCCAAGCCCTGCTCAAAAGCTAGTCTGTGCGAAACGTCTAAACAAGAGAGCATCCATGCGCCGCATCAAGCAAATCTTCATTCTTATCGTCTTGGTTCTGGTGGTTCTGCTCACCTTCAACTGGGGGCGGATCAGCCGGCTGGTTGCGGTTGTCACCCTGTTTGACGAAGACAGGATCGTTGCCAATTTCAGCCAGATGGATGCGGCTTTTGAAAGCGCGCCGCTGCTCACTGGCAATGCCCAGCCCCTGCCCGAAGCCCCTGCACCCCTGCCCGAAAGCTTTGCCTTCAACGGGCAGGACGTGCCCTTGCAGGCCTGGCTGGAAGACAGCAGCTATACCGGGCTGGTCGTGCTGAAGGACGGCGCAATCGCCCATGAATCCTATGCGCTTGGCACCGGGCCGGATGATGTGCGCATTTCATGGTCGGTGGCCAAAAGCTTCCTGTCGGCCCTGTTCGGCATTCTGGTGGATGAAGGCACGATCCCCGATCTGAACGCCCCCGTCACCGATTTTGTGCCCGCCCTTGTTGGCAGCGCCTATGACGGCGCGCGTATCATCGATGTGTTGCAAATGTCATCGGGCGTGGCCTTCAACGAAGACTATCTGGATTTCTGGTCGGATATCAACAAGATGGGCCGCGTTCTGGCGCTTGGCTGGTCGATGGACGGCTTTGCCGCCGCGCTGAACGGGTCGGCCCATGCGCCCGGATCAGCGCGCCAATATACCTCGATCGATACCCATGTGCTGGGCATGGTCATTCGTGGCGCCACCGGGCGCTCGGTGGTCGATCTGATGGGCGAGAAACTGCTTGCACCCATCGGGCTGGAAGGCCCGGCCTATTACCTGACCGATGGCTATGGCGTGGCCTTCGTGCTGGGCGGGCTCAACATGCGCACGCGCGATTATGCCCGCTTCGGCCTGCTGTTTGCCAACCAGGGCCGTCTGGGCGCGCGCCAGCTTGTGCCCGCCGAATGGGTCGCCGCCTCCACCGCCAATACGGCGCCCGCCGATGCCACGGGCGACCCGCGTGGCTATGGCTATCAATGGTGGTTGCCACCCGATGCCCAGCCGGGAGAATTTTTCGCCATCGGTATTTATGGCCAGTATATCTATATCGACCAGCGGCGCGGCGTGGTCATCGCGCTGAACGCCGCCGATCGCAATTTCCGCGACGAAAGCCGCGATGCGATGAACCGCAACATCGCCATGTTCCGCGCGATTGCGGCGGGCTTGGAGTGATCGGGCTGGCATCCATCGCCGCCGCCAGCCGTCAATAAACCCGAAGGAAAAAGCGCGGCCATGTGGGTATTGCGGGCGCGCTATTCGCTTGCGTATGAGCTTGCCGAAAAAGCAAGGGCAGCATTGGCTTGAGCACGTCACACCGCACTGCGCGGCACAGCGCACCGCACACCACACCGCGCCGTCCCGGGCTTGACCCGGGACCTCTTGCCGCCCTTAGGAGGTCCCGGGTCAAGCCCGGGACGGCGTTTGTCATAGGGGCGACGCGCTAAACGGGGGGGAGGGGCGACGCACTCGACACGGGCAGCGCGCTAAACGGGGGCGGTGCGCTAAAGCAAACGCATGCGCAAGCTGATAACCCCGAGCACATTGGCGGCATGTTCATCCGGTTCCGGGTCAGGCTCAAACCCAAGCGAGCGATAAAGCCCAAGCGCTTCGTCATGCCGATCGAGCGCGCCCAGCCGCATTTGCCGATAGCCAAGCGCCCTGGCGCGGTCAAAAAGCGTTGTGCATAAACGTCGTCCCACGCCATGCCCCCGTGCTTCCGGCGTTACGAACATCCTGTTCATCTCGCATAATTCACCCTGCACGGGTTTCAGCATCACAATGCCCACACCCACGCCCTCCAGCCGCGCCAGAACGCATTCACCTTTAGGCGGGTTGAAATAGCTGCGAAAATCCGCGAGCATTTGCACAAATCTCTGACGTTCGAGATATTCATCGATCTGCGCAATCCGTTCAGGATAGCGATCTTTCAGAAACGCGACGAATTCCCATGCCAGCCGGGTCACTTCGGCAATATCATCGTCGCTCCGGGCCGGGTCAATTAACACCGACATGGCCTGCCTCCTTTGTTTCGCCTTTCTGGCAAGGCTAGCAGGGCCAAGCGCGACATCCTACTATTTTCGCGCCCTTGCCAGATGTCATTCATTCCCTTAACCTTGCCCCCGTCTCAACCATTCGCCACAAAAGGGGGTTCAGTGCCAAGCCGTTACCACGACCGAACCCGCGGCCCTGTGCGCGCCCCGCAAATCCGTTTGCGGGGCTGATCAGGGTTCATACCGGCTGATCTGCCCCAGATCGCGCATATGCGCGCCATTTCCAGATCATGAGACCCTGAATGTCCCTTCTTGCCCTCAATGCCCTGTCCGCCATGCGCGGCGACATGCTGTTCGCCAATCTCAACCTCACGCTCAACAAAGGCGACCGTATCGGCCTGATCGCCGCGAACGGGCGCGGAAAATCGACCCTGCTCAACATTCTGCACGGCAGATATGAGGCTGCTTCGGGCGAGGTTACGCGCGCGCGCGGGCTGAAAACCGGCCTGCTTCGCCAGGATGTGCCACCGGATTTGCTGGCGTTGCCGCTTTATGATGCCGTGCTTGGTGCCCTGCCGCCCGAGCAGGTGGATTTTGATAGCTGGCGCGTCGATGTTGCGCTTGATGAACTGGCCGTGCCGCACGATCTGCGCGACCTGCCGCTGGCGGCCCTGTCTGGCGGTTGGCAGCGCGCGGCCCTTCTGGCGCGGCTTTGGCTGGGCGCGCCCGATGTGATGCTGCTCGACGAGCCGACCAACCATCTGGACCTTGGCCGCATCGGGCATTTGCAAAACTGGCTTGATACCGTGGCGCGCGGCACGGCCTGCATCATCGCCAGCCATGACCGGGCGTTTCTTGATGCCGTCAGCAATCGCACGCTGTTCTTGCGCGCCGAGGCCAGCCAGATTTTCGCACTGCCCTTCACCGCCGCGCGTGCAGCCCTTGCCGAATCTGACACCACAGCCGCCCGCCAGTTTGAAAACGACATGAAAGCCGCGCGCCAGTTGCGCCAGCAGGCGGCCAAGCTCAAGAATATCGGCATCAATTCCGGCTCCGATCTGCTGATCACCAAAACCAGGCAGCTCAAGGACCGCGCCGAAAAAATCGAAACCGCCGCACGGCCCGCCCATGCCGAACGTTCGGCGGGCGATATCCGTCTGGCCAATTCCGGCACCCATGCCAAAGCGTTGCTGGCGCTGGACAGGGTCGACATTGCCACCCCCGATGGCCGGGTGCTGTTCAACACCGGCACGCTCTGGGTCAACAAGGGCGACCGCGTGGTGCTTTTGGGCGCAAACGGCGCGGGCAAATCACGGCTGCTGGCCGCGGTGCTGGCCGCGCAGTCAGGCGAAGCTACGGGGCTGCGCATGGCAGGCTCGGTCGTGCTTGGCGCATCCGACCAGCAGCTTGCCCAGCTTGACGGTTTCGCCACGCCAATGGCGGCCGTGGCCGGCGCCTTTGATGTGGGCGATCAGCGCGCGCGCAGCCTTCTGGCCGGTGCGGGCATCGCGCTCGACCGGCAAACCGGGCCGATCTTTGCGCTGTCCGGCGGCCAGAAATCCCGCCTTGCCATGCTGGTGCTGCGCCTCACCCAGCCAAATTTCTACGTGCTGGACGAGCCGACCAACCATCTGGATATCGAAGGCCAGGAGGCGCTGGAGGCCGAGTTGACCACGCAAGGCGCCGCCTGCCTGCTGGTCAGCCACGACCGCAGCTTCGTGCGCCATGTCGGCAACCGTTTCTGGGTGATCGAAGGCAAAAAGCTGGTCGAGGCCGAAAGCCCCGAGCCGTTCTTTGCCGCGGCTCTGGCCGACGGCTGGCCATAGGCGCGGCCGGTCTTTGCCAATGCGGCCGGCCAGTTTCATGGCCGGGGTCACGCGGCCTTGCGCATGTCGGCTGGTCGCGCATTGCCGCTCGACACGCCCGGCTTACTGGCTAAACTGGCCCAGATATATGACCCGCCCACCCGTATCACATTCAGGGAGCCTTCATGAAACTTGCCAGCCTCAATAACGGCACGCGCGACGGTGCGCTTGTCGTCGTCTCGCGCGACCTGACCCGCTGTTCCGATGTCCGCCATATTGCCCCCACGCTGCAAAACGCGCTCGATGAATGGCCAAGTGCGGCCCCCGCGCTCGAAGCCGTGGCGCGCGGGCTTGAATCCGGCTCGGTGCCCAGCGTGCGCTTTCATGAACGCGACGCGCTTTCGCCCCTGCCGCGCGCCTTTCACTGGGCCGATGGCTCGGCCTATGTGAACCATGTCGAACTGGTGCGCCGGGCACGCAATGCCGAAATGCCGGCAAGCTTCTGGCACGACCCGCTCATGTATCAGGGCGGGTCCGACAAGTTTCTTGCCCCGCGCGGCCCCATCCCGCTGGGCGGCGATGATTGGGGCCTGGATTTCGAGGGCGAGGTTGCGGTTGTTGTCGGCGATCTGCGGCAGGGGGCTTCCAAGGCCGAAGCTGCCGCCGCCATCCGCCTTGTGATGCTGGTGAACGATGTGTCGCTGCGCGGCCTCATCCCCGGCGAGCTTGCCAAAGGGTTCGGCTTTTACCAGTCCAAACCCTCTTCGGCCTTCTCGCCGGTTGCCGTTACCCCGTCGATGCTGGGCGATGCCTGGGTTGATGGCAAGCTGCACCTGCCGCTTTGTGTCGACCTCAACGGCCAGGCCTTTGGCCGTGCCAATGCCGGTGTGGACATGACCTTCGATTTTCCCAGCCTCATTGCCCATGCCGCCAAAACCCGCCCGCTGGGGGCCGGGGCGATCATCGGGTCGGGCACGGTGTCCAACAAGCTCGATGGCGGGCCGGGCAAGCCGGTGGCCGAAGGTGGCGCGGGCTATTCCTGCATTGCCGAGCTGCGGATGATCGAAACCATCGATACCGGCGCCGCCGCCACGCCCTTTCTGGGCCTGGGCGACACGGTGCGCATTGAAATGAAAGATGCCGATGGCCATTCGATTTTCGGGGCGATCGAACAGGAGGTCGAGGCCGCATGACCACCACGCAGAGCATCATCCTCGGGCTGCAAAGCCTGTCCTTCACGCTTTGGGCGGGGCTGATGTTCTGGACCCTGTTCCGCCTGCGCCGCCGCGCACAGGCGCAAGCGAGGGTTGAGAATGCCGGAATGTTCCGCCAGATCGCGCTTTCTGTCACCACATTCGGGCTGTTTTTCAAACACCCCGACTTTGCCCCCGACCGCCGCCGCCTTGCATTGGCGACGCTTGTGATGGCGACCGCAATGGTGCTGTTCTGGTGGTCGGTCCGCGACAATAGCTAGGGCCTGCCGCGCCGCAGCCGCGACCGAAAGGTCGCGCTGCCGCTTGGCGGTG
This sequence comes from Abyssibius alkaniclasticus, assembly GCF_020447305.1. Lineage (NCBI taxonomy): Bacteria > Pseudomonadati > Pseudomonadota > Alphaproteobacteria > Rhodobacterales > Paracoccaceae > Abyssibius > Abyssibius alkaniclasticus. The sequence goes on along the minus strand of NZ_CP095732.1, from coordinate 169,752 downwards.
GCGGCGCGCCAGCGGCAGTGCCTGATGCCCCTTTAGGCCCGCGCCGCGACCCAGCTTTGTGCTTCTGGCTGCGCTGCTGAAAATCGCCAAGGCTGAAGGCGGCGCGGGCGCACCGGTGCAGCCATTCTGAGCCAGTCGCGCCGCCACCGGCAAACGCGAGCGGCAGGGTTTAGGCGATCGAGGTTAACCAGCCAAGCGTGACCAACACCACCAACCCCAGCAGCAAAATCGCCCAGGCCCGCCACAGCCGCCCCATCGCGGCACCAATATCTGCGGCGGTCAAATCGCGCCGCCCGAAGCTATTCATCCAGGGCAGCGGCGTCACCGCGCCGCCATAGGCGCGCGGCCCGCCAAGTGCGATGTTCAGGCTGCCCGCCATCGCCGCTTCCGGCCAGCCCGCATTGGGCGAGGCGTGGAGATCGGCATCATGCTTCATCACATCAAACGCGGCGCGCGCGCGTCCCGTGGCGCAAATCAGCAAGCCACTCAGCCGCGCGGGCACATAGTTCAGCACATCATCCAGCCGTGCTGCCGCCCAGCCAAACGCGCCATAGCGCGCGTCTTTATGGCCGATCATGCTGTCAGCGGTGTTGACGAGCTTGTAAACCAGAATGCCCGGCAGCCCGAAAATCAGGAACCAGAAGGCGGGTGCGACAACCCCATCGGAAAAATTCTCGGCCCCGCTTTCGATCGCGGCGCGCGCCACGCCGCTTTCATCGAGGCCGGAAACATCGCGCCCCACGATCATGCCCACCGCCTTGCGCGCCGCATCCATGCCTTGCGCACAGGCCCGCCGCACCGCCTGCATATGGTCGAGCAGGCTGCGATGCGCCATCAGCGCCACGCCGCCCGCCACTTCCAGCAGGCCGTAATCCGGGATCCAGGCCAGCAGGCTGCCCAGTATTGCGGCGCCAATCACCAGCCCCAGAACAACCACCAGCCCCTTGGCCCGGCGCCCGGCACCGTGGTTCGTGCGCGACTCGCAAGCGGCAATCAGCCTGCCCATCCACACCGCCGGATGACCGATGCGCGCCCATAGCCAGGCCGGATCGCCCAGGGCGGCATCGACCAGCAGCACTAAAACGAGCATTTCAACATGGGTCATTTTTAGTCCTTTAGTCCTATATAGCACCTTGGTCGCACGAAAAGCACAACTAGCGCTCGTAAAATATTGTTGGCCTGTTTAATTTGTAACCCGTAACTTGATCTTCGAATTGGATAGTCTGTGCGTGTTCTTATTGCGGAACATAAGGCCGATCTGGGCCCACTGTTAAGCGACCATTTTACATCGAATGGTGCCGAAGTCTCTTTGGCGCCGGCTGTTGATGCGGCCTTCCAGCTTTTGCGCTTCCACAGCTTCGATATTCTCATCCTGGCCTTTGATCTGCCGGAGAATGGCGCGATTGCGCTGGCCGATTATCTGGCTCTGCGCCTGCCCGATCTGCCGGTGATCGTTACCGTCGCCCCGAGCTTTGTCAGCGATTCGGCGGTGTTTACCCTTGTGCCGAATGCGCGCGCGGTCATGCATCTGCCACTCAAGCTCGACGATCTTCTGGTGATGGCCGAACATTACGCCGCTCGCTCGAAAGGCTCCTAGCGAAAAATCACGCCTGCGCGCGCAAATGTCATAAATATTTCTGCCAGGTCACTTGATTTGTTAACCCCGCTGGCCCCAAACTTGGGCAAAGGAGTCGCCCATGTCGTATTTGTCCAAAGAGGTTCTTGACGGTTTGCGCAGCGCCGAGCGCCGTGGCCTTGGGCGCAAGCACCGGCTGCGCATTCAGGTTGATGGCGAGACCTATCCGATCCTCGATTTATGGGATGACGGGTTTGCCATTGCCGCCGATACCGCCCCCGCCTTGCGCGGCTATGTCGACCTGTATGACGGCGCGCGCCAAATGGCCAAATGCCTGATCATGCGCGCCGATGCGGATGGCGATGTGCTGACCTATACGTTCAAATGGCGCACCGAAGTCTTTGCCAATCCGCCGGTCGATTTTGAGCAGGATCCGGACGCGCCGGTGGCCTATTTGCGCTGATGCGCCCGCGTCTGGTGCAGCTTGGCGCTGCGCGGTTCCCGCTGGAAACGCCCTTTACCATTGCGCGCGGCACCCGGCTGGCCGCCGAGCTTGTGACCGTCAGCTTGCATGATGGCACCCATTTTGGCCGGGGCGAATGCCAGCCCTTTGCGCGGTTTGGCGAAAGCCCCGAGAGCGTTCTGGCGCAAATCGAAGCCATCGCGCTGGCTGAAATGCCCGGCCCCGACGCGCTGCAAACCTTTGCACCCGGCGCGGCCCGCAACGCGCTGGATTGCGCGCTATGGGATTTGCGCGCCAGGCAGGCCGGCAGGCCCGTCTGGCAGCTTGCCGGGCTTGCGCCGCCCGAGCCTGTCACCACCCTGCTGACCATCTCGCTTGACACGCCAGCCGCAATGCACCGCGCCGCGATTGCCGCCGCCAGCCGCCCGGTGCTGAAGGTCAAGCTTGGCGGTGCGGGCGATCTTGACCGGCTTGCCGCCGTGCATAAGGGCGCGCCGGGCGCGCGGCTTGTCGTTGATGCCAATGAAAGCTGGACGCTGGCCGACTATCTGGCGCTTGCGCCGCAATTCGCACAGCTTGGCGTGGCGCTGATCGAACAGCCTTTGCCGGCCGCCGCGCAGCAGGCTTTGCGCGGCCAGCCCCGCCCCGTGCCGCTTTGCGCCGATGAAAGCTGCATCGACCGCACCAGCCTGCCCGCGCTGGCGGGGCTTTACGACCTCATCAACATCAAGCTCGATAAATGCGGCGGGCTGACCGAGGCGCTGGCCTTGCGCGCGGCTGCACGCGCGCAGGGGTTTGGCATTATGGTTGGCTGCATGATCAGCACATCCCGCGCCATTGCGCCCGCGCTGCTTGTGGCGCAGGGCGCGGAATTTGCCGATCTCGACGGCCCCTTGTGGCTGCGCGCCGACCGGTTTAATGGGTTGGAATACGAGGGTGCGCAGGTGCATCCGGCAGCCCCTGGTTTTTGGGGCCAGCCGCCAGCCGCAAGGGGGTGAAATGGGCCGCATTACCTATGTCAACGGTAGCTATCTGCCTGAAGACGAAGCAAAAATCTCGATATTCGACCGCGGCTTTCTGATGGCGGATTCGGTTTACGAAGTTACAATGGTGCTGGATGGCAAGCTGTGCGACTTTCCCGGCCATATGGCGCGGCTGGCCCGCTCGCTCGATGCGCTGGGCATTCCCGCGCCGCTGGATGATGCCGCGCTAAAAGCCATGCACCGCACGCTGATCAGCCGCAATGCGCTCGTCGAAGGCGGCATCTATCTGCAGGTCACGCGCGGCGCGCATGACCGCGATTTTCTGTGGCCCGCCGGGCTTGCCCCCTCGGTTGTGGCCTTCACCCAGGCCCGCGATCTGGTGAATATGCCCAGTGCTGCGCGCGGCATCGCGGTTGTCACCGCGCCCGATATTCGCTGGGGGCGGCGCGACATCAAGACCACGCAACTGCTCGGCGCGGCACTGGCCAAGGACATCGCCCGCCAGGCCGGGGCCGATGATGCCTGGTTCGTGGAAGAGGGGTTCATCACCGAGGGCAGTTCGAACAACGCCTGGATCATCACCGCGAATGGCACGCTTGTCACCCGTCATCTGTCCACGCATATCCTGCACGGTATCACCCGCGCAGCCCTTATGCGCTATGCCGCCGAGGTGCAGATGAAGGTGGAAGAACGCCCCTTCACCATTCACGAGGCCCAGGCCGCGCAAGAGGCGTTTATCACCTCGGCCGGTTCGCTGCTCTGCCCGGTCGTGTCGGTGGATGGGGTGGCAATCGGCACCGGCAGGCCCGGCCCGATCAGCCAGAAACTGCGCGCGCTCTATATCGAGGAAAGCCGCAAGGCTGCGCGCTGATCAGGGCGCGCAACCCCGCAGTTCCGCGGCCAGATTGCGCAGCAGACTGGCCGAAAAATTGTCCGACTCCAACAGGTTGGCGCCAAGCGGGTCCAGCCGCACGACCGGCGCATCGCCCAGCAGGGCCAGGCCCTGGGCATTGGCTTCGTTCACGTCAATCACCAGGCAGGCCGGCCCGCGCATTGCCGCGATTGCGCCCAGGCTTTGCGCACCCGCATCCTGCCCGAACCCGTCGGAAAGCGCACCTGCAAATTGCAGGCCAAAAGCGGTTTCGAAATACTGCATCGAATCGTGGCCCATCACCAGCTGCACCGGCGCAAGCGGTGCAAGCTGCGCGTCAATTTCGGCGCGCGCGGCGGCAAGCGCGCTGCGCATCTGCTCGCGGTTTGCCAGATAGCGCGCACGCCCCGCCGGGTCGCGTTCGGCCAGCACATCGGCCAGCACCAGCCCCAGGCCTTGCAGAATGTCGGGGTCGAGCCAGATATGCGGATCGAACGCGTTCTGCGCGCCGCGCATGGGCAAAAGTCTGCGGCCAATCAGTGGCAGGCGGCCCAGCACGATCACATCGGTATCCGCCCCGATCTGGTCCGCAACGCCATCCCACCACGGCTCCATCCCGTTGCCCATCAGCACGATGATATCGGCCGTTTGGAGCGCGCGAATCTGGCTTGGGCGCAGCGTGAAATCATGCGGATCAACCCCCGGCGGGACAAGCAACTCGGGCATTTGCAATCCGGCGGAAATGTCTGCCACAATCCCCTGCACGGGCGTGATGCTGGTGACGATGTTCAGCGGTTCGGCCAGCGCCGGGACGGCCATTGCCGCCGCCAAAACCGGTGCGCAAACACACCAAAAACCGGCCTTAACGGTCCCGAAACGGCGCTTATATGTCACTATCTGACCCCCAAAATGCACGAAAATGCGGTTACAACGTAACTTCTGGCGGCAGATTTAGCGTTACAATGTAACTTTAACAAGCGCAAAATGTCAGAAAGGAACGTTACCCATGCGCCGCATGGCTGGTCTTGAACGCGTCTTTCTGGGCGTCGGTCGCCTCGGTCTGGTAGCGGTCGCGCCATGCAGAATAGGGCATTCCGTAAAAGGCTTCGCGCGCGGTTTCCTTATCCATTTCAATGCCTTGTGCCTCGGCGGCCTCCTGATACCAGCGCGACAGGCAGTTGCGGCAAAACCCCGCCAAATTCATCATGTCGATATTCTGGACATCGGTGCGGGCCTGCAAATGGTCGCGCAGGGCACGGAAGGCCGCGGCTTGCAGTTCAATTTCGGTTTGCGTATCCATCAGTCTAACCCTTTCAAAATATTAGATAAAACCGGCGCAAGCACCCCGGCCCACTGTGCCTGCCCGGCCTCGGTTTCGATCAGATCGTTGCGCAACTCAATCAGGACTTGCGGCAATCCGCGCCGGGTGGCGTGAAAATACATCGTATCGCCATGATACGAGCCGGCATAGGGCTCGTTGCTGCCGACAACCAGCGCCGGATTCTCGCTGAGCTGCTCGATCAGCGGTTGCGCCATGCGCCTGTCTTCATCCCATAAAACCCCTATATGCCAAGGCCTTGGCCCACGGCCGCGCAGTTGCGGGGTGAAGGAATGGATGGAAATGACAGCAGGCGTTATGCCCGCATTCAACCACGCCTCCAGCCGCGCGGAAATCGCGTTGTGATAGGGGCGGTGGAAGGCATCAAGGCGGCGCTGCTTTTCGGTGGCATCGGCATGGCGGTTGCCTTCGATGATCGTGCCGTCATACAGCTTCATCAGCAGGGTCGGGTCATCCTCGCCACGGTTCGGGTCGATCACCAGGCGCGAAAAATTCGTTGCAAGCAGCGGGGCATCGAGCGTGGCGGCCAGCAGGCGCGCAACCGCCAAGGCCCCGATATCAAAGGCAATATGCCGGTTCATATCGGCCGCGCAAATGCCAAGGCTGCCACCGTTCACGCAAGGCGGCACACGGTTTGTTGCATGGTCGCACAGCACCAGAACCGGCGCGGCACCTTCTTGGTTTTCGGCAAAGACGGCGGGTTCAGACATGGATTATCCTTGCAGCTTTGCGCTTGTTTTGGGCATTGGCGCGGCAATTTGCAAGCCTCGGCGGCGCATCAGAATTTATTCGGACAAGCCCCGATCCTTGCGCTATAAGGCGGTAAGGCCCCAAATTTTGAGTGAAAGCAGACCTGAATGACCGACAACATTCGCCGTAAGCGCAATGTCAAAATCGTAGCGACGCTGGGGCCCGCATCCAGCAGCAAGGAAATGATCGACAATCTGTTCATGGCCGGGGCCGATGTGTTTCGTCTGAACATGAGCCACGGCAGCCATGAAGAAATTCGCGCGCGCCACGCCTTCATTCGCGAGATCGAGGCAGAACGTGGCCGCCCGATTGCGATTCTGGCCGATTTGCAGGGGCCAAAACTGCGCTGCGGCACCTTTGCCAATGGCAGTGAAATGCTGGAAGAAGGCGCGCCGTTCCGCTTTGACCTTGATAAAGCCCCTGGCGATGCGCGGCGCGTGAACCTGCCGCACCCGGAAATTCTGCAAGCGCTCGAAGTTGGTTCCAACCTGCTGATCAATGATGGCAAACTGCGCGTGCGCGTGACCGCGCGCGGCGATGATTTTGCCGAAACCGTGGTAGAGGTTGGGGGCGAAATCTCCAACCGCAAGGGCGTGAATGTGCCCGATGTGGTGCTGCCGCTGGCCGCCCTGTCGGACAAAGACCGCACGGATCTGGAATTTGTCTGCGAGCTTGGCGTTGACTGGCTGGCCCTGTCTTTCGTGCAGCGCGCCGCCGATGTGACCGAGGCGCGCGCGCTGGTAAAAGGCCGCGCCGCGATTGTGGCGAAAATCGAAAAACCCGCCGCCGTGAAGGCGTTTGACGATATTCTTGCCGCCTCGGACGGGATCATGGTTGCGCGCGGCGATCTGGGCGTGGAACTGCCCGTTCATGCGCTGCCGCCCATTCAGAAACGGCTGGTGCGCGCCTGCCGCAATGTCGGCAAGCCGGTGATTGTGGCCACGCAGATGATGGAAAGCATGATCACGTCGCCCGTGCCGACCCGCGCCGAGGTTTCCGATGTTGCACAGGCGATTTATGAGGGCGCCGATGCGGTGATGCTGAGCGCGGAAAGTGCCGCCGGCGATTACCCGATCGAGGCCGTGACCACGATGAGCAATGTCGCAGAATCGGTTGAGGCCGACACGATTTACCGCCAGGTGATCGAAGCCAGCCGCACACCGGCGCGCCACCGCGTGGCCGATGCCATTACCGTGGCCGCCCGCGAAGTGGCCGAAACCACCGAAGTTTCGGCCATTGCCTGTTTCACCCATTCCGGCACCACGGCGCTGCTGGCCGCGCGCGAACGCCCCAGCGTGCCGATCATCGCGCTGACCCCGCTCATGCGCACAGCGCGGCGGCTGGCCCTGTCCTGGGGGCTGCATTGTGTTGTCACCGAAGAGGTTGACCGCTTCAAGAAGGCCGTTGTGCTTGCAGTGCGCGCGGCGCGTGCCTATGGGTTCGGCGTGGATGGCGACAAGATCGTGGTGACAGCGGGTGTGCCGTTCAATACACCCGGCAGCACGAATATCTTGCGCGTTGCGCCTGTGCAGGAAGAGCTTATTTTCGCCGGGGAAGTCGAATAACGGCGATATGGGGGGAAGGCTGCTATGTCAGACTATGAAATCTTCATTCTTGGTGGCAGCTTTCTGCTGATCATCGGGCTTATCAAATTCTTTGCCTCGGTCACCACGCGCAAGCCCATCGGGGTTGGTGTGCTGATCTTTGCGGTTGGCGGCGGCCTGCTGGTCTATGCCAATACGCTGCAACCGGGCGGCATGATGCCCGCCGATGTGCCCAATGCCCTGTTCAAACTGATTGGCAGAACCTTCTGATAGGGCTTGCAAAAGCCCCGCGCGCCTAGTATCAGGCGCGCTCCACCGGTGCGACCGGCCGAAAGGGCTGCCGAGTCGTGCTTGAATGCGTCATCCTGACAGGAGATTGAAATGCCCAAGATGAAGACCAAATCGAGCGCCAAGAAGCGCTTCAAGGTAACTGCGACGGGTCGCATTGTTGCCGCTCAGGCCGGCAAACGCCACGGCATGATCAAACGCACGAAGAAATTCATTCGTAACGCACGTGGCACGACCACGCTTTGCGCGGCGGATGAAGCCATCGTGAAAACATACATGCCGTATCACCGCTAGGAGGGCCGAGAGATGTCGAGAGTCAAGAGCGGCGTAGTCACACACGCCCGTCACCGCAAGGTTATCAAGGCCGCCAAGGGCCATTACGGCGCACGTTCGCGCAATTTCCGCACGGCCACCCAGTCGGTTGACAAGGCGATGCAATATGCAACGCGCGACCGTAAGGTGCGCAAGCGGAATTTCCGCGCGCTGTGGATTCAGCGGATCAACGCCGCCGTGCGTGCCTTTGATGAAAAGCTGACCTATTCGCGCTTCATCAACGGGCTGGCGCTGGCCGGTATTGAAGTGGACCGCAAGGTTCTGGCCGATCTGGCCGTGACCGAACCTGCCGCGTTCAACGATATCGCCGCGCGCGCCAAGGCTGCACTGGCCTAAGGCCCGCAGGCTGTTGAATTGTGAAAACCCGCCGCGCAAGTGGCGGGTTTTTCGTGTCAGAAAATGAAATCATCCGCCCCGAAATCGGCCGATGTAAAGGCTTTGGACCCGTCGGTGACGAAGATGGCCTCGGTGCCCAGTTCGGTTGTCAGTTCCAGCCGCACACGACCGGGCCGGACATCGACCATGACCAGCGCGCCGAAATTCGTATCAAAGGTTTGCAAATCGATCTGGTCTTTGCCCAGTTCGAAATTGCGCACCGCGTCGCGCGTGCCATCGGGGTTGAACAAAAACACATCCGGGCGCGAGGTGCCGAACAGCTTGTCCTTGGCTGCGGTGTCGGAGATGAGGTTCACGCTGGGCGGGGCGGCACCGGGGTCGAAGATGAAGTCATCGGCGCTCAGCCCGATCGGGCCGCCAAGCGTGGGCGCGAAGGTGACATTGTTGCTTTCGCCGCGAATGGTGAAGACGAAAGTGTCGGCCGAAATGCGCTTGATGAACACCTCGTCAAAGGTCACGCGAAAGGCGCTGAGGTCGATCTTGTCAAAACCATCGGCGAAATCGAGGATGAAATCGCGCTTGTTGTCGCGGTTCAGCGCGAAAATATCGGCCCCGTCACCGCCGCTCAGCTTGTCGCGGCGCATGGTGTCTGGCAGGGTTTCGCCCGCGGCTGTGCCGGTTATGATCATAAATAAACGCCCTATCTTTACGCAATTTTAACTTTGCACCATCAGGGTTAACGAGGGCTTAACGCGCCCTTCGCCTTGCAATCGCCGCTGTTTCTGATAGGCGTGAAGCGGATTTTGAGGCAGGCGGGTTATGGACGATATTGCAGAGCTGAAAACACGAATTCTGGGCGCGGTCGGCGCGGCTGGCGACGAGGCGGCGCTTGAAGATTTGCGCGTGGCCAGCATTGGCAAGAAGGGCGAGATCAGCCTTAAAATGCGCGAGCTTGGCAAGATGACGCCAGAGCAGCGCCAAGCGGTCGGCCCGCTGCTGAACGCGCTGAAGGATGAGGTGAACGCGGCCATTTCCGCCAAACGCGCGGCTTTGGGCGATGCGGCGCTGAACGCACGCCTGCAGGCCGAATGGCTGGATATCAGCGCGCCCGCGCGGCCCGCAGCGCAGGGCAGCATCCACCCCGTTAGCCAGGTGACCGAGGAAGTGATCGCGATTTTCGCCGATCTGGGCTTTTCGGTGGCCGAAGGCCCGCAGATCGAGACCGATTTTTACAATTTCGATGCGCTGAACATTGCCCCCGAACACCCCGCGCGCCAGGAGCATGACACGTTTTACATGCACCGCGAGGCAGGCGATAACCGCCCGCCGCATGTGCTGCGCACCCATACCAGCCCCGTGCAAATTCGGCATTTGGAGGCGCATGGCACGCCCTGCCGGGTGATCGCGCCGGGGCGGGTCTATCGCTCGGATTACGACATCACCCACACGCCGATGTTCCATCAGGTGGAGGGGTTGGCGATTGACAAGAGCATTTCGATGGCCAACCTGAAATGGGTGCTGGAGCAGTTCTTTTCAGCCTATTTCGGCACCAGCGTCAAAACCCGGTTTCGCGCCAGCCACTTCCCCTTTACCGAGCCGAGCGCCGAGGTCGATATCCAGTGTTCATGGGTTGATGGTCAGTTGAAAGTGGGCGAGGGCGATGGCTGGCTGGAAGTGCTGGGCAGCGGCATGGTCCACCCCAAAGTGCTGCAATCGGCAGGCGTTGACCCGAGCCAGTGGCAGGGCTTCGCCTTTGGCATGGGCATCGACCGGATTGCGATGCTGAAATACGGGATACCGGATTTGCGCGCGTTTTTCGATGCCGATTTGCGCTGGCTGCGGCATTATGGCTTCGGTGCGCTTGACGTGCCGACGTTGCATGGTGGGGTTTAACTCATCGTTGCATTGAAACAACTAGGATCGCGACCGGCACGAGGGTGGGCGGTCACGCCCGCCGCCGAGCCAGATGCGGGGCGGGTCGGGCGTGATCCGGGCCGCTTGGGGCGACCCGGAGGGTTTTGGGCCAGCTTCACCGCGTAAGGGCTGGTGGTTGTGCGGGTTCGCCCCACAAAAACCCTCTGTAACCCATCCCGCGCATTTGCTAGTTACTCCCCAACAGGATTGCGCGGGATAGGGCGGATATATGAAATTCACATTGGGCTGGCTGAAGCAGCATTTGGACACCGAAGCCTCGGTCGAGGAGATCGCCGAGGCGCTGACCGATCTGGGGCTTGAGGTTGAGGGCGTTGAAGACCCTGCCGAAAAGCTTGGCGCATTCCGCATTTGCCGCGTGATCGAGGCCGTGCAGCACCCCAATGCCGACCGTCTGCGCCTGTGCCGTGTGGAAACCTTCCCCGATGGCCAAGGTGGCCGCTCGGAGGAGGTGCAGGTTGTCTGCGGCGCCCCCAATGCGCGCACCGGGCTTGTGGGAGTATTCGCGCCCGTTGGCACGCATGTGCCCGGCACGGGGGTGGACCTCAAGCCCGGCAATATCCGTGGGGTGGATAGCAACGGGATGCTGTGTTCCGAGCGCGAATTGATGCTGTCTGATGACCATGACGGCATTATCGATTTACCCGCCGATGCGCCGCTTGGGATGCGCTATATCGACTATGCGAAGTCGAACGACCCTGTGTTTGACATTGCCATCACCCCCAACCGCCCCGATGCGCTGGGCGTGCGCGGTTTAGCGCGGGATTTGGCCGCGCGCGGGCTTGGCAAGCTGAAACCGCTGCCCATTGCAACCCTGCCCAAGGGCAAGCCGAGCGCGATAGGCGTGAGCATTGACGCCGATGTGCAGGCCAAGGGCTGCCCGCTTTTCACAGGCCGCCTTGTGCGCGGCGTGAAGAACGGCCCTAGCCCGCGCTGGCTGGCCGACCGTTTGCGCGCCATCGGGCTGCGGCCGATTTCAACGCTGGTCGATATCACCAACTATTTCACCTATGACCAGAACCGCCCGCTGCATGTGTTCGATGCCGACAAGGTGAAGGGCAATTTGCGGGTGCATTTTGCCGACGGTGGCGAAGTGATTACCGCGCTGGATGACAAGGAGTATACGCTGGAAGCCGGCATGATGGCGATTTCCGATGATACGGGCGTGGAATCGATTGCCGGTGTCATGGGCGGGGCGGCCACGGGCTGCACGGAAGATACGGTGAATGTGTTCATCGAAAGCGCCTATTGGGACCCTGTGAGCATTGCGCAGACCGGGCGGAAGCTGAAAATCAACTCGGATGCGCGCTACAGGTTCGAGCGCGGCGTTGACCCGGCCTTCACGCCCGACGGGCTGGATGCGGCCACGGCGATGGTGCTGGAGCTGTGCGGTGGCGAGGCGAGCGAGATGGTCGTGGCCGGTGCCGTGCCGGATACGAGCCGGTCTTACATGCTCGACCCCAAGCGCGTTGTCAGCCTTGTGGGCATGGAGATTGACGCCAAGGAACAGGCGCGCATTCTGGCCGATTTGGGCTTTGGCGTGGCTTCGGAGTTTTCGGGCATGGAGGTCTGGGTGCCAAGCTGGCGGCCCGATGTGCTGGGCGAGGCGGATCTGGTCGAGGAAATCGCCCGCGTCACCTCCTTGACCAAGCTCAAAGGCGTGCCGCTGCCCCGCCCGGAAAATGGTGTAGCCGAACAGGTGCTGACGCCTATTCAGGTGCGCAGCGCCAAGGTGCGCCGCGCGATTGCCGCACTTGGCTATAATGAATGCGTGACCTATTCCTTTATCGATGCGCAGGCGGCTTCGCTGTTTGGCGGCGGCGATGATGCGGTGCGCCTTGGCAACCCGATCTCGGCTGACCTGAGCCATATGCGCCCCAACCTGCTGCCAAGCCTTTTGCGCGCCGCCGCCCGCAACCAGGCGCGCGGCTTTGGCGATATGGCGCTGTTCGAGCTTGGCCACGGCTTTGCGGGCGGCGAGCCCGAGGATATGCAGCTTTTGGCCAGCGGTATCCGCATAGGCGCCACCGCGCCGCGCAACGCCTTTGGCACCCGCCGCCCGGTTGATATTTACGACGCCAAGGCCGATGCTGAAGCGGCGCTTGCCGCGATTGGCGCGCCGGTTGAGCGGCTGATGGCGCAGCGCACGGCACCCGACTGGTTCCATCCCGGTCGCTCGGCGGTGCTGGGGCTGGGGCCGAAAAACCCGCTGGCGGTGTTTGGCGAGCTGCACCCAAAAGTGCTGGCCGCACTGGATGTGAAGGGGCCGGCCGTGGCCTTCAGCCTGTTTTTGGAAAACGTGCCGGTGCCAAAATCCTCCAGCCGCACACGGCCTGCTTTGGGCATGTCGGATTTTCAGGCGGTCGAGCGTGACTTTGCCTTTGTGGTGGATGCGGATTGCGAGGCCGATACCCTGCTGCGCGCCGCCAAAGGGGCCGACAAGGCGCTGATTGCCGATGTCAGCCTGTTTGATATATTCGCAGGCGAGAAGGCCGAGGCGCAGATGGGCGCGGGCAAAAAATCGCTCGCCATTTCGGTGCGGCTGGAACCGAAGGACGCGACGCTGACCGATAAGGATATCGAGGCGGTGGCCGAAAAGGTGATCGCCAAGGTCGCAAAAGCAACAGGGGGGGTCTTGCGCTCATGAAGGTTTATCTGTCAGGGGAAATCCATACCGATTGGCGCGGCGAGATCGAGGCCGGGGCCGCGGGGCTGGGCATTGAGTTTTCAGCCCCCGTGACCGACCACGACACATCGGATGATTGCGGTGTGCGCATCATGGGGCCGGAGGAGAGCAAGTTCTGGCACGACCACAAGGGCGCCAAGCTGAACGCCATCCGCACGCGCAACGCCATTGCGGCGGCCGATATTGTCGTGGTGCGCTTCGGCGAGAAATACAAGCAGTGGAACGCGGCGTTTGATGCCGGCTATGCCGCGGCTTTGGGCAAGGCGCTGATCGTCATGCATGGTGCCGACCATCAGCACGCGCTGAAAGAGGTGGATGCCGCCGCGCTGGCGGTTGTGGAATCCGCCGAGCAGGTTGTGGAAATTCTGCGCTATACGGTGACGGGCAAGGCGTGATGAGGGCGCCAAGGGTGGTGCGCAATGAATGCAACCAAAGAGGTGCGCAATGAATGCGCACCCTACGGGTTGGATGTGATGTAGGGTGCGCATTTATTGCGCACCATGCGAGGGGTGAATCATTCCAAGGTGCGCCATTCGGGCGACCACAAAGGTGCGCAATGAATGCGCACCCTACGGGTTGGCCCGTCAAGAATTTGTTCCCATTTTCGCAGCTTATGCTAAATATTGTATAGGCGCAAAGACGCCCTACAACTTATGGGGACAGAAATGTTGAAAGAATTCAAAAGCTTCATCGCCAAGGGCAATGTCATGGACATGGCCGTTGGCATCATCATCGGCGCGGCTTTTACGGCGATTGTCAGCTCGCTGGTGGCCGATCTGATCAACCCGATCATCAGCCTGTTTACCGGCGGGATTGATTTCTCAGGCATGATGATCATGCTTTCGGATGATCCGGAGGCCGGCGCCTTCAAATATGGCAGCTTCATCATGGCGGTGATCAACTTCCTGATTGTGGCCTGGGTTGTGTTCATTCTGGTGAAAATGGTGAACCGCGTGAAAGACAGCGCCACCAAGCCCGCCAAGGAAGCCCCGGCTGCGCCAAAAGGGCCGACGCAAGAAGAATTGCTCGCCGAAATCCGCGATTTGTTGAAGAAATAAGCGCAGCTTTGCGCTGGCAAAGGGCCGCCTTCGGGCGGTCTTTTTTCAGGCCGCGTGGTGCGGAACGTGGTGCGCAGTGAATGCGACCACAAAGGTGCGCAATGAATGCGCACCCTACGGTTGGGGTTTGTTGTTTTTTGGTGCCATGAATGCTAGGGCCGTGGCCAAATGGATTTGGAGGTGAGCCGATGGATACGATGGCAGAACAACTGGGCTGGATCTGGCCGCTGATCATCAATGCGGGCAAGGCGCTGCTGGTGCTGATTGGCGGCTGGGTGGCTGCGGGCATGATTGCGCGCGTGGTGCGCAACCGCGTGATGGCACAGCCGCAGATCGACGATACGGTTGGCATTTTCATGGCCAACCTCATCCGCTATGCGATTCTGCTGATGGTGCTGATCGCGGTGCTGAACATTTTCGGTGTCGAGGCAACCTCGCTTGTGGCCGTGCTGGGGGCGGCCTCGCTGGCTATTGGCCTGGCGCTTCAAGGCACGCTCAGCCATGTGGCGGCGGGGTTCATGCTGGTCATTTTCCGCCCCTACAAGCTGGGGCATTTCGTGGATATCGGCGGCTCCTCCGGCACGGTCAAGGCGATCAATCTGTTCTTTACCGAGCTTGCCACGCCGCAAAACGAGCAGGTCATCGTGCCCAACGGGCAGGCCTGGGGCTCGGTCATTGTCAATTTTTCCTACCACCCGACGCGGCGGGCGGATCTGGTGTTCGGCATCGATTATGCCGATGACATCGACAAGGCGATGGAAATTATCCTGCGGCTTGCGCGCGCCGACGGGCGGGTGCTGGACAACCCGGAGCCCTGGGTGCGGGTTACGAATCTGGGCACCAGTTCGGTTGACCTGACAGCCCGGCTCTGGGCAAAGTCGGATGATTTCTGGGAGATGCAGTTTGACGTGACCAAGGCCGTGAAAGAGGCGTTCGATGCCGAGGGCGTCAGCATTCCTTACCCGCATACGGTGGAAATTCAGAAGGAAGTTCAGGCATAAAAAAGGTGCGCAATGAATGCGGCCAAAGGGGTGCGCAATGAATGCGACCACAGAGGTGCGCAATGAATGCGACCACAGAGGTGCGCAATGAATGCGCACCCTACGGGTGCCGATCAAACGGTTTTGGTGGGTGCGCATTTATTGCGCACCCTGTTGGTTACATGCCCAAAGCCTCGTGGCCCGAAATGAAGGGCAGGCCAAGGGCTTTGCCGACGGCTTCATAGGTGAGCTTGCCGGCATGGGTGTTGAGCCCGTTCAGCAGATGCGCATCATCGGCACAAGCCTGTTTCCAGCCTTTGTTGGCCAGCGCCATCATGAAGGGCAGGGTGGCATTGCCAAGCGCGATGGTCGAGGTGCGCGCAACGGCGCCCGGCATATTGGCCACGCAGTAATGCATGATACCGTCAACCTCGTAGATCGGGTCATCATGGGTGGTGGCGTGCGAGGTTTCAAAGCAGCCGCCCTGGTCGATGGCCACATCCACAATCACAGCACCCGGCTTCATGCTGGCAAGCTGCGCGCGGCTGACGAGTTTGGGCGCTGCGGCGCCGGGGATCAGCACGGCGCCGATCACCATATCGGCGGATGCCACCAGTTCGGCGGTATTGGCGCGGCTGGCAAGGCGGGTCTTGAACGTGCCGCCAAAGACATCATCGAGGTAGCGCATACGCGGCAGCGACATGTCAAGCACGGTCACATCGGCGCCCATACCGGCGGCGATCTTGGCGGCATGTGTGCCAACAACGCCACCACCGATCACCACAACATTGGCCGGACCAACGCCGGGCACACCGCCCATAAGCACGCCACGGCCGCCATTGGCTTTTTGCAAAGTCCACGAGCCGACCTGCGGTGCAAGGCGGCCCGCAACCTCTGACATGGGCGCAAGCAGCGGCAGGCCGCCATTACGGTCGGTCACGGTTTCATAGGCAATGGCCGTCACGCCCGATTTCAGCAGGTCATTGGTTTGCGGCGCATCGGGGGCAAGGTGCAGATAGGTGAACAGGATCTGGCCTTCGCGCAAGCGGGCACGTTCAACGGCTTGCGGCTCTTTTACCTTCACGACCATCTCGGCGCGGGCGAATACCTCTTCGGCGGTGTCGACGATTTCGGCACCAACGGCGGTATATTCCGCGTCCGGAAAGCCAGCGCCAAGGCCGGCATCTTTTTCGATGATCACGCTATGGCCAGCAGAGACGGCCTCAAAAGCGGCCATTGGCGTCATGCCAACGCGATATTCCTGATTCTTGATCTCTTTTGGGCAACCGATCAGCATATGGGCCTCCTGCTCTTGGGATGGGTCTGTTTGAAGATGCGCGCTTATTGCAGAAAATCTTTGAAATTGCATTGCAAATATCGGTTGTGCAGTGCAGAAGAAATGCACGATTTAACTGAAAAAGTGCAACATGGCGCAAGGATTGTGCATAAATGCAAATAGATGCGATTGATCTGAAGATTCTGTCGATCCTGCAGAAAGAGGGGCGGTTGCCCAATTCCGACCTTGCCGAGCGGATCGCGCTTTCACCTTCGGCCTGCTATCGCCGTGTGCAGCGGCTCGAGGCAGAGGGGATCATCCGCGACTATGTGGCGCTGCTGGATCCGCGCGCAATGGGGCGGCGGGCGACGGTCTTTGTCGAGATCACGCTTTCGGGCCAGTCAGATGAGATCATGGAGGCGTTCGAGCGGCAGGTGGCGCTGGTGCCCGATGTGATGGAATGCCACCTGATGGCGGGTTCGGCAGATTATATCCTGAAGGTGGTCGCGCATGATACCGATGATTTTGCGCGCATCCACAAACAATATCTGGCGCGCCTGCCCGGCGTGGCGCAGATGCAAAGCAGCTTTGCGCTGCGCACCGTGTTCAAAACCACAGCCCTGCCGCTATAGCGCCAGCAGCCCGTAAAGCACCACCAGCCCGGCGGCAATCGACCACAGGGTCGAGCGCATATAGGCCCCGATCAGCAGGGCCACGATGATGGCCGACAGGCGTATCGGTTCAAGCACGCCGCCCGTCGCCTCGGGCCAGGCCACAAGCGGGGCGACAATGCCGGGCATGATGGCCACGGGCACATAGCGCAGATGTCGCAGCGCCCAATCCGGCATTTGCCGCGCGCCGATCAGCCCCAGGAATGAAAAGCGGATCAGCCAGGTGCCAAGACCCAGCAGCAGGATGGTCGCCCAGATGGCAAAATCGCTAATGGGTTCGGGCATGGCGCTTCATCCATTGTTCAACGGCGGCCCCGGTCATCATGGCCAGAATTCCGGCGATGAGCAGCCACAGGTTATAGGGCAGAAAGGCCAGCACCAGCGACACCACGACCGATACAAAGGCCGCAGCGACATGGGGCAGGCTGCGCAGACTGGGGGCGACCATTGCCACAAAGGTGATTGGTAGGGCGAAATCGAGCGCATATTCGGGCGGGATGGCCGAGCCGACCAGCGCGCCCACAAGCGTGGAGCCATACCAGAACGGTGCCATGACGCAGAAAAAGCCCGCGAAATAGCCAAGCCGCTCGTCGATCGACATTGCGGGTGTGGCCTCATATTTCTGCACAGCGGCGATATAGTTCTGATCGACCAGCCCATAGGAAATGAGCGCGCGTTTCAAAAGCGGCGCTTCGCCCAGATAGGGGGCGAGCGAGGCGGAATACATGGCCATGCGCAGATTCACGGCCAGCCCGGTGGCCACGGCAATCAGCACCGGCCCGTTATCGACCAGCACAGCCACGGCGCTGAACTGGCCAGCACCCGCAATGACCAGCACCGTCATCGCCATTGTTTGCAAAAGATCGAACCCCGCCTCGGTGGCGACAACTCCGAAAAGCAGGCCGAAGGGCACGATCATCAGTGTAAATGGCAGGGCATGGCTTGCGCCAAGCCAAAAGGCCTTGCGGGTTGTGGACATCCGGGGACTCATTGGGCAAATTCAAAGCCTCCTTACCTTGCGGAATTTGCAGGGTCAAATTTGGATTTGTGATGGACGCCATGATAATTGCACCTGACCCGGCGCGAGCCGATCTGACGCGCGCGGTGCGCGGGCTGGACCAGAACGGCGTGGTTCAGGAGATACGCGTGGTCGAGGAGCGGCCGCTGACGATTTACCTCAACAGCCAGGAAATCGTGACGGCGATGACCATTGGCGATTATCCCGAATACCTTGGGGTGGGGTTTTTGCGCAATCAGGGCATGTTGCTGGAGGCCGATGTGCTGACGGCGGTGGACTATGATGACGAGCTGGAGGTTGTTGTCGTGCGCACCGAACGCGCCACGAATTACGAAGACAAGCTCAAACGCAAGACCCGCACCAGCGGTTGCGCGGTGGGCACGGTGTTTGGCGATATGATGGAGGCGATCGAGGGGCTGGTGCTGCCCGATATGGCGGTGAAAACATCCGATCTTTATGCGCTGGCCCACGCGATCAACACCATGCCAAGCCTGTATCTGGCGGCGGGCGCGATCCACGGCTCGGTTCTGTGCAAAGGCGCGCAGCCGCTTGTGTATATGGAGGATGTGGGCCGGCATAACGCGGTTGACAAAATCGCCGGCTGGATGCGGATGGAAGGCGTGCGCGCGGCCGACAAGGTGATGTATACGACCGGGCGGCTGACCTCGGAAATGGTGATCAAATGCGCGCAAATGGGCATTCCGGTGCTGGCCTCACGCTCGGGCTTTACGGCATGGGGGGTGGAAATTGCGCAGAAGGTGGGCCTGACGCTGATCGGGCGGATGCGCGGACGGCGGTTCATGTGCCTCAGCGGCGAAGGGCGGCTTGTGTGGGATGCCGACCCGGCGCAAGTGGCGGATGAGGATAAGCGCACAAGGCGCAAATCGGCGGAGGATGCGGAGTGAGCAAGGTGCCGCCGATTGTGATTGAAGCCGGCCATGTCGAGAGCGCCACGCGTGAGGCGCAGGCCTGGGCAGCACGGCGCAATACCCATTGGGCCTTGCAGCTTTATACGGTGTTCAATTGCGGGCTGTTCGTGCATTGCGGCCCGCTTGTGCATTGTGTTGCCCGCGACCCCCAAAACCCCGATGATCTGTCGCGCAGACAGGCTGAAAAGGCTGTGATGGCGCTTTGGGCGCAGAAGGGGCCGAATGCAGCGGCCGGAAAGGATGCGC
Source organism: Abyssibius alkaniclasticus (assembly GCF_020447305.1). Classification (NCBI taxonomy): domain Bacteria; kingdom Pseudomonadati; phylum Pseudomonadota; class Alphaproteobacteria; order Rhodobacterales; family Paracoccaceae; genus Abyssibius; species Abyssibius alkaniclasticus. The sequence continues at coordinate 150,473 of NZ_CP095732.1, read as the reverse complement.
ATGGCTGAACAGGGCCAGATCATCATTGCCACGCAATATCATGACGACACCTCGGCAGCACTTCAGGCCTGGGGGCGGCGCTCGCTCTTGCCGCTCTGGATGCAGGCGGCGCAGCTTTTGGGGGGCTGCGTGCTGGGGATAACCTCGGCGGCGGGAATTTTGTTCCTTACCCAGATCGGGCTATACGAGATCGATCCGCAGCTTGTGAATGGCGCCTGGCGGCTGTTTCCGCTTGTAACCTTTACCGCGCTCTTGTTTTTGTGGAGCCGTGCGATGCGTTTTCAGATGGGCAAGATGTCGCGCCCAATTGGGGATGGGGCCGAGCGCTATCGCTTTCATGCCGAAGGGTTTGAGGAAGAGATTGACGGGGCCGCGCGCCAGTATGACTGGCGGACGGTCGGCGATATGGCCGCCAAGCGCGATGCGCTGTTCTTGCGCACCGGCACGGTGCTGCACGCCGTGTATCTGGGCGAGATCGAGGACAAGGCGGCGCGGGCCGCGCTTGTGGCGCGCATTCGTGCGCTTTGGCAGGCCGCGAAATGAAGATCGCGGGCGTTATTCTTGCAGGGGGTTTGGCCAGGCGCATGGGCGGGGGCGACAAGGCGCTGTTGCCGCTGGGCAATCGCACGCTGCTTGATCAGGTGATCGCGCGGCTTGCACCGCAGGTGGATGCTGTGGTGCTGAACGCCAATGGCGATGCGGCGCGGTTTGCCCGCTTCGGCCTGCCGGTGGTGGCCGATTCGGTGGACGGGTTTGCTGGGCCGCTGGCGGGCGTGCTGGCCGGGCTGGACTGGGCGGGCGCGCATGGCTTTGATGCGGTGCTAAGCGTGGCGGGTGATACGCCGTTCTTTCCGCAAGACCTGGCCGCGCGGCTGATGGCGGCGCGCGCGGGCCAGCCGATTGCTATGGCCGCCGGGCCGGGCGCGCCGCGCGCCGCGCGCCACCCGACCTTCGCGCTTTGGGATGTTTCGCTTGCCAATGCGCTGCGGCTTGCGCTGGATCAAGGCACGCGCAAGGTGGTTCAGTTTAGCGATGCGGCGGGCTGTGCAACTTGCGTGTTCGAGGGCGGCGATGATCCGTTCTTCAACGTCAATACGCCCGAGGATTTGCAAGCGGCGCAAGCGCGCGCGAAAGGATGAATATGCAGCGGGTTTACGGCGTTGTCGGCTGGAAAAACATGGGAAAGACCACGCTGGTGGAGCGGCTTGTCGCCACGTTCGCCGCGCGGGGGTTCACGGTTTCGACCATCAAACACGCGCATCATCAGGTGGATGTGGACCATGAGGGCAAGGATAGCTGGCGGCACCGCGCGGCGGGGGCGGGCGAGGTGCTTGTGGCATCCTCCAGCCGCTGGGCCTTGATGCACGAACTGCGCGGGGCGACGCCGCCAAGCCTTGCCGAGCTTCTGGCCAGGCTGTCGCCCTGCGATCTGGTGCTTGTGGAGGGCTATAAGCGCGATGGCCATGCGAAGGTGGAGGCGGCGTTGCGACAAGGGCGCGAAGGGTTGATCGCCGCGCATGATGACACCGTGAAGGCGGTGGCGGCGGGATATGAGACCGGCCCGCTGGACCGTGCGCGTTTTGATCTGAACGATGTCGAGGCGATTGCCGACTTTATTGCGGCGGAGGTGGGGCTTGGATAGGCGCAAAACGCTGGCGGATGACTGTTTTGCCCTGCCACCGGGTGTGGACTGGACCCCGGTTGACGTGGCACTTGCACGGCTGCGCGAAGGAATGGCGCCGGTTGCGGGCATCGAGCCCGCGCCCGCCGCAGCGGCCCTGGGCCGCTTGCTGGCAGCCCCGGTTTTTGCGGCGCGCGCCAATCCGCCGGGCGCAAATGCTGCGGTGGATGGCTATGGTCTGGCACATGCATCGCTTGGCGTCGATGGTGCGGGCGATTTGCAACTGCTTGCGGGCCGCGCGGCGGCGGGCGCGCCTTTTGGCCGTGCGGTGCCAGCAGGGGCGGCGCTGCGCATTCTGACCGGCGCGCTGGTGCCCGAAGGTGTGGACAGCATTGTGATGCAAGAAGATGTCACGCTGACAGGTGGGCGGCTGCGCTTCAAACCAGGGCTGAAACCAGGCGCGAACCTGCGCCGCGCGGGCGAGGATGTGGCGATGGGGGCCGAGGTTTTGCCCGCTGGCCGGCGTTTGCGCGCGCCTGATCTGGCGCTGATTGCCGCCGTGGGTGTGGCCGAGGTGCTTGTTTTTGAGCGCTTGCGCGTTGGTGTTCTATCAAGCGGTGATGAGCTTTGCGCCCCCGGCACGGCCAGCGCGCCGCACCAGACCCATGACGCAAACCGCCCGATGCTGCTGGCCATGATGCAGGCCTTCGGGCATGAGCCGGTCGATCTGGGGCATGTCGGCGATGACCCCGCCGCGCTGAAATCCGCGCTGGATGCGGGGGCGGCACGCTGTGATGCGATCCTGACGAGCGGCGGCGCTTCGGCGGGGGATGAGGACCATCTGAGCGCGGTGATCAGCGCGCATGGCCGCCTGCAAACCTGGCGCGTGGCCATGAAACCGGGCCGCCCGCTGGCGCTGGGGTTGTGGCCCGCCGCGCAAGGGCGCAACCTGCCGATATTCGGCCTGCCGGGCAACCCGGTGGCGGCCTGCATTTGCACGTTGGTCATGGCGCGCCCGGCGCTTTCGGTGCTGGCGGGCGGGGGCTGGCAACAGCCTGCGGGGCTGATGCTGCCGGCGGCGTTCTCCAAATCCAAAAAGGCAGGCCGGCGGGAATATCTGCGCGCCCGGCTGAATGCGGATGGCGCGGTCGAAACCTACCATTCCGAGGGTTCGGGCCGCATTGCCGGGCTGGCCTGGGCCGATGGTCTGGTGGAACTGCCCGATGCTGCGGGCACGGTAGCGCCCGGCGATAGGGTGCGCTATTTCAGCTTTGCAGAATTCGGCCTTTAGCCGAACATTCCGCTGACGCGGCCAAGCAGCATGAAGGCGCGGCCGGTGCGGGTATTGGCAAGGGCTTCGATATGCTTGTCTTCGCCATCGCGGCAAAATTCGCGCAGCACGATGTCAAACCGGCGCTGGAAATGCAGCGCGGCGTCGCGGAAAATCGGATCGTTGCGCATCCGGCCACGGGCCAGGGCAATGGCGGTCACATCGCGGATGCCGCCAACCGGGTCCATCTCGCGGCCACGTTCGCCTTCGGAAAAGCGGCGCCATTCGCGGGCCTTGGCAACCTCGGGCTTGAGGTCATCCATGTAAATACCATCCTGGGCCAGCAGGTTCATGATGTCTTCTGAGGCGCGCAAACACAGCGAGGCATTGCGGTGGCGCATGGCAATGCGCAGCGCGCGAAACCCGTCTTTGTCTTTCTCATCGGTGGGGAAATTCAGCGCATGGATAAGCTCGCCCCAGTTGGGCGGGGTATGGGGCAGGCGCACCTCGGTCTGGCCAAGCGGCAGGGTGGCCTGGTCAAGCTCGGCCATAGGCTGCCCGATGGGGGCGGCTTCGTCTTTCGGGGCAGACAGCATGGATGCGGCCTGACTGTCGCGCCCGGCCACCTGCGCATGAAGCAGGGCGACAAGCGCGGTTTCCACCTGCTGAAGCTGCTGGCCGATCGACTCCATCCTGTCGCGCGTCTCAACCAGCGCGCGGCTGTCGGGCTGGGCAACGACGCGGGCGGTTTGCGTATTGGGCGCGCTGGTATGCAGGCGCTTTACGGCAGCGGCCAGTTCGGCCGCCTCGAGCTGCACTTCGCGTGTGCGCGCCAAAAGCTGCACGCAAAACCAGACAAGCACCAGCGGCAGCAGGGCCGCCAGCACGAATAACAGCAGATCGAGCGCGCCGGCCCCGGTGGCGGCCTCGCCGCCGAACAGGCCGAAATACCCCGCCGCATAGGCGCCTATGCCGATGACCCACACAATGCTGACCCCCGCGGCGATGACCGTGTCACGCAGCGCGGTGGTCTTGTTGGCCTGTAGCTCCATCGGCTCTTTGCCCCTTTTCAGATGTAGCGGATCGAGAGAATCTCGTAGGATTTGCGCCCACCGGGGGTGACGACTTCAACGCTGTCGCCCTCTTCCTTGCCGATCAGCGCGCGCGCCAGAGGCGATTTCATGTTGAGCAGGCCCGCGTCGATATCCGCTTCAGCCTCGCCCACAATCTGAAAGGTCTTTTCCTCGTCGCTATCTTCATCGACCAGTTCGACCGTTGCGCCAAACTTCGCCGTGCCCGACATTTTGGACACATCGATGACATCGGCCAGCCCGAGAATGCCCTCAAGCTCCTTGATGCGCCCTTCCACAAAGCTCTGGCGTTCGCGCGCCGCGTGGTATTCGGCGTTCTCCGACAAATCGCCATGCTCGCGCGCTTCGGCAATGGCGCGGATGATCGCGGGCCGCTCGCTCGATTTCAGGTGTTTCAGCTCGGCTTCAAGCTTGGCAAAGCCGCGCGCGGTGAGGGGAATCTTTTCCATATGGTCGTCTTTTCATTCTGCTCTGCCACCCCAGAGCAAACCCGGGGCGGATTGGTTTAGCAAGCACAATAGGAAGCGGTTAGCGCACGTGCAAGCACAGAGGCGGGAAAGCCAGAAAACTCGGCGCATTTACGCGATTATGCCGTGGCAACTGCTTGCCGGCGCACCATTTCCCCAATCCAGAGCGGGGCGAAGGGCGAGGTGCAGCCTTTGGGTGTAGGGTAGTCGCGGAAAATGCCCAGACGCTCGCCAATGTCCAGCGCGCGGGGGCGCAGCGCGGCATGATGAATGCCGATATTGGCCAGCGCCATATTCATGGTCCATTGCACTTCGGGCGGGGCTGCGGGCATTTCGGCTTCAATCCGGTCGAGCAATGCAGGCAAATCAAGCCCATCGGGGGTTTTTTCAATGCGCTCGGCGGTCAGGCTCCACCCCGCACGCGCGGCCATCGGGTGGGGTGCCTGCATCCAGTCGGCACGCAGCGTTTCCTTGTTCGGGTGCTTCTTGATGACATAGGCTGACAGCCAGTCGGCCACCTGCATTTCAGAATTTGCGCAAACCAGTGCCGTAACCTCATCCGCCGCCAGCGCCTTTGGATCGATGATGAGAATGGCCAGCAGGCGCGCCTCGAACACATCGGTTTGCCACAGGTCCAGCGCCAGCGCGTGGTTGGTTCCGAGCGGCTTGGCCAGTTTGCGGATATCGCCCAGTTTCACGCCGAATTGCTGGCTATGCACCCCGCGATTGGCGTTCTGGCCGCGCAGCTTTTCACTGCCCAGCCCTTCGAGGTCATTCAAAATCATGCGCGTGTCCATCGGCCCATTAAAGCGCGAAACGCCCCCCACGTCACCCCCGCATTTGGTGGCGAAACCCAAGCCAGAGCCCCGCTTTCGATTGACCGTTATGCCGAGGCTGCGTTAGGTGTGAGCAACTGATCTTGGGGAGAGTGCAATGAGCGCAGTGGAACGCGAAGCGGCTGAATATGATGTGGTGATTGTCGGGGCCGGGCCTGCGGGCCTTTCGGCGGCGATCCGGCTCAAGCAGATCAACCCCGAATTGGCGGTTGTGGTGCTGGAAAAGGGCGCGGAAGTTGGCGCGCATATCCTTTCGGGCGCGGTGCTGGACCCGTGCGGGCTGAACCGTTTGCTGCCCGACTGGCGCAGTATGGGCGCGCCGATTGAAACCGAAGTGACCGAGGATAAATTCCTGCTCATGGGGCAGGGCGGCGCGCTGCGCCTGCCGAATTTCATTCTGCCGCCGCTGATGAGCAACCACGGCAATTACATCGTGAGCATGGGCAATGTCTGCCGCTGGCTGGCCGAGCAGGCCGAAGGTTTAGGCGTGGAGATTTTCCCCGGCATGGCCTGTTCCGACCTTGTCTGGAACGAGGATGGCAGCCTGAAAGGCGTGGTTGCCGGTGTGTTCGGCCTGAATGCCGATGGCAGCGAGGGGCCGAATTACGAGCCCGGCATGGAGCTGCACGGCAAATATGTGTTCCTGAGCGAGGGCGCGCGCGGCAGCCTGTCCAAGCAGGTGATTGCCAGGTTTGATCTGGCAAAAGATTGCGATGTGCCAAAATTCGGCCTTGGCATGAAAGAGATTTGGGACGTGAAGCCCGAGAACCACAAACAGGGGCAGGTCACGCATTCGCTTGGCTGGCCACTGGGGTGGAGGGCTGGCGGCGGCTCCTTCATGTATCATCTTGAAAACAATCAGGTTTATGTCGGTTACATCGTCGATCTGAACTACAAGAACCCGCATCTGTTTCCCTATATGGAGTTCCAGCGCTGGAAGCACCACCCCGATATTGCCAAGGTGCTTGAGGGTGGTAAACGCGTCTCTTATGGCGCGCGCGTGGTCACAAAGGGCGGTTACCAGTCCATTCCGCAAACCGCCTTTCCGGGCGGGGCGCTGTTGGGCTGTTCGGCCGGGCTGGTGAACCTGCCGCGCATCAAGGGCAACCATAACGCCATGCTGTCGGGCATTCATGCCGCCGATGCCGCGGCGGCCGCCATTGCGGCGGGCCGCGCGGGCGATGTGCTGGCCGATTATGACAAAGTGCTGAAATCCGGCCCCGTGGGCAAGGATTTGAAGCGTGTGCGCAATGCGGCCCCGATCAATGCACGCTTTGGCCCGCTGATCGGCATGTTCATTTCGGGCTTTGATATGTGGGTGGCCAATCTTACCGGCTGGAACCCGCTTGGCACGCGCAAACATGGCAAGTCTGACGCCGACGCCACCGGCAAGGCGGCCGATTATCCGGTCATCGACTACCCCAAGCCCGATGGCAAGCTCAGCTTTGACCGGCTGACCAATGTGGCGTTTTCCGCCACCAACCATGCCGAGGATGAGCCCTGTCATCTGGTATTGGCTGACCCGTCCATCCCCATTGGCGTGAACCTGCCCGACTATGCCGAGCCCGCGCAGCGGTATTGCCCGGCCGGTGTTTATGAGGTGATTCGCGATGCCGATGGCAGCAATCCGCGCTTTCAGATCAACGCCCAAAACTGCGTGCATTGCAAAACCTGCGACATCAAGGACCCAAGCAAGAACATTACCTGGGTCGTGCCGCAAGGCGGCGAGGGGCCGGCTTACCCGAATATGTGATCGCGCCGGCCGCCTGCCTGCGTTGCACTCGCCTGCCCGGCAGCCTAACCTGCTGGGCATACGGATTATAGCAAAGAGCGAGCCTTTTATGCCCAGACCCACCCGCGTTTTCGTTGCCCTATTGGCGTTGCATCTGTCGCTTGCGCCGGCCTTGGCCCAGGAAGAAGGCGCCGGGGCCTATCTGGCCGCCGTTGTGGCCACGCGCGATGGTGCATTCGAGGCGGGCGCGCGCTACTATGCCGCCGGGCTGGCCGAAGCGCCGGGCAATCCGGTCATGGCCCAGGGCGCGATGGTCACCCATGTCGCGATTGGCGATGTCGCCGGGGCGGTGGCCTTTGCCGAAACAATGGCGGCCTTGGGCGCGCGGGACGAATTTTCGGGCACATTGGTGCCGGTTTCGGCAATGGTCTCGGGCGATTTCGAGGCGGCGCTGGCGGCGCTCGACGATGAAACGCTTACCCAGAACCCGATGCTGAACCAGTTGCTTTCGGGCTGGGCCGCCATTGGGGCCGGGCAGTTTGGCGACGGGGTCGCACGGTTCGAGGCGCTGAATACAACCAGCGGTCTGCGCGGTGTGTCGGCCTATCATCAGGCGCTTGCCAATGCCTATGTCGGCGATTTTGAAAGTGCGGCACGGCTGTATCAGGCGGCGGGCGAAGCGGCCTATGTCAGCCGTGGCGCGGTGCTGGCCCATGCGCAGATACTGGCAACGCTTGAAGATTATGAAGGCGCGCGCCTGCTGATGACCCGGGGCGCCGGTGCGCGTATCAACGATGCTGAAGCCAACGCGCTGCGCCGCAATGTCATTGCCGGCGCACCCGTTTCGTTTGACCGCGTTGCCAGCCCGCTTGATGGCGCCGCCGAGGCGCTGATGCTGATGGCCGAAGCCCTGCGCAACGATGATGCCTTGCGCCTGTCGCTGTTTTTCGCGCGGCTTGCGGCCTATCTGAACCCTGCGCGCGACGATGTCGCCGTGCTTATCGGCGATATTCTGGTTGGCGAGGGGCAGAATGCGCTGGCGCTGGCGGCCTATAACGCCGTGGATGATGATGCGCCGCTGGCGCTGGTTGCCCTGGCGGGCAAGGCGGGCGTGCTGGAGGCGCAAGGCGAAATCGATGCCGCCATTGAGGTGCTGCAAGACGCGATTGCCATGCAAGGCGAGGTGCCGAGCCTACTGAACATGCTGGGCGACGGGCTGCGCCGCGCCGCGCGCTTTGGCGAGGCGGTCGAGGTTTACAGCCGTGCGATTGCTGCGCTTGACAACCCCGAAGCGCCTTCGGCCTGGTCACTTTACTATGCCCGTGCCACCGCATTGGAGCGCGAAGACCGCTGGCCCGAGGCCGAGGCCGATTTGCGCCTGGCGCTGCAACTTTCCCCCGAGCAGCCGCTGGTGCTGAACATGTTGGGCTATTCGCTGGTTGACCGTGGCCTGGCGCTGGAAGAGGCGCTGGGCATGATCGAGCGCGCAATGGAACAACGCCCCGATGACGGCTATATCACCGACTCGCTTGGCTGGGCCTATTACCGGATGGGCCGCTATGACGAGGCGGTTTCGGTCATGCTCGACGCGGTGCTGCTGCGCCCCGGCGACGGAATTCTGAACGATCACTACGGCGATGTGCTATGGATGGTGGGACGGGAGCGCGAAGCCGCCTTCCAATGGCAACGCGCGCTAGACAGCCGCTCGACCGATATCGACCGCCCCCGGATTGAAGCAAAGCTCGAACGCGGTTTGGATGCGGTGCTTGAGGAAGAAGGAAATGGCAACCAGTAGCGCGTTTCATGAAACTGCCCCGGCCAAGGTGAACCTTGCGCTGCATGTGACCGGGCGGCGCAATGACGGCTACCACCTGCTCGACTCACTCGTTGTCTTTACCGATTACGGCGATCGTCTGGATATGACCACCGAAGGCTACGGGCTGCATCTGCATATTGGCGGTGCGTTCGCGCAGGCGCTGGATGCGCATGACAATATCATCTTGCGCGCCGCCCGGCTGATGATGCCCGAAGATGCAGGGGCCAAAATCACGCTTACCAAGAACCTGCCGGTCGCGGCAGGCATTGGCGGCGGCTCTGCCGATGCTGCTGCCATGCTGCGGCTGGCGGCGCGGGCCTGGAAGCGGCCGCTGCCCAAACTGGCCAAGCAGCTTGAACTTGGCTCCGATGTGCCGGTATGTATGCGCAATACCGCCCAGCATATGCGCGGCATTGGCGAGAATCTGGCCGAACTGCCCTGGCTGAAAGGGCTGCATCTGGTGCTGGTCAATCCCGGCATTGCGCTGCGCACTCCCGATGTATTTGCGCGCTTGAGCCTGCATGAGAACGCGCCAATGGCGGCATTGCCCAAAACTGCCAGAGGGTTTGCAAACTGGCTTGGCCAGCAGCGCAACGATATGCAGAGCGCCGCCGTATCGCTATGCCCGGTGATTGCCGACTGCCTTGCCGCGCTTGGCGGGCATGGGGCGCAGATTGCGCGGATGTCCGGCTCGGGCACCACCTGTTTCGGCTTGTTTGATGATGCCTATACCGCCGAAGCGGCGGCGCGGGCGATCGACCTTATGGCGCCCGGCTGGTGGGTGCGCGCCACGCAAACGCATTAAACCGCGCGGGCGACCACGAAATCTGTCAGATCGGCCAGCAAATCGCGCAGCCTGTGTGCGGGCAGCGGGGCAAGCGCGGCGCGCGCTTTGGCCGCCCAGTCAAGCGCGGCGCGGCGGGTATCGGCCAGCGCGCCGGTGCTGGCCAGATAATCCATCGCCTGTTCCACATCGCCCTCGCGCTGCTTGCCATCGGCAATGGTGCGGCTCCAGAAGGCGCGGGCCGTATCATCGGCGGCGGCAATCGCGCGGATGACGGGCAGGGTCAGCTTGCGTTCGCGGAAATCATCGCCGGTATTCTTGCCAAGGCTGGCGGCGGCACCGCTGTAATCAAGGTAATCATCGGTCATCTGAAAGGCGATGCCGAGTGCATCGCCATAGGCGCGCAGGGCGGTGCATTCGGCTTCGGGCCGGCCCGCGACTACGCCGCCAACCTCGCAGGCTGCCGCCATAAGGGCTGCGGTTTTGCCGCGCACAACCTGCAAATAGGTGGCCTCGGTGGTGGAAATGTCTTGCGCGGCAGTCAGTTGCAGCACCTCGCCTTCGGCGATTGTGGCCGAGGCATTGGCGAGAATATCGAGAATTTGCAAGCTTCCACATTCCACCATGAGCTGGAAGCTGCGCGAGAATAGATAATCGCCCACCAGCACCGATGTCTGGTTGTCCCACAGCAAATTGGCGCTGGGCCGCCCGCGCCGCTGCGCGCTTTCATCGACCACATCATCGTGCAAAAGCGTGGCGGTGTGGATGAATTCAACCGTAGCCGCCAGCTTGATGTGATCATCGCCGCCATAGCCGCACATGCGCGCCGTGGCCAGCGTCAGCAGCGGGCGCAGCCGCTTGCCACCCGCACCAACAAGATGTTGGGTGACTTGCGGAATGCGCGGCGCGTGTTCAGAGGCCATGCGCGCGGCAATCAGCGTGTTCACTTTTGCCATATCTTCGGCCAATTCGTGCTGAATTTCCGCAAAAGCGCCCCTGTCTGCCATAACCACCTGCTCCATGTCTCGACGTTGCGCTGTTTGCCCGATAATCTGCGCAGATGAAAGAGATTTTCCGCAGCACAGACCCGACCGAAATAGCCTTTGCCCGCGCCTTGCTCGAGGGTGAGGAGATTTCCGTTGTGGTGTTTGATGAGAATATGAGCGTGTTTTACGGCGGGATTGGCCTGTTCCCCCGCCGGGTGATGGTTGTGGATGATGATGCGCAAGAGGCCACACAGGTGCTGCGCGACAATGGTCTGGAAACGAAAGCCTAGCCGATGGGGTTTGCCGAATCCGCGCTCAGCCGGGATGCGTTTTTAAGCGGGCGGCTGTGGCTGGCGCAGCCCGTTGCGGGCTATCGCGCCGCAACCGACCCGGTGTTTCTGGCGGCCGCCGTGCCCGCGCAATCCGGCCAATCGGTGCTGGAACTTGGCTGCGGTGCAGGCGTGGCGCTGGCCGCGCTTAGCCGCCGTGTCGCCGGGCTTGATGCGCATGGCGTGGAATTGCAGCCCGATTATGCCGCGCTTGCGCGCCTGAATGCGGTGGAAAACGGGCTGCGGCTGACCATACATGACGGCGATCTTGCTGAAATGCCCGCCAGCCTGCGCGCGCTTAGTTTCGATCATGTCATGGCCAATCCGCCCTTTTACGCCGACCATGCCGGCACCGCCCCGCGCGATGCGGGCAAGGCGCGCGCCCAGCAGCAGCCGATGACCGCGCTGTCGGTCTGGGTGGATGCCGCGCTGCGCCGCCTGCATCCGCGCGGCATGATCACGCTCGTGCATCGGGCCGAGGCTTTGGGTGACATTCTTGCCGCGCTGAACGGGCGGGCGGGGGATGTGACCGTGCTGCCGCTGGCCGCGCGCCAGGGGCGCTGCGCCGGGCGCCTGATTGTGCAGGCGGTGAAGGGCGCGCGCGGCCCGCTGCGGCTGCTTGCGCCGCTCATCGTGCATGAAGGCGCGCAGCACGGGGCTGCCGATGATGCCTATAGCCCGGTTGCGCGCGCAATTCTGCGCGATATGGCGCCATTGGCACTTTTGCGCCCAGCGCGCTGAAGCCGGCCAAATTTTATGTGAAGCTTAGGTGACAGGGCGCGGTTTTCGTGGTGCAATGCCCAGGCAAGCAACCCAAAGGAGGCACGCATGAATCTCGACAGCCATATTTCCGAATTGCGTAAGAAACACGCCGCATTGGAAGATCGAATCAGCAAAGACCAACGCAGTCCGGGGAGCAATGATCTGTCATTGATTGAAATGAAGCGCGAAAAGCTGCGCCTGAAGGATGAGATCGAGCGGCTGAGCGCGCATTGAGCGCTAGGCTCGCGCCGCAACCAGCGCACCAAATGCAATAAGGGCTGCCGCGCCAAGCAAAACCGGCGTGGCAGGCGCAAGGCCCGCCAGAACCAGAACGAGTGTCGACAGCACGGGGGCTGCATAGGCCAGCACGCCGAGCAGTTGGATATTGCCGCGTTTCACGCCAATATCCCACACGTAAAACGCCAGTCCGACCGGGCCAAGCCCAAGCGCAAGCAAGGCCAGCCAGGCCTGCGTGGTTTGCGGCCAGACCGTTGTTTCCCACAGCAGATGGCTGGCCAGCGCCAAGAGGGCGGAAATGGCGCAATAGGCGGCGATGATGATGCTGGGCACCGCGCCCACCGCGCGGCTGGCCACCGAATAGCCAGACCAGATCAGCGCGCATAACGCCGCGGCACCAAAGCCAAGCCAGTATTCCGGAGCGATGTCAAAACCCGTGCGGGCGATCAGCATGGCGGCGCCGCCAAAGGCAATGAGCGCCCCAACCATATGGCCCGCGCGCAGTTTTTCACCCGGCAGAAGTGCCGAAAACAGCACAATGAACAGCGGCCAGAGATAGGCAACAAGGCTGGCTTCGGCCGCGGGCGCATTGGCCAGGGCGGTAAAATAGAAGAAGTGGTAGCCGAATATCCCACCAACCCCAAGCAGCCAGACCCGCAATGGCAGCCCTTTCAGGCGGGCGCGCTGGCGGATCAGGCTGGGCAGGCCAATCGCCGCCCCAAGCGCAAAGCTGATTGCCGAAAGCTGGAAGGGCGGCAAACCACCGGAAAGCGTGGTGAACAGCGCAAGCAGCGCCCAAAGCAGCACCGCAATGCTGCCCAGGAGGGTTGCACGCAGGCTGCTCAAGCTGCGGCGCTGGCGCGGCGCTTGCTGGCCGCCTCAAGAAAACGGGCGATCAGCGCGGTCCAGATATCGTTTTGCACCTGCTGCACGAGCCCGGCTTCGGCAAGGGCCACGCGCTCGGCGGGCACGATTGCGTTCAACCGCGTATCGATCAGCCCTTGCACAAATTCGGCGGTCATCTCCGGATGGGATTGCACGGTAATGGCATCGGGCGCATCGGGGTTGCCATAAACCATTGCCGCATAAGGGCAAAATTCGGAGCTGGCGATGATCTGCGCGCTGCTCGGCGGCGTTACGATTTGGTCTTGATGCACGGCATAGCCCTTGAAGCTGGACTTGAGATCGGCCATCCAGCCCGGCAGGTTGTGGGTTTGATATTCATGCACACCCAGCCCCCAGCCGCGTTCCGATTTTTCAACCTTGCCACCCATCGCCTCGGCAATAAGCTGGTGGCCAAAGCATATGCCAACCAGCGGCACATTCTGGGCCACACAGTCGCGCACAAAGGCCTTGAGCGCATTGATCCAGTCCAGATCTTCGTATACGCCGTGCCGCGAGCCGGTGATCAGCCAGCCATCGGCGTCATCCGGGCGGCCAAGTTTTTCGCCATTGACGATAGACACATCAATGAACTCCGCATCGGGCAACCGGGTATGGATGAGCGCATGAAAAATGCTGGGATAATCGCCGAACCGCGCTTTCAGCGCATCCGAAACATTGCCCGTTTCAAGAATTCCGATTCGCATGTGAGGCTCCGCAAAATGTGGTTGCGCAACAATTAGCGCCGCAATCGGGCAGTTACCAGCCTAGGAATTGAAGCGCCCGCGCTCCAACGCCACGATGTCGCGTATCGCGCCAAGCTGCCAGGCATCGTTGCCCGCCTTGATCGCGGCGGAAATGGCATCGGCCCGGGCCTTGGCCGCGGCGAAAAGCGGCCTGTGTTCTGCATTCATGATGCCGCGCCCGCGCACAAGCTGGTAATGGCTGCATGACGGGTTGCCATTGCCCTCGATGATCAGCGGGCCTTTGTCGGTCAGCGCGACATCCCAGCCGATGATCCCAAGTTCGGGCATAAGCATATGGGCGGCTTTCACCAGCGCAACCGCATCGGGCAGCTGTTCAACCTTGAAGCCCGGCAGTTTGGTGCCCGTCACCGGCTGGTGTTCGATTATCAAATGGGCCCCGTCGGTGCGTTCCATCGCGATGCTGATTTCGTTCTTTTCAAGATCAAGATTGGCAAAATAGCGCCGCTTGGATTTTGTCGGCCCGGATTCCGTGCCATCGACCGGCATCCGGAACGAGCCGAAAAACACCAGCGGCGCGCCCTGTTCGGTTAAAATCGAGTTCAGCCGCATCGGGCCAAGCCCTTTGGGTGCAAGGCCGCGCAGATCCTTGGCCATTGCCTCGCAGGTTTGAAACAAATAGCCGCTTGGGAATTTGGCCAGAATCTCGGCGGCAAACGCCTCTATGTGTGGCCCGGAAAGGCCTTCGCCAAAAACCAGATGCCCGTCGGCATCAAGCCGCTCGATCTCGATCCCGCCGATGGATTGTTTGCTATCGGTGGGCTTGCAGTAGAGCGGATAGCGCGCGTCATGCCGAAGGAAGGCAACAATTTCCGCAGCACTGCGCAGTTGCGCCCAGGATCCCACGGTTTGGCGGGGCGAATACATGGCCTGAGTTTCGGTGCAGGCAAGGTTGCTGGCCGCGCAGAGCGCAAGAAATACCGGCTTTTGGTCGACCATGTAGCGCGCGCCGGCAAGTTCGGGTGCGGTCAGGCCGTAATTCAGCGCCTTTGCAGCCCGGTCTCCCAGAAATTCGCGCTTGTCACTGCGCGAAAGGTCGCGCCGATACACGCGCAAACGGTAATATTCATGCGGCAGCAGCTTGCCCGGACCATAGCGCAGCGCGAACATTTCGCGCACTTGCCGCCCGGTGGAAACGCCCTGCTTTTGCGCGACATACTGCATCATCAATGTAACGCTTGGCGCGCGCATTTGCGAGACCGAGCGCAGGATGTCTGACGGTTCAACCATATAATACCTTTAACAAAAAATGGCGCAAACTGCGCCATTTCTTGATAATTCATCGTTTGGCTTACAGCAATCAGCTAAAGAACTGGCCGCCGTTTGGCGAAATGGTCGACCCGGTCATAAAGCCCGCATCATCGGATGCAAGAAAGACCACGCAGCGCGCAATTTCTTCCGGCTCGCCCAAACGGCCCACGGGAATTTGCGGGATGATCCGCTCGTTCAGCACCTTTTCGGGAATGGCGCGCACCATTTCGGTGCCGATATAGCCGGGGCAAATGGCGTTGACGGTAATGCCCGCGCGCGCCCCTTCCTGTGCCAATGCGCGGGTAAAGCCGATATCGCCCGCCTTGGCCGCCGAATAGTTGGCCTGACCGGCCTGGCCCTTCTGCCCGTTGACCGAGCTGATATTGATCACCCGGCCAAATTTACGGTCCCGCATACCACCCCAGATAGGGTGGGTCATGTTGAACACGCCCGACAGGTTGGTGTCGATCACCTCGGACCATTGTTCGCGGGTCATCTTGTGAAACATGCCATCGCGGGTAATGCCGGCATTGTTCACCAGAATATCGACCGGGCCAAGCTCGGCTTCAACCTTGGCAATTCCCGCGACACAGGCATCATAATCGGCCACCGACCATTTATAGGTTTTGATGCCGGTTTCGGCGGTGAACTTCGCCGCTGCCTCGTCATTGCCTGCATAATTGGCAGCAACGGTGTAGCCCGCCCCTTTCAGCGCGACCGAAATGGCCGCACCAATGCCGCGGGTTCCACCTGTTACAAGGGCCGTTCTGGTCATGCGATCTCTCCTGTTGAAACGATTGTTCTGTTTGTTGTGCTATTGCGCAATAATGTTACGCACGCTCAACGCAGAGCGCAACACCCATGCCACCGCCAATGCACAGCGTGGCCAGGCCGCGCTTGGCATCGCGGCGCTGCATTTCAAACAGAAGCGTGTTCAGCACACGGCAGCCCGAAGCGCCGATCGGATGGCCAATGGCAATGGCGCCCCCGTTCACATTCACAATCGCCGGATCCCAGCCCATTTCCTTGTTCACGGCACAGGCCTGCGCGGCGAACGCCTCGTTGGCCTCGACCAGATCGAGGTCATCCACTGTCCAGCCCGCCTTGGCCAATGCCTTGCGGCTTGCCATGACCGGCCCAACACCCATGATCGACGGGTCAAGCCCCGCTGTTGCATAGCCCGCAATGCGGCCAAGGTGCTGAATGCCGCGGTTCATGGCATTTTCTTCGGTCATCAGCAGGGTGACTGCCGCGCCATCATTCAGGCCCGAAGCATTGCCTGCTGTAACCGAACCTTCTTTGGAAAATGCCGGGCGCAGCTTTTGCATCGCCTCGATGCTGGCGCCGTGGCGGATATATTCGTCCTGGTCGACCACGGTTTCACCCTTGCGGGTTTTGATGGTGAAGGGGGTGATTTCATCGGCGAACTTGCCGGCTTTTTGCGCGGCTTCGGCCTTGTTCTGGCTGGCCACGGCAAATTCATCCTGCTGGTCGCGCGAAATCTGCCACTGTTCGGCCACGTTTTCCGCCGTTGTGCCCATATGATAGCCGTTGAACGCATCCCACAACCCGTCTTTGATCATCGAATCGACAAAGCCAAGGTCGCCCATTTTCTGGCCATTGCGCAGATTGGCGACATGGGGCGACAGGCTCATGCTTTCCTGCCCGCCCGCCACAACGATTTCGGCATCATTCAGCATAATGTGCTGGGCACCCAGCGCCACGGCCCGCAAGCCCGAGCCACAAACCTGGTTGATGCCCCAGGCCGCGCTTTCAATCGGCAGACCGGCGGCGATATGCGCCTGGCGGGCCGGGTTCTGGCCCTGACCGGCGGTCAGCACCTGGCCCAGAATGGTTTCCGACACATCGGCCGCATCAACACCCGCACGGGCCAGAACGGCGCGAATAGCCTCGGCACCCAGTTCATGCGCGGGCGTATTGGCAAAGCTGCCCAGAAAGCTGCCAACGGCGGTGCGGGCGGCGGATGCGATCACGATATTGGTCATGGGGATGGTCCTTCAGGTTTATGTTGCGGTGCAAAATAGCAGTTGGGCATGGCGCTGTCACCCATTCTACAGGCTTTGCACAAAGCTGCAAACGCGTTGCCATAGCACAGGAGCGGCGCGGGCCGAGGTGATGAGGCCGACATGGCCGGTTCCAGCGGTGAAGGCCGTGGCCTTTGGCGCTGCGCGGGCCAGCGCCAGCGCACCCGCAGCCGGGGCGATCGTGTCATGCGAGCCGGCCACAACAAGGGTGGGACAGGTCAGGTTTTGCGCGCGCACGGCGCCACCCTCCAATTGCCAGTTGCCAAGCTGAGGGGCGTTGCCCAGATGCCAGTCCAGCAGCAATTCCTGCGCGGCTGGTGCCGACATCGCAATGCCATCGGCCAGCCAGTCTTCCAGCGCCACGAAACATGTTTCTGCGGGTGAGTTTGCGCGAAGCTCCGCAAAGCGGCGGAATTTCGTGGCAAAGGCCAGCGGGTTGAGCGCGGCAAACAGCGATTGGAACAGCGCGGCAGGAATGCAGCCATAAGTCTCGGCCAGCCCGCCCAGCAGGGCGCGCGCTGCCGCGCCGTCATGCTGGCCGTAGAGCAGGCGCAACTGGCTGCGCACGCCGCCGCCGGCGGTAAAATCCCACGGCGCCCCCAGCGCGACAAGGCCGCGAATGTTTTCAGAATTGCGCGCCGCCAGCCCGGCTGCAACCGTGCCGCCCATGCAATAGCCCAGCAGGCAGGCTGGCCCGATATGGGCAAGGGCGGCGCGCGCGCGCGCAACATAGTGCTGAATGCCAAAGCCCGCCTCATCGGGCCCGGGTGCGCCCCAGTCCAGCAAATAAGGGTGCAGCCCGGCTGCCGCCAGCCGCCCCATCGCCGAAGTTTCGGGCGTCAGGTCCATGATATAGGCGCGGTTGACCAGCGAGGGCAGGACCAGCACGGCCACGGCAGTGTGCGGCGCGTCTGGCGCATAATCCAGCAATCGCGTCGCGCCGCTTTGCCAGACGGGCGGCGCGGTTTCAGGGGCTCGCCGATAGGGGTGGTTTTGCCAGCGCGCCAGACCGGCCAGCGTGGTGGCCATACGGGCACCAACCTCCTGGGCCAGCACCACCGGATCGGGTGGTTCAAGCCCGGACGGATCGAGCGATGGGTGCCAGGGAAAGGACTCGGTGCCAAGGGCTGCGCTTGCCGCCATTGCCCCCTGATAGGCCGCGAGCATTTGCGCAACATGCTGGGCCAGCGGTTGCGGCGCGCCAATGCGGTGCTGCGCAATCATTTTGGCCTATCCGCCGTGCTGGGCACATCTTCGCGCGCAAAAAGCGTGATATTGGCTTCCCAAAGGTCAAGATAGGCGGCGGCGGCGCTTTGCTGCGGGGCTGGCGCTTTGGGTGGCGTGGGCGTGGTCTTGCGGCTCATGACTTCGCCATAACATGGATGCCGGCCTTCGCGCTTGCAAAATTGCTTTGCGGCAGCGCAAAATGCTGACTAAGCTGGTGGAAATGGTCCAAGGAGGCGCATGTGGCTGAACCCACACAAAGCGACGAACCGATCGTCATCAAGAAATACGCCAACCGACGGTTATACAATACCGCCAAATCCAGCTATGTAACGCTTGAAAATCTAAGCCAGATGGTGCGTGACGGCGAAGATTTTGTCGTGCATGACGCGAAATCCGGCGAAGATATCACCCGCTCGGTTCTGGCCCAGATCATTTTCGAGGCGGAATCCAAGGGCAATACCATGTTGCCCACGAATTTTCTGCGCCAGCTCATCGCGCTTTATGGCGATTCGCTCCAAGGCGTTGTGCCGGGCTACCTCGATGCGTCGATGGAGACATTTACGAAAAATCAGGAAGCCATGCGCGCGCAGATCAGTTCGGCCTTTGGGGCCAATCCGGCAATTGCCAACCTCGAGTCGCTGGCGCGAACCAATATGGAATGGTTTGAAAACGCCATGCGCATGTTCTCGCCCTTTCCCGGTGCGGTTGGCGGAAAGGAAAGTGCGGGCGAAAAACCCGCCGAGGCGCCCAAGAAGCCGCGCGAATCGGAACTGGATGCGCTGAAATCGCAGCTTTCCGAAATGCAGGTGCAATTGTCCAAACTGGTGGGCAAACCCTAGATCGCGGCGCGGTAGGGTTGCATGTCCATCACAAGCGGCACATCGCCGGCACGCCCGCAATAATAGCCTTGCAAACAATCCACGCCCAGCGCGGTTGCGGCGCGGGCCTCATGCTCGTTCTCAATGAATTCGGCCACGGTCAGCATGTCAAAATGCCGGGCCAGTTGCACCAGAACCTTGACCAGCATGGCATTGTCGGGGTTCTTGTGCAGGTCGCGAATGAATTCGCCATCGATCTTGACCATGTCAAAGCGGAAGCGGCGGAAATAGGCAAAGGCGGTTTGCCCGGCGCCGAAATCATCAATCGCAAAGCTGCACCCCAGCTTGCGGTTACGGTCCAGAAACGCGATGGTTTCATCGGGGTCCTGCATGGCGGAACGTTCCGTCAGCTCGACGATCAGGCGTTCCGGCACGCCCGGATCCTGGCGCGCGGCCTGAACAAGCAGGGCGTTCCAACCCTCATCATGCATTGTTTTGGGGCCGATATTGACCGAAAGGCGCAAGCGCCGGTCGGCGGCGAGCAGATCGAGTGCAACGCCAAGCGCACGCCGGTCGAGCGCGCGGCCAAGCGGGGTTGCTTCCACCGCGTCGATAAACTCACCCGCGCGCATCACCTCGCCATTGGCGCAACGCAGGCGCAGCAAGCCTTCATAAAACGCCACCATCCCTTGCGGGCCGCTGCGCAGGACCGGCTGCCAGGCCAGACCGATACGCCCGTGCTGCAGCGCGTCGGTCACAAGCGCAACACTGCGCGCGGTTTGGTTCGGGTCGGGTGCCGTTCGGCTGTGCATGGCATTATCCTCGGTCTGGCCCAAGATTGCCTGCAAGCCGTTAACACGATATGAATATTCACGGATTGTTCTAAAGGAAATTAAAATGCAGCACAGATGCGCATGGTGCGGCGATGATCCGCTATATATTGCCTATCATGACCGCGAATGGGGCGTGCCCTGCCGCGACAGCCGCGCACTTTTTGCGCAACTGATGCTCGAATCCTTTCAGGCCGGGCTGAGCTGGATCACCATTTTGCGCAAACGCGAGAATTTTTATGCGCGATTCGCGAATTTCAACCCCGATATTCTGGCAGGCTGGGGCGACGCGCAGGTCGAGGCAGCCTTGCAGGATGAGGGGATCATCCGGCATCGTGGCAAGATCGTTGCGGCCATCAAAGGCGCGCAGGCCTGGCAGAAAATTGAAGCGGGCAAAGGTTTTGCGGCGTTCATCTGGCAAACGGTCGAAGGCGCGCCCATCGATAACCGCGTGCAGGCGCAGGCCGATGTGCCGGCCAGCACACCCGCCTCGACCGCGCTTTCAAAACGGCTGAAGACGGCCGGCTTCAACTTTTGCGGGCCGGTCATCTGCTATGCGTTCATGCAGGCGGCGGGGCTTGTGAATGATCATGCCGTCACCTGCTTTCGCCATGCGGAAGTCTAATCCGCCAAGGCCGCGGCAAGGGCGCGGATGATTGGCCCGGCCTTGTCCCATTCCGCAGCCCCAGTCAGGCGGGCAATTTCGCGGCCCTCGCCATCAAAAACAATCGTCGTGGGCAGGCCCATTGCGCCATGTGCGGCGGCCAAATCGCCGCGCGGGTCAAGGTTTATGGGCATGGTCACGCCGACGTCTTCGTTGAAACGCTCGATATCCTCGACCCGGTTGCGCCCGGTGGCAATGGCGATCACGCCGGCCTCATCGCCCAGTTCTGCACGCAAACGGTCTAGCGCCGGCATTTCCTCGCGGCAGGGCGCGCACCAGGTGGCCCAGAAATTCACGACATTCAGCCGCCCGTTGGCAGGAATGGTTTGCGCTTCACCCGCCTTTGAAACATAGCCGACATCAACCACGTCGCGCGGTTCACTGTGAATGACGAGCCGGCGCAGACTGTCGCTGCGCATCGATTCAATGGCCGCGCGTTCCTCGGCGGAAAGCGTGCCGGCAATGCCGGGGTTTGCAACCAGTGCTGTGGCGGCATATAGCAGGGCAAAGCTAAGTTTTCGCAGGGTCATGGCAGGCCTTGGGTTGGAGGGGTGAATGTCGGACAAATCGGGTGCAAATGCAATGTGGGGCGGGCGGTTCGCTGCCGGGCCAGACGCGATCATGGAGGCGATCAACGCCTCGATCAGCTTTGACAAACGGCTTTACAAGCAGGATATCGAAGCCTCGCGCGCCCATGCCGCCATGCTGGCCGCCTGTGGTATTATCACCAATAGCGATGCCAGGGCGATTTCGGAAGGCCTGCTCACGATCTTGTCAGAAATCGAGGGTGGCACATTTGAATTTTCTGCCGCGCTTGAAGACATCCACATGAATATCGAAGCACGGCTGAAGGCGCTGATCGGCGCGCCCGCCGGGCGGCTGCATACCGCGCGCAGCCGGAACGACCAGGTGGCTGTCGACTTTCGGCTTTGGGTGCGCGACCAGTGCGATGCCGCAATTGCCAGCATCAGCGCGCTGATGCAGGTGCTGGTGGCGCAGGCCGAAGCGGGGGCCGATATGATCATGCCCGGCTTTACGCATTTGCAAACCGCCCAGCCAGTGACATGGGGGCACCATATGCTCGCCTATGTCGAAATGCTGGCCCGCGACAAGGCGCGCTTTGCCGATGCCCGCGCGCGGATGAATGAAAGCCCGCTTGGCGCTGCCGCGCTGGCCGGCACCGGCTTTGCGATTGATCGCGAGATGACCGCCAGCGCGCTGGGCTTTGATCGCCCCACGGCCAACAGCCTGGATTCCGTGTCGGACCGAGATTTTGCGATGGAGTTTCTGGCCGCGGCGGCCATTTGCGGCACGCATCTCAGCCGTTTGGCGGAAGAGCTTGTCATCTGGTCTTCGGCCCAGTTCCGCTTTGTGATCATGTCCGACAGGTTTTCAACCGGCTCCTCGATCATGCCGCAAAAGAAAAACCCCGACGCAGCCGAGCTTATCCGCGCCAAGGGTGCGCGCATCAACGGCGCGCTTGTGGCCTTTCTGACAATGATGAAGGGCCTGCCGCTGACCTATTCAAAGGACATGCAGGAAGACAAGGAACAGGTGTTTGACGCCGCCGATACGCTGATGCTGAGCCTGGCCGCCATGACCGGGATGATGGCCGACCTCAAGCCAAACCCGCCCGCCTTGCGCGCGGCGGCCGGGGCTGCGTTTTCAACCGCCACCGACCTGGCCGACTGGCTTGTGCGCCGCCTGAACCTGCCGTTCCGCGACGCCCATCATGTGACCGGCGCGCTGGTCAAACTGGCCGAAGACAAGGGGTGCGACCTGGATGAACTGACGCTTGCAGACATGCAGACCGGGCATCCCGAAATTACCCAAGAGGTGTTTGCCGTGCTTGGGGTCGATAATTCGGTGGCCAGCCGCACCAGCTTTGGCGGCACGGCGCCCGCGAATGTGCGCGCGCAGGTTGAACGCTGGAAAGAGGTGCTGAAATGAAGCCGCTACTATTGCTCCTTGCCCTTGCCGCTTTGGCGGGTTGCGGCGTGAAAGGCGACCCGCTGGCAGTAACCCCGCGGTTTGAATCGCGCGTCGCAGCACCCTGACGCGCCCGGCCCAATAAACGAAATACATGGCGCAATTTTTCCCATATCGGGGAAGTTGCGCCATTTCTGTTTTACTACAAGTATTGCATGTAATTCCTGAAGGCTTTCGGCGGGCTGCGCAAAATTACTTGCGTGAACGGCCCAAGTTTGCCATAACAACCCACGGCTGCAATGCCGATTCATAAAAAAACTATAGATGTATCAACAGGACAGACGATGTTTAAGCTCTTCTTAGCGCTGGCTTTTGCTATTGGCATGGGCGGCGCCAGCCAGGCCCAGGCCGAGCTGCGCGGCCCGGCGATTCTGACCGTTACAGGCGATGTCGCCAACTATTCGCGCGGCGCAATGGACCCGGATTACGATAAACTGTTCGACTATAATGGCGTGGCCTTTTCGTCGGCGGCGACCTTTGACTATGCAACGCTTGCCACGCTCAGCCAGCTTTCATACACAACCGATTTTCCGCAAGGCAAAGGCCCGCATGTGTTTGAAGGCCCGCTTCTGGCCGATGTTCTGCGTCTGGCAGGTGTGACGGGCACAACCATTTCGCTGCGCGCGCTTGACGGGTTCACCCTGGAACTGCCGCTGGCTGAATTGCTGGCAAAAGATCCGATCCTGGCGCTCAAACGCGATGGTGCGTTTCTTGGCCTTGGGGATTTCGGGCCAAGCCAGCTGGTATTTGCGCGCGGCAGCCGCGACGATCTCAATGACATTGACGACAGCAACTGGGTCTGGTCGGTTTTCTACATTGATGTGCAATAACATCGTTTCGCTTGAACGATCTGCGCGGTCGCGCTAGGTCCGGCTTTTCAGGCTGGGGGCGACATGGCACATACGCGAACGGTATTTCTGGTTCTGGCGCTTGTTGGCGCTGTCGGGCCTTTGTATTTCATGTTTGGGCATATGCAGGCCAACGGCTTCAGCCTTGGCGGCCTTTTCACCGCCTGGGGGGCCAATATGGCCACGCGCGGGCTGATGCTCAACATGCTGCTGTCCAGTCTGGTGCTGACGGTCTGGGCGCTGATCGAGGCACCGGCGCGGCGCGACTATCTTCCGCTTGTGGCCATACCCGTGGCCTTTTATGTTGGGCTTTCCAGCGGGCTGCCGCTGTATCTGTATCTGCGCGCCCGCCCGCTCAACTAAGCATCGGACTGTTCATGGACCATTTCCAATACCAATCCGGTGCGCTCTGCGCTGAACGCGTCGCCATTGCCGATATCGCGCGCGCCGTTGGCACACCGTTCTATGTCTATTCCAGCGCCACGCTCACCCGCCATTATCAGGTGTTTCAGGAAGCACTGGCCGGGATGGACCACCTCATCTGCTATGCGATGAAAGCCAATTCCAACCAGGCCGTGCTACGGCTGATGGCGAATCTGGGCGCGGGTATGGATGTGGTTTCGGGCGGGGAATATGCGCGCGCAATTGCCGCGGGCGTGCCGGGGGAACGCATTGTATTTTCCGGTGTCGGCAAAACCGCCGATGAAATGCGCATGGCGCTTGCGGGCGGCGTGCGCCAGTTCAACGTGGAAAGCGAGCCGGAACTGCTGGCGCTTGATGCGGTTGCGCGCGAAATGGGCCTGTGCGCCCCGATCACCATTCGCGTAAACCCGGATGTAGACGCGAAAACCCACGCCAAGATCGCCACCGGAAAATCCGAGAACAAATTCGGCATTCCCATTGCCCGCGCGCGTGAAGCCTATGCACAGGCCGCGGCGCTTGAAGGTGTAAAGGTTGTGGGCATCGATGTGCATATCGGCAGCCAGCTTACCGAGCTTGCCCCCTATGAGGCGGCTTTCACCAAGGTTGCCGAGCTTTGCGAACTGCTGCGCGCCGATGGCCATGATATTCGCCGGCTCGACCTTGGCGGCGGGCTGGGCATTCCTTATGAACGCTCCAACAGCCTGCCGCCCCTGCCACTGGACTATGGCGCGGTCGTGCGCCGCACGCTTGGCCATTTGGGCTGCGAGATCGAGATCGAGCCGGGCCGTCTGATTGCGGGCAATGCCGGGCTGCTGGTTGCGGGTGTCACCTATGTCAAACAGGGCGAGGGGCGAAATTTTCTGATTCTCGATGCCGCCATGAACGATTTGCTGCGCCCGGCCATGTATGACGCCTATCACGAGATCATTCCGGTGGTGGAACCCGAAGCGGGGGTCGAAACCCGGCCCATAGATATTGTCGGCCCGGTATGTGAAACCGGCGATACTTTCGCGCGCCAACGCGCCATGCCACCGCTTGCAGCAGGCGACCTTGTCGCTTTTCGCACGGCGGGGGCTTACGGCGCTGTCATGGCCAGCGAATACAATACCCGCCCGATGATTCCCGAAGTTCTGGTGCAGGGCGATCAATTTGCCGTGGTTCGGGCACGTCCGAGCTTGGAAGAGATTATCAATCGGGATAGCATCCCACTATGGCTGGCCTGACTCCCCCCAAGACCGCACCGCGCAAACCCGATTTTGCGCCGCTCGCCCCCTATGCCGGGCGGCTGTTTTTGTCACGGCTCACGCTTTGGGCGGAAACGCTGATCATGGCGTTCTGGCCTCTGGCCAGCCTTGTCGCGCTTGGAACTGCCGCGCTTTTGCTGCGGCTAGAGCAGTTTGTGCCACAAAACTATTGGGTTTACATCGCCGCTGCCCTGCTGGTTCTGGCGTTGTATCTGGGCGGTATCGGTGTGCGCCGCCTCAAACCTCCCAGCCGGATCGATGCGATTCTGCGGCTCGATTCCGCTTTGCCCGGCCGCCCGCTATCGGCCCTGCTCGACCGGCCCGCATATCTGGGCGATGACACTGTCAGCAAGAACCTGTGGCTGGCCCATACCGCCGCGATGCGCCAAGCCGCCGCACGCGCACGCGTGCCGGCGCCTGCCGTGAACCTGCGCGAACGCGACCCGAACGGCCTGCGCCTGCTGGCCGCCACCGCATTGGGCGTGGCGCTGGTTTTCAGCAACCTGCCCGGCGCGCGGGTGCAAAATGGCGGCCCCAATGGCACGGCCCTTGCCGCCGTGCCTGCTGCAAGCTTCGAGGCCTGGGCCCGCCCGCCTGCCTATACCGGCCTGCCGGTCATGTATCTTTCGCCCGAAAACCTGGCCGATGCATCGCTGGAACTGCCGATCGGGTCCGAATTTACGCTACGGCTTTACGGCGTTGGCGATTTTGCGCTGGAAGACGGGGCCAGCGGGCAAAACCTGGTGCTGGCGCCCGATGTTTATGATCTGAGCTTTCCCATCGTGCAATCGGGCCGCATAACCCTGCGTGAAAGCGGCGATGTGATGGGGGATTGGCGGATCACCGCGCGCGCTGATAGCCCGCCGCAGCTGCAATCGGACGCCGCAATCGCCAAAAGCCGCGACGGCGCGATGGAGCTGGAGTTTACCGCACAAGATGACTATGCCATCACCGGCGGCAGCTATCGGATCACCCTTGATCTGGACGCGGTCGACCGCCGCTTCGGCCTTGTTGCGCCGCCCGATTTGCCCGAACCGCTGACCGGCGCGCTACCACTGCCGTTTCGCGGCGACCGGGCCGATATCAAGGACATGCTCACCGCCGATTTCAGCCAGCATCTGTTTGCGAATCTGCCCGTAGTAATTACGCTCGAAGTCACCGATGGTGCAGGCCAGTCGGCGATTTTATCGCGCCGCGATGTGCTGCCCGCGCGTTCCTTCTTTGACCCGCTTGCCGCCGCCATCATCGAGCAGCGGCGCGATCTGCTCTGGTCGCTGGACAATCTGCGCCGCGTCAATGATGTGCTGCGCGCCATTTCCTATGCGCCCGAACCCGGCCTTTTCCCCAGCGCCAGCAGCTATCTGCTTACGCGCGTTGCCATCCGCCGCATGGGCTATATGGCCGAAGACGGGCTCAGCCTGGCCGAGCGTGACGAGATTGCCGCCCTGCTGTGGGATGTCGCCGTCATGATCGAGGCGGGCGATCTTTCCAGCGCCGAGGCGCGGTTGCGCCGCGCCCAAGAGCGGCTGCGCGAAGGCCTGCAAAACGGTGCCACCGAACAGGAACTGGCCGAACTGACCGACGAGCTGCGCGATGCGATTGACGAGTATTTGCAGCAAATGGCCCGCGAAATGCAGCAAAATGGCGACCAGCAGCAGGCTGAAAACCAGCAAAACGGGCCGACAATGTCGCAAAGCCAGTTGCAGGAACTGCTTGACCGGATTGAAGAGTTGAACCGGAACGGCCAGCGCGACGAGGCGCAGCGCCTGCTCGACCAGCTCAACCAGTTCATGGAAAACATGCAGATGACCATGCAGCAAACGCCGGGCGGCCAGGGCTCGCCCGGTGAGGGCGTTCAGGATACGCTGCGCCAGCAGCAGGAACTTTCCGACGATGCCTTCCGCCGCTTGCAAGAGGAATTTCGCGAAAACGGGCAGGGCGGCAATGGCCAGACCCAAAACCCCGAAGGCGAGGATGGGTCGCCGCCAACCAGCGAAGAACTGGCCGAACGCCAGGAAGCCTTGCGCGATTTCATGCGCCAATTGCAGGACGAGGGTGCCGATGCCGAGGCGCTGCGCGAGGCCGAGCGCAACATGGCCGACGCCCGCGACCGCCTGCGTGAGGGCGATCTTTCGGGCGCGTTGGATGAACAGGCGCAAGCAATGGAAAATCTGCGCCGCGGGATTCGCGAGTTGGAGGCGCAAGACCGCGCCGGCAATAACGGCGAGGATGACCCCGCCAATGCTCGCGACCCGCTTGGCCGCCCTGTCGGCAATGATGGCGGTGTCGATCAGGGTGAAACCGCGGTGCCCGACCAGAACGCTTCAGAGCGCGCGCGCGAATTGCTGGAAGAGATCCGCCGCCGCGCAGCCGACCGGCTGCGCCCGGAAGGCGAGCGCGACTATCTGCAACGGCTGCTCGATCTGTTCTAGAACAGCCCGCCGATGGCGGTGCGCAGGCTGTCTATCGTGCTGACAATGCCGCTGACCGCGGCTTCGCTGGCGGGCAGGGCGGAAACAATCGCAGCCGGGAAGACATAGACGACCGCAAGTGCTGCGCAGAGCAGCACCGCCACACCCATCCCCAAACGGCCAGCGCGGCGCGAACCGCCTTCGCGAGGGGCCTTGCCGGCCTTGGCCGCGCGGGATTTGGCGGGCTTGGCGGTCTTGCCACGGCGGCCGCCTTTCTCGTCGCGCAGGCTGGCACGCAATTCGTCGATGCTTTCCTGCCCGGCCTTGTTGTTCGTGCGCAGCAATTCCGAACGGATATTGGCGAGCATGGCCTCTTCATCCGCAGCGGCGGCCTTGGCCTTGGCCTCGTCATCCTCGGCCTCGTCATCATGGCGGGCGCGGCGCGCCTCATCCAGGGCGACCGGTTCGGCAGGTTTGGGTTTGGGTGCGAATTTCTGCACGGCTTTCAGCTCGGCAATCGCATCTGTCAGCTTGCGGGTCGCGCGCGCATCTTCGCCCTTTGGCTTGGCCGAACTGCTGGTTTGCGGCGGCTCGGGGTGGCCGGTTGTGGGCGGCAAATAGGTCGGCGCCGGGCCATCATCGAAATCGGGCGCGGCTTCAAATTCCGGCTCTGGCTCTGGTTCCGGCGCGGGCTCAAAAGGCTCTTCGGCTTCAACCCAGTCAAAGCCGCCGTCATCATCCTCGACAGCCACCGCTTCCGGCTCTTGGGCATCGGCATCCGCATCTTCCGCGGCCTCTCCCTCGTCCTTCGGCGCGTCGCTCGCTTCAAAGCTGAAGCCGTCATCGTCGCTTTCGATTTCAGCCTCACCAAAGGCTTCTGCATCATCGGCTTCAGGCTCGGCCGCCCAGGGGCGCGGCTTTGGTTCTTCATCGTCAAACTGCGGATGCGCACTGCGCTGGAAACGCGGTGGATCAGCCTGGATGGGCGCGAAATCCGGCGCATCACTGTCTTGGTCAGCGGCCAGTTCCGGCGCGTTGTCAGGCTCTGCGTCTTCATCACCCGATGCGGCTTGCATGTCGTCCTCGGGCAGGTCCGCAGCGGCCTCGACTGCATCAGCATCCGGCGCGCTTGCGAAGGGGTCGTCTTCTTGTGTATCCGCCCGTGGCTCATCCGCCACCTCATCAGGTGCGTCTGCAGTTTCGTCCGCATCCTCTTCGGGTTTCAATTCAAAATCCGGCGCGGCGGCGGGGGTTGGCGCGGGAGTTGGCTCGGGGGTTGGCTCGGGGGTTTGGGCGAATTCGCGGCGCGCAGCGGCGATATCGTCAAATGTCGAGGTCTCGGCTTCGGGGGCATCGTCCCGGGCTGCAATCTCTGGCGGGTCCGAAAAGACCGGGGCTTCGGGCAGGTCTTCTTCCTCGATATCGGGGGGCGGCGGGGGCACGCGAAACATTTCGGCCTTTGCAGCCGCTGTGCCGGTCTTTTCCGGTTTGGCAGGCATGGCCTTGGCGGCGGGTGCCTCGGCATTGCCGCGCAACCGTGTGCCGCGATCGGCACGAATTTCAACACTGGGCGCGGCCTCGGCCTTGGGCGCGTTCACGCTGCCGAATTTTGGCGCCTCGTCTTCAGCCTCGGCACCGATTTCGGGCGCGGGCTCGTCTTCAGGCTCAGGCTCGTCTTCAGGCTCAGGCTCGTCATCGGGCTCGTCCTCGGGCGCGTCATCATCCAGCACGGCCTCGACCGTCTCAACATCATCGGTATCGTCCCAAATCGGCACATCCTCGTCCGCGTCGGGCAGAACGGTGTCATCCTCGGGCCGGTCAGCCAGCAAATCGCCGTCAAGAAACGCCGCAGCCCCGGCCGAAGCGGGCGCCTGTTGCCAGACATTCTGGCAGGACGAACACTGCACTTCACGCCCTTCCGGCGGAATGGCATTTTCTGGCACCTGATATTGCGCGTCACACGAGGGGCAAACGATAAGCATTCAGCCCGTTCCTTTTGTTTTCTTGCGGCGAATCGGCCGATGCTTAACTTCTAGCCGCTCAATGGCAACATTCCAACTATAACGACCGAGCATTGGGCTTGAGCTTGGCAGCCGTTCGTGGGAATGTTCGCTGCCAATAGGAGACGATGCGTGATAACCTTCGAGCAAGCAGGCTTTAGCTACGGGCGCAATTCCATACTGAACGGTATAACCCAGGAATTGGCGCCGGGCTCCTTTCATTTTCTGACCGGGCCTTCGGGCGCGGGCAAGACCACGCTGCTCAAACTCTGCTATCTGGCGCTGCGCCCCACATCCGGCACGGTCAGGCTTTTCGGTCAGGATGTCAGCAAGCTCAGCCGCGACCGTGTGGCCGAAATGCGCCGCCGTATCGGCGTTGTGCATCAGGATTGTCAGTTTCTCGACCATCAGACCGTGCGCGCCAATATTGAATTGCCCATGAAGGTTGGCGGGCGCAACATCCATAAAAACCGCGCGAATGTCGATGATTTGCTGTCATGGGTCGGGCTGACCAAGCGCGGCGATGCGCTGCCACCCGAACTTTCCGGCGGCGAGCGTCAGCGCCTTGCCGTGGCGCGTGCGGTGATCATGGCGCCGGAAATCATTATTGCCGACGAGCCGACCGGCAATGTCGATTGGGAGATGGGCCACCGTTTGCTGACCTTGCTTGTTGAACTCAACAAGATGGGCAAGACGATCATTATTGCCAGCCATGATATGAATCTGATCCGCGCAACAAAATCCATGACCACGACCCGGGTGATGCGGCTGGTCAGGGGGCAGTTGGTGGCAGCGGGGGCCGATCTATGAATCTGCGCGCAATCCTCACCCGGTATTTTGGCGCCTACTCGGTCGACCAGATCGTGCCGCCGCGCGGCAATGCGGCCTGGGCGACGATTTTCACCACCGCCACAATGACCTTTCTGGCGGTTGCGGCCCTGGCCGCAGCCCTGGCGGGCGCGCGCTTTGCCGATGCCTGGTCGCTGGACCTTGCCAAAAGCGCCACCGTGCGCATTGCCGCCCCGGCCGAAACCCGCGAACAGCAAATTGCCGCAACACTTGCCGTGCTGGAAACCACACCGGGCATTGCCAGCGCCGAGGTGCTGGATGATGCCGCCCAGGCCCGTTTGCTGGCCCCGTGGCTGGGGGATGATCTGCCGATGGATGCGCTGCCACTGCCGGCGATGATTTCGGTTACGCTGGAGGGCGACGGCCCGAATACCGAAGCGCTGGCGCTGCGCCTGGCCGCCGATGCGCCCGATGCCGTGTGGGACGATCATGACCGCTGGCGCGAACCCTTGCAAAAAACCACCGCGCGGGCGCGAATGCTCGCCATTGCCGCGATTGTGCTGATCACGGCCGCACTTGCCGTAATGATCACGCTGGCCGCGCGTGCCGCGCTGGCGCAAAACGCACAGGTTATTGTGACCTTGCGGCTGGTGGGCGCGCGTGACCGGTTCATCATCTGGACCTTTGTGCGCCGCTTCACCATGCGCGCGCTGATCGGCAGTGTACTGGGCGCAATTTTCGCCATTATCGCGGTGCAAATGCTGGCCGATTCCACGGCGGATGAAACTTTCCTGTCGCTCATCGGTTTTAGCGGGCTGGATTGGGCGCTGCTGTTTGCCATCCCGTTTATCGCAACCTTTGTGGCCTTCAATGCCACGCGCCAGGCGGCAATGCGCCACCTTTCGCAACAGGCCTGAAATGCTGTTTCTGCGCTCGCAGCTGGCCGACCTGATCATGTATGTCCTGATGGCCATTATGGGCATTCTTTTCGCGCCTGCGGCAATTTACTCGCGCGGCGGGGCCTATTGGGCGATCAAGGTTTACTGCCGCACGGTGTTCTGGGTGTTGCGCATTCTATGCGGGCTCAAGGTCGAATTCCGGGGCGAGGTGCCGCAGGGCGAGGTGATCGTCGCGTCCAAACACATGTCATTTCTCGATGTGATGATGCACGCCTATGCGCTGCCGCGCGTGAAGTTTGTCATGAAACGCCAGCTGCGCTATGCGCCGATTTTGGGGCTGTATGGAATGCGCATCGGCTCGGCCCCGGTGGCGCGGGGCAAAAAAGGCAGTGCGGTGCGCAAGCTGGTGCGCGATGTCGAAAGCGACAAAGAGAATGCTGGGCAATTGGTGATTTACCCGCAAGGCACACGGGTTTTGCCTGGTTCCGACAAGCCCTACAAGGTGGGCGCAGGCGTGCTTTACACCCGCATGGGCCAAGATTGCGTGCCTGCCGCCACCAATACCGGCGTGTTCTGGGCGCGGCGCAGCCCCTATCGTTACCCGGGCACGGCGGTGGTTGAATATCTGCCGATGATCGAGCGCGGGCTCAAGCTTGATGAATTCATGAAGCGGCTTGAAGACGTGGTCGAAACCCGCTCCAACGCGCTGATGCGCGAAGCGGGCTACGCGCCGCCCGATCCGCGCTAGGTGTTCAGTCCCGGCATCTGGTGGATCGGATCGATGATGAAACGATCCGGGTCTGATGTCCAGATTTTGCAGATGTATTCGTAGGGCGTGAGACCGCCGAGGGTCTTCAGCCTGCGTGCGAAGTTGTAAGCCGCTGTAAAGTCGGCAAGGTGCGTGCGCAGCTGATCGTGGTTGTCGTAATGGAAGCGTTTGACGGTTGCGTCTTTGATCGTGCGGTTCATCCGCTCGACCTGGCCGTTGGTCCACGGATGGTTCGGTTTTGTCAGTCGGTGCTCGATCCCATTGGCCTCACAGATCATGTCGAAGCGCATTGGCCGGGAATAGGTGGTGTTGCGGTTCCGGGGCTGCTCGGCGAATTGGATGCCATTGTCCGTGAGAATGGTGTGAACTTGGTAGGGCACGGTTTCGAGCATGTGCTGCAGGAACTCCCAGGCAGTGCGTCTGTCTGCCTTTTCAACGAGTTGGGTTACGGCGAACTTACTCGTGCGGTCGATGCCGACAAAGAGATAGAGCTTTCCCTCAGCCGTTTGGACTTCAGCAATATCAATGTGGAAGAAACCAATGGGGTAGCGCTTGAAATTCTGGCGTTTGGGCTTATCGCCCTCGACATCCGGCAGGCGCGAGATGCCATGTCGCTGCAGGCAGCGGTGCAGGGCTGATCGCGTCAAATGCGGGATGGACGGCTGCAGGGCGTAGAGACAGTCGTCCAGCGGAAGGAGCGTGTGGCGTCGGAACGCGACGATTGTCGCTTCCTCGGCTTCGGTTAAAACTGTCGACCGCGGTTGCGTCGGTCCGGTCTTCATATCCTCGACCGTCACTCGCTTCCGCCACTTTGCGACAGTCTTGGGCTTGATGCCAAATTCCTTGCTCAGTTGCGCGAGCGAAGCTTGCGATCGCTGTATTGCCGCTCTGACTGCGTGCGTTGTCGTGGCGCTCCCGTGACGAACTTGTCCCATAATGCTTCCTTCCATTCCTTCGAAAGGATCGCACCATCAAACCGTGGGATCAAACACCTAGGCTGCCAGCGTTTTATTGCCAAGGGCTATGAATTTTTTGCGCCGCTCCATGCGCCGCTTGCTGGCGTCGATCTTCAAGACTTCCTTGAGCATCTGTTCGAGCGTTTTGCCAACCGCGGCGATGGCGGCTTTTCGGTCGCGCTGCGCGCCGCCCACCGGCTCGGGGATGACCTTATCGGCGATACCCAGCCGGTTCAGGTCTTGCGCGGTCAGGCGCAGGGCCTCGGCGGCTTCGCGCATCTTGCCCGCATCTTTCCACAGGATCGAGGCGCAGCCTTCCGGCGAAATCACCGAATAGACCGAATGTTCCAGCATGGCGAGCTGGTCTGCCGCGGCAAAGGCCACCGCCCCGCCAGAGCCGCCTTCGCCAATCACGATCGACAGAACCGGCACATTGATCGACAGGCATTTATCGGTGGAGCGCGCAATCGCTTCCGACTGGCCGCGCTCTTCGGCACCCTTGCCGGGATAGGCGCCTTGCGTATCGACCAGAAACACCACCGGCAGGCCGAAACGGTCGGCCAAATCCATCAGGCGGATGGCCTTGCGATAGCCTTCGGGCCGCGCCATGCCAAAGTTATGTGTGATGCGGCTTTTGGTGTCATGGCCCTTTTCATGGCCGATCACCATGACCGGCGCGCCGTTGAACCGCGCCAGACCACCCATGACCGCAAGGTCTTCGGCAAAATTCCGGTCACCCGCCAGCGGGGTGAATTCGGTGAACAGCGCGTCGATATAATCGCGGCAATGGGGCCGGTCGGGGTGGCGGGCCACCTGGCATTTTTGCCAGGCCGTCAGTTCGGCATAAATGTCCTTGAGCTGCTGGGCGGCCTTGGCATCGAGCGCCTTGGCCTCGCTCATCGTATCGGCATTGGTGCCGCCCTTGGCCATAGCCCGCAATTCGGCGGCTTTGCCTTCAATTTCGGAAAGGCTTTTTTCAAAGTCGAGGTAATTCTGCATCTGCCAACCCAGTCATTCTTCTGGTCAACATATGACGGGGCGCGCACAGAATTACAAGCCAAAGGCGGGCTGGGCGTTGCCTTCGGCAATTTCCAGCACAAGCGACACGGTAAAGCTGCTGCCCGTGCCCAATGTGCTGACCAGCTCGATTTTGCCACCCATCTTGCGAATGATTTCATCGCAGATTGACAGGCCAAGCCCCGTGCCTTTCAAATGGTTGCCCTCGGGGCGCACTTCCTGGAAGAACCGCTCGAACACGCGCGACAGGTTTTCGGGTGCAATCCCGTGCCCGGTGTCACGCACGACAAATTTTACGGCCAGTTTCCTGCCCTGCCGTGTGGCTGCGCAAGTCAGGGCAACTTCGCCCTTTTCGGTGAATTTTATGGCATTGCCAACAAGGTTGACCAGAACCTGCCGCAGCGCGCGACTGTCGACATTCACGTGCGGCAGGGGCGGGTCGGGCTGGTTGATTTCGAGCGTCAGAGCGCGGTTGGTGGCGACCGGGCGCAACACATCGTCCACCTCCTGAAGGATGTTGCCCAGATTCGTGGGCGCTGGATGAAGTTCCAGCTTGCCCGCCTCGATCCGCGCGACATCCAGCAGGTCGTTGATCATTTCAAGCAGGCCGCGGCCCGACCGTGTCATCACGGCCAGAAGCTCAAGCTGGCGCTTGTTCAGATTGGTGGTGCGCAGCACCTCGCCAAGGCCCAGAATGCCGTTGAGCGGGGTGCGCAATTCATGCGTTACCGTGGCCAGAAATTCGGTTTTTGCCCGATCGGCGGCTTCGGCCCGGCGCTTAAGCTCTTCGAACGCCCTGGTGGCCCGGAACATGCGGTGCAGGCTCCAGGCCAGCGCCAAGACCAGAACAATGGCCGCGGCCATGATCGGCAATCGAAAGAGTTGCGAAAACCCTTCGGCAGCGCGCGCATTTGGCCCGCAAGCCCAGGACGGTTCGGCGCCAGAACCAGCTTGCCCGTAGCAATAGACCAACCAAAGCTCCAGCGTGATAAGCGCCACGACCTTGATTGCGACGCCAATGAACAGCAGCCATAAAACAAGGCGCGATGGATAGGATGGGAGTTGCACTGCCTTCATATCAATCTTTACCACAACTGCCCCGACCGGTTTTGCGCAGACTAGTCTGCGTTTACGAATGCAAGGTTAACATTTGCGTCACCGTGCGAGCATTTCGGCCTGGCGCACAATCACCTGCGCCTGCCGGATCGAGGCGAGATCGACCAGCCGCCCCTTGTAAACCGCAGCCCCTTGGCCTGTGGCATCGGCGGCCTTCATCGCCGCCAGAATTTCGCGCGCTTCGGCAATCTGTGCGGCCGAGGGGGTGAAAACCGCGTTGGCCAGCGCAATTTGCCTGGGGTGAATCGCCCATTTACCCACCATGCCCAGGGTTGCCGCGCGGCGGGCCTGCGCCACAAAGCCCTCATCGTCGGAAAAATCGCCAAATGGCCCGTCAACCGGCAACAACCCATGCGTGCGGCAGGCGGCGACAATGGCCACGCTGACCGAATGCCATGCATCGCCCCAATGCTGCGCGCCGCCCGGTGCCAGCATATAGTAATTATCCTGCGTGCCGCCAATGCCGGTGGTTTGCATCCCCATGCTGGCCGCGTAATCGGCTGCGCCAAGGCTCATCGCGGCCATGCGCGGGCTGGCGGCGGCAATCTCGTTCACATGCACCAGCCCGGCGGCGGTTTCGATGATCACCTCGAACTGAACGGGCTTGCTGCGCCCCTTGGCGGCCTCGATCGCGCTTACCAGCGCGTCGACCGCGTAAATATCCGCCGCATTCCCGACCTTGGGAATCATGATCTGGTCCAGCCGGTCGCCTGCCTGTTCCAGCACCTCGACCACGTCCCGATACCAATAGGGCGTATCCAACCCGTTGATGCGCACCGACAGGTGCTTGTTGCCCCAATCGACACCGTTGATTGCCGCAATCACATTGGCGCGCGCGCTGTCCTTGTCGGCGGGTGCAACCGAATCCTCCAGATCGAGGTTGATCACATCGGCCGCGCTGGCTGCCATTTTTGCAAACAATGCCGGGCGCGAACCGGGGCCGAAAAGCTGGCAGCGGTTGGGGCGGGCTGGGGCGGCGGGCTGGATCTTGAAGCTCATCATTCGGCCTTTGGTTATTTTGTTGCGACAGGCTGTTTGTTTGACAAACAATCTTGCGCCACCACTGTCAAGTGAATTGCTGCAACTGCGAAGGTTAGCCGCGCCGCGCTAAAAGCTGCACAAGGGCCGCGGCGAGCAGGGCCAGCAGTGCCGAGGCACCCATCGCGCCCAAAAGCGGCCAGATGCCGGCCCCAAGCTCCATGAGCGTGCCGGTGATTGCCGCCATCATCGCACCGCCCCCCATATTGATCGCCCCGCCCAGCCCCGAGGCCGAGCCCGCCAGATGCGGCTGCACCGAAACCATGCCGGCATTGGCGTTGGGCAGGGTCATACCATTGCCCACTGCCACGATGAGCATGGGCAGATACAGCGATAGCGGGTGGTTCACGCCCAGGCTGAACAAGCCCACCGCCACCAACACGCCAACAAAAGAACAGCGCGCACCCAGCGTGATCATCCGGTTGAAGCCCACCGCCTGCGAAAACCGCCCGGCCAGAAAATTGCCGCCCATATAGCCAAGCGAAACCAGCGCGAAATACATGCCCGAGCTGGCCGGGGTCAGGCCGAACAGCGTTTCCGCCACATAGGGCGCCCCGCCCAGAAAGGAAAAGAACACCCCGGCGCTGAAGGTCGCAGTCACCGTATAGCCCCAGAACATGCGCGATTTCAGCAGCTGCGGATAGGCACGAAACTGGGCGGCAAAGCTGCTGGAGCGGTGGAAATTCGTCTCCCCCAGATCGACCCAGACCAGCGCCAGCACGCCCGCACCCGCCGCCAGCAATATTGCGAACGAGGCCTGCCAGCCGAACAGATGGTCAAGCCAGCCGCCAAGCGCCGGGCCGATCATTGGCGCAAGCGACATGCCCATCGTGACATAGCCGATCATGCTGGCGGCTTTGGCGGGTTCTGCAATATCGCGGATGATGGCGCGCGACAGCACCAGACCCGTGGCAATGGCTGCCTGTATCATCCGGAAGGCCAGAAACGTATAAATGTCGGTTGCAAGCAAACAGCCGATGCTGGCCAGAATGAAAATGACCAAGGCGCCAATAATCACCGGGCGGCGGCCATAGCGGTCGGAAAGCGGACCGATCAGAATTTGCAGCACGGCGGTTGTAGCAATATAGGCGGAAATGGCCAATTGCGCCAAAGCATAATCGGCATCATACCAATCGCTGATCGAGGTCAGCGAGGGCAGGAAAATATTCATTGTCAGGGCGGCAAGCCCGGCAATGGCAACCAGCGTTGAAAGGCGTGGCGGCGAACGATGCGGTGCCGCGCTCACCTGCTGGCGCCAAACGGGCGCGAAACGCGCAATTCGATGGTTTCAACACCGGGGTTGAAGCTGGCCAGATCGCCGTTGGAGCGATGGTCGTAAGACAGCGACACGCGCCAGTCATTGCCAAGATAGGTGCCAACCTCAAAGCCCGAACGGAATTCCAGCGGCGAACCGAGATCCATTTCGCCGCCCTGTATATAAAGCCCCGGCGCAAAGCTGAGGCCAAGGAACATTTCCTGACGGCCAAGCTGAAAGCCGAATTGCTGATAAAGCCCGTAGCCGAACCACGCCCCGCCCTCATTGGTGATGGAGCCATCCCAAACCGTGGTGAAGCGCCAGAACCTTTGGTCATAGTAGCTGGCGCGCAGTTCAGAGCCAATGAACTGCCCATCGGTATGCAGCCCGCCCACCGAGAATGACAGCTCGTTCACCGGATATTGGCGCACATCCTCAAAGCCGAACAGGCTGGCGAGCCAGAAGATTATTGCAAGCCGTCCATCCATTACTGCAAATCCCTGAACGCATCCTGCAAGCGCGCCACTGCCTCGGCGATATTGGCGCGGGTCATGGCAAAGTTGAACCGCATGAAGTTTTCGCCCCCCGGCCCGAAGCTGGGGCCAGAGCTTGCGGCGATGCCGGCATCCTTGGCGATGCGGCGGTGAATTTCGTCCTGGCTCATCCCCGTGCCCGAAAAATCGACCCATGACAGATAGGTCGCCTCAACCTGCATGGCCTGCACACCGGCAAATTCGCTGACACCGGCTTCAAACAATTTCCGGTTGCCATCCAGATATTGCACCACCGCATCGACCCAGGCATCGCCATGCCGAAAGGCGGCTTCGGCCATCAAGGGGCCATAAAGCGCGGTTTGCGTGCAGTTGGCGGCATAGACGGCCCTGAACTTCCGGCGCAATTCTGGGTTGGGAATAACCGCGCTGCCAAATTCGGCCCCGGCAATGTTGAAGGTCTTGCTGGCCGAAACCAGCGTGACCAGCCGGTCGGCAATATAGGGGGCGGCATTGCTGATGGTTGTATGCGTATGGCCGGGGAAAACAAGGTCGCAGTGAATTTCATCGCTGACCAGAATCAGGTCATGTTTCACGCAGAAATCGGCCACCTGCCGCAATTCCTCAACGCGCCAGACTCGCCCGCCGGGGTTATGGGGGGAACACCATGCCAGAACACGCTCGCGCCCGCTCATCCGGCTTTCAAGTGTGTCCATATCGAGCAAATAGCGCCCGCTCTCATTCTGCATGGGAATTTGCACGATTTCACGGCCATTGGCGCGGGTCACGGGCGCAAAGGAATGGTAGAAGGGCGTGAACTGGATGATACCTTCACCCGGTTCGGAATAGGCCTGCACGCAATGCGCAAAGGCGTTCACCAATCCAGTGCAGTTGATCACCCAATCGGTTTCTAAATGCCAGTTATGGCGGCGCTGCATCCAGCCCTGCATCGCCTCCAGATAGGGGCGGTCATTGGTGAAATAGCCATGCACGCCATGCGCCACACGCGCGGCCAGCGCCTCGGTAATGGCGGGGGCGGCGGCATAATCCATATCGGCGGTCCACATCGACAGGCCGGTATCGGGGTTCACGCCGTAAAGCTGCTCGATCCGGTCCCATTTGCTGGAATGTGTGTTGCGCCGGTCAATGGGGGTGTCAAAGTCGAACGTCATGGTCAGGGTCATGTCCTTGGGGGTGGTCGCCGACAAGCTAGCGAATTTTGGCGCGGCGACAAGGGCCGCTTGCCCGGCTTTGGCCATTTCAGCCCGTCTGCGTGCAAAGCCGGGGCTTGTGCGACCAAAGGCCTTGGCCTATTTGACTGGCATGAGCTTGAGAAACATCCTGATCCACCCCGACCCGCGGCTGAAAAAACGCTGTGCCGAAATCGACTCGGTCGATGCCGAAATCCGCAAGCTGGCCGATGACATGCTGGAAACCATGTATGATGCGCCGGGCATTGGCCTTGCCGCGCCGCAAATCGGTGTGCTGAAACGCCTGTTCGTGATGGATGTATCCGCCAAGGAGGAAACCGGCGCGCCGATGGTGCTGATCAACCCCGAAATCACCTGGGCCTCGGACGCGATGAACACCTATGAGGAAGGCTGCCTGTCAATCCCCGAGATATTCGATGAAATCACCCGCCCCGCGCAGGTGCGGATGCGCTATCTGGATATTGATGGCAAAACCCATGAAGACGAATTTGACGGGCTTGCCGCCACCTGTGTGCAGCACGAGTTGGACCATTTGAACGGGCGGCTGTTCATCGACTTTCTGTCGATGGCGCGGCGCGGGCTGATCACCGGCAAGATGAAAAAGCTCAAACGCGACCGTGCCCGTGACTAGGCCATTCCTGCAATGGCCCGATGCGCGGCTGCGCAGCATGGCCGAACCCGTGGCCGAAGTGACCGATGAAATCCGCACCATCTGGGATGAGATGCTGGCGGCCATGTATGCCATGCCTGTTGGCGGGCCCGGCGTGGGGCTTGCGGCACCGCAAATCGGCGTGATGCTGCGCCTTGCCGTGGTCGATGCGGGCACCAAGCGCGAAGCCTTGCGCATGGCCAACCCCGAAATCATCAAAGCCTCGACCATATTCAACGACCATGATGAAGGCAGCCCCAACCTGCCGGGGCTTTATGCCAAGCTCAGCCGCCCCGAAAGCGTGACGATGCGCTATCTGGACGAGCATGGCACGCTGGTTGAAAAAGCGCTTTCCGGGCTTTGGGCCAGATCGGCGCAGCACCAGATAGACCATTTGAACGGGCGGATGTTTTTTGACAGGCTTGGCCCGGTCAAGCGCAAAATGCTGATTGCCAGGCATCTGAAACAGCAAAAGCGGGGGCGATGATGCGCGTTATATTCATGGGCACGCCTGCGTTTTCGGTTGCTGCGCTCGATGCGATTGTTGCTGCTGGCCACGAGGTTGTGGCCGCCTATTCGCAGCCGCCCCGCCCCGCTGGCCGCGGGAAAAAGCCGCGCCCCAGCCCGGTTGCCGCGCGGGCCGGGGCGCTGGGCATTCCGCTATATACGCCCGAATCGTTGCGCAACACCGAAGCTCTGGCCGAATTTGCCGCGCTGAATGCCGATATTGCCGTGGTCGTCGCCTATGGGCTGATCCTGCCGCAAGCCGTGCTGGATGCGCCGCGCCTTGGCTGTTTGAATATCCACGCCTCGCTTTTGCCGCGCTGGCGCGGGGCGGCCCCCATTCAACGCGCGATCATGGCGGGCGATGCGCAAACCGGCATTTGCATCATGCAGATGGAAGCAGGGCTGGATACCGGCCCGGTTCTGGCCCGCGCCACGTTTGAGATTGCACCGCATCACACTTCGGGCGATTTGCACGCGGCCTTGGCCGCGCTGGGCAGTGAAGAAATCGTCAAGGTCCTGACGCATATAGAAACGCTCACCCCGCAACCGCAACCTGCCAAGGGCGTGACCTATGCCGCCAAAATCGACAAGGCCGAGGCGCGTATCAACTGGAACGCCCCCGCGCCCGAGGTTTTGCACCAAATCCACGGGCTGTCACCCTTTCCCGGCGCCTGGTTCGAACTGCTGGGCGAGCGCATAAAGGTGCTGCGCGCCGAACTGGCAAGCGGGCAGGGCGCGGCGGGCAGGCGGCTGGATGACGGGCTGACGATTGCCTGCGCAACCGGCGCGATCCGCCTGACCGAGCTTCAGCGCGCCGGGCGCGGGGCTATGGCGGCTGATGACTTTCTGCGCGGCTTTCCCGCAGCCCGCCTGTAGTATTTGCCGCAAAGCGCGCCTATCTTGGTGGGAAGGGGGCGCGAATGGTTCTTGTCTATCTTGTGATAATTGGTGCCGGGGTCGGGTTTATGGCCACGCGCCTGCTCGACCTCAAACTCGGCGTGCCGCAGACCATTGCGCTTGGGGTGGTCGGTGCGCTCATTGGCGGCGTTCTTCTGCGCATTCTGCTGGTGGGGCTTGGCATTGCCAGCGGGCTGCTTGGGGCCTTCATCGGTGCGGTGATCGTGGCGCTGATCATCAAGGCGCTGATGCGTTAGCCGCCTCGGGCTTGAACGGGGCCATGCCCTCGCGCGCAAGCTCGTCGGCGCGCTCGTTCTCGGGGTGGCCCGCATGGCCCTTCACCCATTCCCAAAGCACCGTGTGGCGGGAC
The DNA here is from genome assembly GCF_020447305.1 of Abyssibius alkaniclasticus. Classification (NCBI taxonomy): domain Bacteria; kingdom Pseudomonadati; phylum Pseudomonadota; class Alphaproteobacteria; order Rhodobacterales; family Paracoccaceae; genus Abyssibius; species Abyssibius alkaniclasticus. The sequence goes on along the minus strand of NZ_CP095732.1, from coordinate 109,182 downwards.
TGGGCCTCATCCAGCGCCTGCCATAAATCGACATTCTTGACCGGCTTTTTCGCGGCGGTTTTCCAGCCGTTCTTCTTCCAGCCGAAAATCCACTTGCTGACCCCGTCCTTCACATAAACGCTGTCGGTGACGATGGTGATTTTGCTGGGTCTTGCCAGTGCGCCAAGCGCCGCAATCGCGGCCTGAAGCTCCATGCGGTTATTGGTTGTATGCGCTTCGCCGCCCGAAAGCGCGCGTTCCTTCAGCAGCCTGGCACCGTCTTTGGCTTGCAGAACCACACCCCAGCCACCGGGGCCGGGGTTGCCCGAACAGGCACCATCGGTATAGGCGACAAGCTCAGACATAGCGCCCGATCAGCAAACAGCTTATGGCGATGAGCGACAGAATCATGTTGCTGCGCGCCCAACCGGCGGGTGCGTTCAGCAAAAGCATGGTGATTGCGCCAACCGCTGTGCCAAGCGCGAGCATCGGCAGCACATCGGGCGAGACCTGCGCACCAATCGCCCAGAAGACCAGCACCAACCCCGCCAGATTGGCCAGCACATTATTGCCACTGCCCGCCAGCATGATGCCCCCCATCGCCGCCAGCCAGGCCGCGCCGGAAAGCGGCAGGATGACCGCCGGGTCAGGCCAGAACTTGGACCCGGACACCAGACCAAGCCGGCCCGCCGCACCATAGAGCAGCGGCACAAGCAGGAAAGTCGTTAACAGACGGCTGAACCTGTTCATGCGCTGGCCTCTCTGAACACGCGCGGAACCTTGAATTCGACGTTTTCGGTGGCGGTTTGCACCTGTTTGACGGTTACATTGTAACGGCAAGCAAAGGCGTCCAGCACCTCGTTAACCAAAACTTCCGGTGCCGATGCGCCTGCGGTAATGCCAATCGCCCGCGCGCCCTGCAGCGCGCGCCAGTCAATATCGGTGGCGCGCTGCACAAGCTGGGCATAGGCGCAGCCAGCCTTTTGGCCGACCTCGACCAGGCGGCGCGAATTGCTGGAATTGGGCGCGCCAATGACCAAAAGCGCATCGATCTCTGGCGCCATCGCCTTTACAGCCGCCTGCCGGTTGGTGGTCGCATAGCAGATATCTTCCTTATGCGGGCCGATGATGGCCGGAAAACGCGCCTGCAAGGCGGCCACGATCCCCGCCGTATCATCCACGGAAAGCGTGGTTTGCGTGATGAAGGCAAGGCGGGATTCATCGCGCGGGGCAAGGGTGGCGACATCGGCTTCGGTTTCCACCAAAAGCACCTCGCCCGGCGGCAACTGCCCCATTGTGCCCACGGTTTCGGGGTGGCCGGCATGGCCGATCATTACCAGTTGCAACCCGGCCTCGAAATGGCGCTCGGCCTCGATATGCACCTTGGAGACAAGCGGGCAGGTGGCGTCGACATAGATCATTTCGCGCGCCCGGGCGGCTTCGGGCACCGATTTAGGCACACCGTGAGCCGAAAAGATGACAGGCCGGTCGGGCGGGCATTCGTCAAGCTCTTCAACGAACACGGCACCTTTGGCGCGCAGGGCATCGACGACGAATTTGTTATGCACGATCTCGTGGCGCACAAAGACAGGCGCGCCCCATTTTTCAAGCGCCATTTCAACGATCCTGATGGCCCGATCCACGCCCGCGCAAAAGCCGCGCGGTGCGGCAAGATACAAGGTAAGATCGGCTGTGTCAGGCATTGCAGGCTCCAATGGTTGGCCCCTTAAAAGCGCGAAAACGCGCCGGGGTCAACGCCTGTAAGCCGACGATGTGCCTACTCTTCCTCGGCCATCGAATCCATGCGCGCCATTTCGGGGCGCGGCGGGCGGCCGATGACATCGCGCAGCTCGTCCAGCTCGATGAAATTATCGCATTGGCGGCGCAGCTCATCGGCGATCATCGGCGGGTTGGAGCGAATGGTCGAAACCACCGAAACCCGCACACCCTGGCGCTGCAGGCTTTCCACCAGCGGGCGAAAATCGCCATCGCCCGAGAAGATCACGATATGGTCAACATGGGGGGCAAGCTCCATCGCGTCGACGGCAAGCTCGATATCCATATTGCCCTTCACCTTGCGCCGGCCCATCGAATCGGTGAATTCCTTGGCGGGTTTGGTGACCATGTTGAAGCCGTTGTAATTCAGCCAGTCGACCAGCGGGCGGATGGGTGAATATTCTTCGTTTTCCAACAGCGCGGTGTAGTAAAAAGCGCGCAAAAGCTTGCCGCGGCGCATGAATTCGCTGCGCAGAAGCTTGTAATCAATGTCAAAACCCAAGGCTTTGGCGGCGGCATAAAGGTTCGAGCCGTCAATGAAAAGGGCAAGGCGTTCATCACGATAAAACATGAGATCTCCTAAAAATTCCTGGTGCCGAGTGGCGGCTAATAAACTATCAGTCTGGCATACGGCGTTCGCCGCATACATATAGGCTTTAAGCGCAGCAACAAGGGCACAAACCCCTCGTGACCCAACGTTATTCTCATATTGCAATTGGTGCAAACATGAATTCGGCACATGGCGGGCGACGCGCGACGCTTGAAACTGCGCTTGCGCTGTTTTCTGCCGAAAATATGAAAATTGTCGCGCAATCTTCCTGGTATGAAACCCCGGCATTTCCAGCGGGCAACGGGCCGGATTATGTGAATGCGGTTGTTGCGGTTGAAACCACGCTTGCGCCTGCCGCGCAGCTGGCGGCCCTGCACCGGATCGAGGCGGAAATGGGCCGCGCGCGGTTGAAACGCTGGGGCGCGCGCCTGTGTGATCTGGACATGCTGGCGGTGGATGATGCGGTTTTGCCCGATGTGGCGACCTGGCGCCGCTGGGCAGACTTGCCGCTGGAGGCGCAATTGCGCTTGGCACCCGAGCAGTTGATTCTTCCGCATCCGCGCCTGCAAGACCGGGCCTTTGTGCTGGTGCCCTTTGCAGAAATTGCGCCCGACTGGCAGCACCCTGTCCTGCACAAAAGCGCAAGCGCGCTGCGCGATGCGCGGCCATTGGCCGAGATTGCGCAAATTCGCGTTATTTTCTAGGGCGGGGCGGTCGCAGCCCTTGCCAATCGGGCAAATACGGGCTAACACGCCTTTTCTTTCATCCAAGACTGCACAGGAGCCCGCGCATGGCCCGCGTTACCGTAGAAGACTGCATCGACAAAGTTCCCAACCGGTTCGAGCTTGTGATGCTTGCCGCCCATCGTGCGCGCAAACTCTCTTCGGGTGCCGCGCCCGAGGTTGACCGCGACAATGACAAGAACCCGGTTGTTGCGCTGCGCGAAATTGCCGACGAGGCGCTTGGCGCCAGCGAATTGCGCGAATCTGCCATTCAGGCGCTGCAACACCAGATTGAGGTGGACGAGCCGGAAGAAGACCAGATGGCGCAACGCATGGGTGCCGAAACCCCGGATGCACCGCAAAGCGATGATATGACCGAGGAAAACCTGCTGCGCGCTTTGATGGATGCGCAACCCCGGAGCTAAGCGCCGGGCTGGGGCGCGTAATGATTGACGTTGAATCGCTTGTCGAACTCGTTCGCCGCTATAATCCGCACTCAAATGCTGATCTGATTCGTGATGCCTATGCCTATGGCGCGGCCTGCCACAAGGGGCAGTTCCGCCGTTCGGGTGAGGCGTATTTCGTGCATCCGGTTGAAGTGGCCGCCGTGCTGACCGAAGTGCGGCTGGATGATGCGACAATCATCACCGCGTTGCTGCATGACACAATCGAAGATACCCGCGCCACCTATGACGATGTTGCCGCACGGTTTGGCGACGAGGTGGCGCAGCTTGTCGATGGTGTCACCAAGCTGACCAATCTTGAGCTTTCATCGGTTGAAACCGAGCAGGCCGAGAATTTCCGCAAACTGCTGATGGCCATGTCAAAAGACCTGCGGGTGCTTTTGGTGAAGCTGGCCGACCGGCTGCACAATATGCGCACGATCAAGGCGCTGGACCCGGCCAAGCAGCAGAAAAAAGCCCGCGAAACGATGGATATCTATGCGCCCTTGGCGGGGCGTATGGGGATGCAATATATCCGCGACGAGCTGGAGGATCTGAGCTTTCAGGTGCTGAACCCGGAAGCCCGCCTGTCGATCTTGCGGCGCTTTGCGCGGTTGCGCAGCGAAAACGGCGACCTGATCCCGCGCATCACCGATGATATCGGCATCGCGCTCGATGCCGCCGGGGTCGATGCCTATGTGAGCGGTCGCGAAAAGCGCCCCTATTCCGTTTGGCGCAAGATGGAAGAGAAAAAGCAGGGCTTCAACCAGCTTTCCGATGTCTATGGCTTTCGCATCATCTGCCGCGACGAGCGCGATGTATATATCGCGCTGGGGGCCGTGCATCAGCGATGGCAGGCCGTGCCGGGGCGGTTCAAGGATTATATCAGCCAGCCAAAATCCAACGGCTATCGGTCTATCCACACAACGGTGTCGGGGCGCGATGGCAAGCGGGTCGAGGTGCAGATTCGCACGCGCGAAATGCATGTTGTGGCCGAAACCGGTGTTGCGGCGCATTGGTCGTATAAAGACGGCGAGAAGGTTACAAACCGCTTTGCGGTTGACCCGTTCCACTGGCTGCGCGGCATTACCGAACGGCTGGAAGGCCCGGAAAACCCCGACGAGTTTCTTGAGAATTTCAAGCTCGAAATGTTTCAGGACAAGGTGTTTTGCTTTTCACCCAAGGGCGAGGTCATCAAACTGCCCAAGGGCGCCACGCCGATCGATTTCGCCTATGCCATCCATACGCGGCTGGGCAATTCCTGTGTGGGTGCGCGCATTGACGGGCGGCGAATGCCGCTTTGGACACGGTTGCGCAACGGCCAGCAGGTTGAAATTTTGCGCAGCGAAGGGCAAACCCCGCAGGCAAGCTGGGAAGATATGGTCGTGACCGGGCGCGCCAAATCGGCCATACGCCGGGCGCTGCGCGACGAGCATCGCGGCTCGCATATCAAGCTGGGGCGCGAAATTGCCCGCGTGGCGCTGGAACGGCTTGGCAAGAAGGCCACCGAAAAGGCGCTTGATACGGCCGCGCGCCAGCTTTTGCTGTCATCCGCCGATGACTTGCTGGTGCGGCTGGGCAATGGTGAAACCAGCTCGACCGACCTTGTTGGCGTGCTTTACCCCGAATTGCTGAAAGACGTGCCAAAGCCCGATGGCAGCGAGGCCAGCGGCCGGCTGATCGGCCTTCAGCCGGGGCAGTCTGCCCATAACGCGCCCTGCTGCGGCCCGGTGCCGGGTGAACGGATTGTCGGCATCATGGTGCCGGGCAAAAGCGTGGTCATCCATGCGATTGACTGCGCCAAGCTGGCCGAGTTTGACGACCTTACCGAAGAATGGCTGGATTTGCGCTGGCCGGCCGACTCACCCAAGCCGATCTATCCAACCCGCCTTGTGCTGACGATGGCCAATGATGCGGGTGTGCTTGGGCGCATCTGCACACTGATAGGTGAACATCACGCCAATATCGTTGACCTTGAATTTTCAGACCGCAAGGCCGACTTCTATCGTATCATGGTCGAGATTATGGTGCGTGACATCGAACATCTGCTGAATATCCAGACAGCGATTGAAGCCGATAGCGATATTGCCGAAGTCACGCGCTATCGCGATTCGACCAGCTGGCGCAGCAATGGCCAGGGCAAGCCCATCGCCAGCCCGCCGAGGCCCTGATGGTCTTCAAGCGCCGCAATCCGCTGTCATTTCTTCGCAAGATGAAGAATATGATCATGCCGCAATCCGGCTGGCGGCGGGCGGCCAACTATCTGGGCCACCGCGTGCGTCGTTTGCCGGATTCACCGCACCGCATTGCGCTGGGCATTGCGTGCGGGGTGTTCGTGTCCTTCAGCCCGCTTTTCGGCCTGCACTTCTTTTATGCCGCATTTTTGGCCTATATCCTGCGCGGCAATGTCATTGCGGCGCTTATCGGCACGGCAATGGGCAACCCGTTCACCTTTCCGGCCATCGCCGGCTCAGCACTTTGGGTGGGGGGGCGCATCGTTGGCGGGCGGGGCGAAGACCTTGGCTTCATGCGAATGCAACATGCGTTTGTCAACGCGTTTTCCGGGCTCTGGAACTCGTTCAAAAGCATTTTCGGCTATGGCCAGAACGAGCTTTACCGCATGGGCGGGTTTTTCCAGGAAGTGTTCTTGCCCTATATCGTGGGCGGCGCAATTGTCGGCGGGTTTGTGGCCACACTCAGCTATTTCATTGCGCTGCCGATCATTCGCAAATACCAATTACGTCGGCGTGAACGGCTGATGGAGCGCGCCCGTGCCCGCCGCGCAGCCCGCCTGAACGAGAGCAAAGCCAAGCAAGACCAGAACTAAGCCCGGAGGCCGAAGGTGATGTCGCAAAAGACTGAAAGCAGATTGCGCCTTGGCGTGAATATCGACCATGTGGCCACAGTGCGTAATGCCCGCGGCGGCGCCTATCCCGACCCGTTGCGCGCCGCACTCATGGCCCAGGAGGCCGGCGCCGACGGCATTACCGCGCATTTGCGCGAAGACCGGCGCCACATAACCGATAGCGACATAGATGCGCTGATGGCCGGTTTGCGCGTGCCGCTGAATTTTGAGATGGCCGCAACGGCAGAAATGCAGGCCATTGCGCTGCGCCACAAGCCCCATGCGGTGTGCCTGGTGCCGGAACGCCGCGAAGAGCGCACAACCGAAGGCGGGCTGGAGGTGGCGCGCGAAGAGAATCGGCTTGCCCATTTCATTGCGCCCTTGCGTGATGCGGGGTGCCGCGTGTCGATCTTCATTGCCGCGGATGCGCGGCAAATCGAGGCAGCGGCACGAATTGGCGCACCGGTTGTGGAGCTTCATACCGGCGCCTATTGCGATTTTCATGCCGAGGGCGATTTTGCGGCGCGCGACGCTGAACTGGCCAGGCTGGTGGATATGGCTGCGCTGGCGCAAAGCCTGGGGCTGGAGGTTCATGCAGGCCACGGCCTGACCTATGACACCGTGGCCCCCATTGCGCAAATTCCACAGGTGATCGAGCTGAATATCGGCCATTTCCTGATGGGCGAAGCAATTTTTGTGGGGCTGACACCGGCAATCGCCGAGATGCGCCAGCGCATGGATGCGGCAAGGGCCGCAGCGCAATGATTTTGGGCATAGGTTCGGATCTTGCAAATATTGAGCGGATTGAAGCCACAATTGCGCGGTTCGGAGATCGTTTTCTGCAAAGAGTCTTTGCCGAGGTCGAGCGCGACAAGGCCGATTCCCGGCGCGAGCGCGTGGCCACCTATGCCAAACGCTGGGCAGCGAAAGAGGCTTGCTCCAAAGCGCTGGGCACGGGCTTGCGGATGGGGATTGCCTGGAATGAAATGGTTGTGCGCAATCTGCGCAGCGGCCAGCCCACAATGCAGGTTTTTGGCGGCGCGGCAGATCGGCTGGCGCGGATGACGCCGGCGGGTCACGAGGCGCTTATCCATGTCACCCTGACCGATGACCACCCCTGGGCGCAGGCTTTTGTGGTGATCGAGGCGCGCTTGAAGGGCGATACGCACGCATCTTGACTAATCGGCGCGCAGTTGCGACACAGCGCCATGAATTTGGGGAAGAATATGGCAGCGACGACAGGCAAGAAACGCGGTTTCATCAGCGAATGGGTCCGCACCATCATTTATGCGCTGGCATTGGCAGGGCTGATCCGCACGCTGATCTTTCAGCCCTTCTACATCCCCTCCGGTTCAATGAAAGACACGTTGCTGATTGGCGACTTTCTGTTCGTGAACAAATTCGCCTATGGGTATTCCTATGCCTCCTGCCCGCGCATGTTTGGCGTGGAATTTTGCGGCTTTGCCCAGGGCAGCAACGAACGCATCTGGGGCGAAGAGCCCAAGCGCGGCGATGTCGTGGTCTTTCGCCACCCGCAAAACGGGGCGGATTTTGTAAAACGTCTAATCGGTATGCCGGGTGACCGTGTGCGCATGGCAAATGGTGTGCTGTTTATCAACGATGTGGCCGCCGAACAGGTGCCGGATGGCGTTTTTGTCGAAGAATACGGGCCGCAAGGCCCGGAAGGCAACCGCCCGATCTGTTCCAACGGTTTGCAGGGCGAAGGCGGCATCTGTGAGAAAGAGCGGTTCATAGAAACCCTGCCGGGCGGTGTTTCGCACCCTGTTCTAAACGTCACCGATAATGGCAGCCTTGACAATACGGCCGAGTTTCTGGTGCCCGAGGGGCAATATTTCTTCATGGGCGACAATCGTGACAACTCCACCGATAGCCGCGTTGCCGCTGCCGCGCGTGGCGTTGGTTTCGTGCCCTATGAAAACATTGTCGGCCGTGCTGATCGTGTGATCTTTTCTTCGGCCGGCCGCTCGCTTCTGGCCTTTTGGACATGGCGTGCCGACCGTTTCCTGACGGCAGTGAATTGAGTGAGGCGGCCGAAACTACGGCATTTGCCGAACGTCTTGGCCATAAATTCGCGCGCCCAGAGCTGCTGATACGCGCGCTGACCCACGGTTCGCGTGCCTCAAACGGGCTGGCCGACTATCAGCGGCTGGAATTTCTCGGTGACCGCGTTCTTGGCCTGGTCATCGCACAGGCGCTGTTTGAGGATGATCGCGGCGCGCGCGAAGGCCAGCTTGCGCCACGGCTCAACGCGCTGGTGCGCAAGGAAACCTGCGCCGAAATTGCCGAACGCATTGGCCTTGGCAGCGCATTGCGCCTGGGCCGGTCGGAAGCACTTTCGGGCGGGCGGCGCAAAACCGCCATTCTTGGCGATGCGATGGAGGCGGTGCTGGCCGCTATTTACCTTGATTCCGGGTTTGATGCCGCGCGCAAGGTGATATTGCAACACTGGGGCGGGCTGATCGCCGAGGTTGACAGCCGCGCCGCCGATGCCAAATCCGACCTGCAGGAATGGGCACAGGGGCGCGGCATGGCCTTGCCGCGCTATATTGATGTTTCCCGCAAGGGCCCCGACCATGCCCCGGTGTTTACCGTGCGCGTCGAGCTTGAAAACAAACAGTTTTCCGAAGCCTCCGCCCCTTCAAAACGCGCCGCACAGCATTTGGCGGCACAACAGCTTCTTGGCGAATTGGACAAGTCATGACCGAAACACGTTGCGGATTTATTGCACTGATCGGCGAGCCGAATGCCGGAAAATCGACCCTGCTCAACCGGATGGTGGGCGCAAAGGTTTCTATCGTAACGCACAAGGTGCAAACGACGCGCGCGCGCATTCGTGGTGTTGCGCTTGAAGGGCCGGCGCAGCTGATATTTGTCGACACGCCGGGCCTGTTCGCACCGCGCCGCCGGCTCGACCGGGCGATGGTCAGCGCGGCCTGGTCCGGGGCCGCCGATGCCGAGATCATCGTGCTGATGATCGAGGCGCATCGCGGGCTGACCGATGGTGTGCAGGTGATCATCGATGCGCTGAAAGAGCGTATGGACCCGGGCCAGAAACTTGTGCTGGCGATCAATAAAATTGACCGAGTGAAAGCCGAAATATTGCTGGCACTATCAGAAAAGTTAAATGCTGAACTGGTTTTCGCCGCGACCTTCATGATCTCGGCCGAGCGCGGGCATGGGGTTGACGATTTGCGCAGCTATCTGGCGGACGAATTGCCAATCGGCCCCTGGCTTTACCCCGAAGACCAGATCGCCGATTTGCCGATGCGGATGATCGCCGCCGAGATGACGCGCGAAAAGCTGACATTGCGGCTGCACGAGGAATTGCCTTACCAGCTGACCGTTGAAACCGAAAGCTGGGAAGAAAAGCCCGATGGTTCGGTGCGGATTGGGCAACTCATTTACGTCATGCGCGACGGGCACAAGGGCATTGTGCTTGGCGCGAAGGGCGCAACAATCAAAGCAATTTCGACAGCAGCGCGCCAGGAAATGGCCACGTTTCTGGGCCGGCCCGTCCATCTGTTTTTGCAAATCAAAGTGCGCCCCAACTGGCTGGACGAGCCGGAGCGTTACACGGAAATGGGGCTCGATTTCAACGAGGGCAATTAGTGGCACGGCTTGCATCCTCGTTTTGGGTGCAGGCCTATCTGGCGCGCCTGGGCTTTGCAAATATCCCCGCCTATGTGGTGGCGCATGGCGATGATACGGCGGGCGCTGTTCTGGTCAAGCTCAACCTGTTGAACGGTGAAGCGCAGTGTTTTCAACGGGTTAACAGGGCCGACGGTGCGCGTATCTGGGCCGAGCTTGCGCGTGGAGACGAGGCCGAGGTTGATGCCGCAATTGCCCGCCAGCGCCGTTTTGACAGCGATATCTGGGTGATCGAGGTGGAAGACCGTGCCGGGCGACATTTGCTGGACGAGCCGGGGCTGGATCATTAGGCGCATTGGCAGTTACGGCGCGCAAGCGTAGACTGCGGCGATGGAATGGCGGGATAGCGGAATTTTACTGACCTCGCGGCGGCATGGTGAAGCGGCGGCCATCATCGAGGTATTCACCCAGGACCACGGCCGCCATGCCGGGGTGGTGCAGGGTGGCGGAGCGCGGCGCATGGCGCCGATCTTGCAGCCGGGCGCGCAGCTCGCTGTCAGCTGGCGCGCGCGGCTGGAAGACCATATTGGAACGTTCAGCGTTGAACCAATACAATCGCGCGCGGCCGGGCTTATGGCAGATGCGCTGACACTCGCCGCCTTTGGCACAGTTACGGCCCTGCTTTCGCAAGGCCTGCCAGAGCGGGAGGCCCATCCGCAGCTTTACGCGCATACAATTACATTGGCAAACAGCCTTGCCCTGGGTAGCGACTGGCTGGCCGAATATGTGCGCTGGGAGCTGCTTTTGCTGCGTGAGCTTGGATATGGTTTAGATCTTGACCAATGCGCCGTCACGGCACAGCGGAATGATCTGGCCTATGTGTCCCCCAAAACCGGCCGCGCGGTCAGCCGCGCGGCGGCGGGTGAATGGGCCGACAAGCTGCTTCCGCTGCCCGATATCATGCTCGGCGGCGTTGTCTCCAGCCCTGAAAATGTGGTTCAGGCCTTAACCACCACCGGATATTTTCTGGAGCATCGGGCCTTTCCCGCGCTTGGCCACAGGCAATTGCCAGCCGCGCGCGCCCGGCTGATCGCGGCGTTACAGCGTCGTTTCAACTAGGCGGCGGGCGATGACCTGCGCCTGAATTTCGGCCGCGCCCTCAAAGATGTTCAGAATCCGCGCATCACACAGAACGCGGCTGATTTCATATTCGGCAGCAAATCCGTTTCCACCGTGAATTTGCAACGCATTGTCCGCCGCCGCCCAGGCAACGCGCGCCCCAAGCAATTTGGCCATGCCTGCTTCAAGATCGCAGCGCGCAGCTTCATCCTTTATGCGCGCGGCATGATAGGTAAGCTGGCGGGTGAGCATGATCTCGACAACCATCATGGCGAGCTTGCCGGAAATGCGCTGGAAATTTGCAAGTGGCACGCCAAATTGCTGGCGCGATTGTGCATAGCCAAGCCCCAGGTCGAGCGCATTTTGCGCCACGCCGATTGCGCGCGCGGCGGTTTGAATGCGGGCAGATTCAAATGTGCGCATAAGCTGGCGAAACCCCTGTCCGGCAACGCCGCCCAGCAGGTTTTCGGCCGGCACTTCAAACCCGTCAAAGCCAAGCTCGTATTCCTTCATCCCGCGATAGCCGATAACCGGAATTTCGCCACCGCTCATCCCCTCAGCAGGAAAATCGCTTTCGGCCGTGCCGCGCGGCTTTGGGGCAAGCAACATGCTCAGCTCCGAATGGTCATCGGTGTCAGGGTCTGTGCGCACGAGCATGGTCATCAGATCGGCACGGGCGGCATGGGTGATCCAGGTTTTATTGCCTGTCACCTTGTAAACGTCACCCTCAGGCACCGCGCGACAGCGCAGCGCACCAAGGTCCGAGCCGGTGTTGGGTTCGGTAAAAACCGCTGTGGGCAGAAGTTCGCCGCTGGCAATGCGGGGCAGGAATTCTGCTTTTTGCGCATCGGTGCCGCTGCCAAGGATCAGTTCCGAGGCAATTTCAGCCCGCGTGCCAAGCGAGCCAACACCGATATAGCCGCGGCTGAGTTCTTCGGACACCACGCACATGGCGGTTTTGCCAAGCCCCGCGCCGCCGAATTCTTCGGGAACCGTGAGTCCAAATACCCCGAGCGCGCCCATATCCGCGATCAATGCAAGCGGGATAAGCGTGTCGTTCAAGTGCCAGCCATGCGCAAAGGGACGGACCTGTTCATCGGCAAAGCGGCGGAACTGGTCGCGGATCATCTCGATCTCGTCATCCAAACCCGTGGCCCCATAGGTGCTGGCACCCTCGGCGCCGATGACCAGTTCAAGCAGGCGCGCGCGTGCCGCCGCTGTATTGCCGTTCTGTATAAGCGCCTGCGCAGCCTCATTCGGCGCGCCCAGCTCGAACCGCGCAAATTCACCTTGCGCCATCGGAATGCCGCCGCGGATTTGCGCCAGATATTCGCCAAAGCCAATTTGCAGGATAAGCTGTTCCAGCGGGCCGAAGCGGCCCGCTTCGGCCAACCCAACCGCCCAGGCATGGGCCTGGTGCAAGGTTTCCACATATGTGGCCAGCCAGGCAAGGCTATGGGCGTCGTGCTGGTGGGTATCAAGCGCGTGTTTGTCGATACGGCCCGCAACAACAATTTGCGCCGCCAGTTTCTGGCGCTGCGCGGCCAGTGCAATGTCGGCCCAGGCGAGCGCCGCGCGGCACTGGTCGCTCAGATTGGCAAGGATCGGGCTGTCGGGCTGGGTCATCTGGTTCATGGCGCTCTGCTGCAATGCGAAAATATTTGTGCGGTTGCGAAGACGTTAGGCGGATTCGCGCGGGGCGTCAATTCATTGCGCAACAATATGTGTGGGAATGTTCACTGAAAGAAATATAATTAGCATTGCGTGCGCCGATTGCGGGTGACATAGGGGCACATGGACCAAATTCTTGCCGATTTCGGGCTTGTGCCTTTGCTTGTTGCCCTTGCCATTATGGTGTTTGCGGGGCTGGTGAAGGGCACGCTTGGCTTTGGCCTGCCAATGATTGCGATCAGCGGGCTTGGCTCCATCTATGCTGCCGAAATTGCCATCGCGGCGCTGATCATTCCGACTTTGGTGACAAATCTGTGGCAGGGGCTGCGCAATGGGCCGGCGGCGGCATTGGGCAGTCTGCGCGATTACTGGCGGCTGAATCTGGTGATGCTGGTCATGATCTGGGCATCGGCACAGCTGGTTACACGAATTCCCGGCAATATGTTGCTGCTGTTGCTGGGTGCCGTTGTAACCATGTTCGGGCTGATTCAGGTGCTTGGCTGGCGGCCTCGGGTTGCCGCGCGCCACAGCAAGTGGATGCAATATTGCGTGGGCCTCGTCTCGGGGTTTTTTGGCGGGCTATCGGGTGTCTGGGGGCCGCCGATTTTGCTGTTCTTGCTTAGCCTGAACACGCCAAAGGTAGAATTGGTGCGCGTGCAAGGCCTGTGCTTTCTCACCGGCTCGGTGGTGCTTGGGGCGGCGCATTTGCAATCGGGTGTGCTGAATGCCAGCACGATCCCGTTCTCGGCACTGCTGCTTTTGCCAACGCTTGGCGGCATGTTGATCGGCTTCAAGGTGCAGGACAGGCTCAACCAGGAACGGTTCCGCAAGATCACGCTGATTGTGCTGGTATTGGCGGGTGCGAACCTGCTGCGCCGGGGCCTGGGCATGTAGGGGCGCCGCAGCGCCCCTGTTCCTAGGCGGCGTTGACCGCGATGGCCATGACATCATCGCCCACATGTTCGGCATATTGCGCGAAGTTTTCGGCGAACATGGCCACAAGCTTGGCGGCCTGCCGGTCATAGGCTTCGGGGTCGGCCCATGTGGCGCGCGGTGTCAGCAGCTTTGCCTCAACCCCCGCAACCTCGCGCGGCACGTCAAAACCGAAATTCGCATCGGTGCGGAATGCGCCCTTGGCCAAATCGCCCGAAAGTGCCGCGCTGAGCAAGGCGCGCGTGGCACGAATGGGCATACGGCTGCCACCCTTGCCTGCGGCCCCGCCTGTCCAGCCGGTATTGACCAGCCAGCATTGAACATCGTTTGCGGCGATCTTGTCGCGCAGCAGTGCGCCATAAACCTCGGGGCGGCGCGGCATGAAGGGCGCACCAAAGCAGGTTGAGAATGTCGGCTGCGGCTCGGTCACGCCACCTTCGGTGCCCGGCACCTTGGAGGTGAAGCCCGACAGGAAATGATACATGGCCTGTGCGGGGGTCAGCCGCGCAATCGGGGGCAGCACGCCGAACGCATCGCAGGTGAGCATGATCACATGGCGCGGCACACCGCCCCGTGCGGTTCTGGAGGCATTGGAAATATAGTGCAGCGGATAGGCGCAGCGCATATTGGGGGTAATGCTGTCATCCTCGAAATCCAGCTCCAGCGTATCGGGGTCATAGACCATATTCTCGATCACGGTGCCGAATTTATGCGTGGTGGCATGAATTTCCGGCTCGGCCTCGGCCGAAAGGTTGATGGTTTTGGCATAGCAGCCACCCTCAAAGTTGAAGGTGCCCGTATCGGCCCAGCCATGCTCGTCATCGCCGATCAGCACGCGCGCCGGGTCGGCTGACAGCGTGGTTTTGCCGGTGCCGGACAGGCCGAAAAACACTGCCGCATCGTCGGGTGCGCCGGGGGCGTGGTTGGCGGAACAGTGCATGGGCATGACGCCCTGTTCGGGCAGCAGGTAGTTCAGCAGGCCAAAAACCGATTTCTTGTTCTCGCCCGCATAGGCCGTGCCACCGATGAGGATGAGCTTTTGCTCGAAACTGACGGCGATCACGGTATCGCTGCGGCAGCCGTGGCGCGCCGGGTCGGCCTTGAAGCTGGGGCAGTTGATGATGGTGAAACCCGGCACAAAGCCCTCAAGCTCGGCGCGTTCAGGGCGGCGCAGCAGGTGGCGAATGAACAGCCCGTGCCAGGCAAGCTCGGTCACAACGCGCACATTCAATCGGTATGCCGGATCGGCGCCGCCAAACAGGTCTTGCACATAAAGCGTGGCGTCATTCGTATGGGCAAGCATATCGTCGCGCAGCCGGTTGAAGGCAGCTTCATCCATCGGCTGGTTGTTTTCCCACCAGATGGCGTGTTCGACCGAAGCCTCG
Source organism: Abyssibius alkaniclasticus (assembly GCF_020447305.1). NCBI lineage: Bacteria > Pseudomonadati > Pseudomonadota > Alphaproteobacteria > Rhodobacterales > Paracoccaceae > Abyssibius > Abyssibius alkaniclasticus. The sequence goes on along the minus strand of NZ_CP095732.1, from coordinate 94,150 downwards.
CGCACGACATATTTGTCTTTGGGCGAACGGCCCGTATGCTTGCCGGTGGTGGCCAGAAACGCCCCGCCAAGGCCAAGCTTGCCCTCGCCATTGCGAATGGCCGCCTCGATCAGCGCGGGCTCGTTCAGATTGTAATGAATATGTTTGGCATTGGTAATGCCGGTCTTCGCCAATGTATGTGACGGATTGACCTTGCCAGTTTGCATACTGAGCAGACTCCGATTGTTGAAAGCCGCATTCGGCGGCCTTCTGTCCCCAAGAATGCCGCATTGCCACACCAAAAGGGCCGTTCTGATGGGGAATCACATTCCCGAAAGCAATAGCGACATGCCAAGCCTAGCCGTGCTGCAGTGCAAAATCTACCACCTAAGCGGCGCCAAATCCGCGCAGGGGGGTTGCGCGGCATGGGTTGCAACCTTCGGCAGTTTGCACGAAGCTATATTCGGGCGGCACTACGATAGGAATACACATGGCTACCATCGCGCTGGTTGACGATGATCGCAACATCCTCACCTCGGTTTCAATGGCACTTCGCGCCGAAGGCTTTGAAGTGCGCACCTATAATGACGGGGCTGCGGCCTTGTTCGCGCTGATCGACGAGCCACCCGATCTTGCGGTATTCGATGTGAAAATGCCGCGTATGGACGGGCTGGAACTTTTGCGCCGGCTGCGCGCCAAATCAAAACTGCCGGTGATTTTTCTGACCTCGCGCGATGATGAGCTGGACGAGGTCCTGGGCCTGCAACTTGGTGCCGATGATTATGTGCGCAAGCCGTTTTCACAGCGCCTGTTGATAGAGCGCATCCGCGCGGTTTTGCGGCGCAACAACATCGCCGAAAACGATGCGGCGGAAGCGCCAGAGCTTGAAGTGCTGCAACGCGGCAGCCTGACAATGGACCAGACCCGCCATCAGGTGATGTGGAAGGGCACACCGGTCAGCCTGACGGTGACCGAGTTTATTCTGCTGCTCACGCTCGCCAACCGCCCCGGCGTTGTAAAATCGCGCGACCAGCTCATGGATGCCGCCTATACCGACCAGGTTTATGTCGATGACCGCACAATCGACAGCCACATCAAGCGGTTACGCAAAAAATTCCGGGCGCATGACCCGGATTTCGCCTCAATTGAAACACTATATGGCGTTGGGTATCGGTATAACGAGGTATGAGTATGGCCGAGGGGGTCACGCCGGAACATTCAATGCTCGATCGTCAGCGCGCGCAATCCTGGCGCGGCTGGATGCGGCGCAACCGTTCGCCTTTGGCGCGCAAGATCATTATTTTCAATGTATTCGGGCTGTTGGTGCTGGTGTTTGGCATCCTTTACCTCAACCAGAACGACAATACAGCGGTTGAGCAAAGCCGCAAACTGCTCAATAGCGAGGCGCGGGTCATTGCGCTGGCGCTGGAGCCGTTTGAGGGCGATGCGGTTGCACCGCGTTTTGCCGAGCTTGCCGCAGAATCCGAGGCCAATGCCGTGCTTTATGGCCCCGGTGGCGAAATTATCCGCTATGTCGCCGTGCCGAATGACGCCGATGCCGAGCTGGACCCGACAGGCGGTTCGGCGCTGATGCGCGGGCTGCAATCGGTTTGGGGCGCTTTGGCGGCCATTGGTCTGGAGTCATCCGATAGCGACCGTGGCAACCCGCTGTCCAGGTTTTCAGAACTTGCGACGCGCGCCATGCAAGGCGGCGTGGCGATGCAGGAAACGCTGGTCGATACCGACGGGCAGATTTACGTGGTTGTTGCAGCCCCGGTCGATGGCCGCTTTGCCGTGGTGCTTGCCACGCGGCGCGGCGAGATCGATGCGCGCATTCGTGCGGCGCGCGAACGCATTCTGGAAATGTTCGTGCTGGCCATTCTTTGCTCGATCATCCTGTCGGTGCTGCTGGCCAATTCCATCGCCCGGCCTTTGCGCCAACTGGTCAATGCAACCGATGTCGGCTCGGGCCGGATCAACCCGGCGCGCATTCGCATTCCGGACATGTCCTCACGCCCCGATGAGGTGGGCGATCTGTCGCGCGCCCTGCAATCCATGACCGGCGCGCTGTATCAGCGGATCGAGGAAAACAAGCTTTTTGCCGCCGATGTGGCGCATGAGTTGAAAAACCCGCTTACCTCGCTGCGTTCGGCGGTCGAAACGCTGGATTATGTGAAATCCGATGCCGACCGGTCTGAATTGCTCGACATCATCCGCGTTGATATCGACCGGATGAACCGGCTTGTAACCGATATTTCCAATGCGTCGCGGCTTGAGGCGGAACTGGTGCGCGACACCTGGGCCGAGGTGAAGCTCGATGAGATGCTTGCCAACCTGCTGCGCCATCACGAATTGCAGGCAGAGGCGGCGGGGGTGACGCTGGAAATGCACAGCAAGGGCCAGGATATGGCCATTCGCGGGCTGGAAAGCCGGCTGGCGCAGGTGTTTGCCAATGTCATCGGCAATGCACTGAGCTTCGTGCCGCGCGGCGGGCGGATCGACATTGCCATCAACGGTGAAGGTGAAGACCGCGTCACCGTGCTGATCGCCGATACCGGGCCGGGCATTCCAGTTGAAAACCTCAACGATATTTTCAGCCGCTTCTATTCATCGCGCCCGGATGAAACCTTTGGCGACCATTCCGGCCTTGGTCTGGCCATATCGCGGCAAATCGTCGAGGCGCATGGCGGCACGATCACCGCGTCCAACCGCACCGATGGGCAAACCGGCGCGGTTTTCACCATCGTCCTCAGCCGATGAGCCAGATGCTTCATGCCAGTTGTGCGGCGCGCGCTGGCCGCGGCGTGCTGATCATCGGCAAAAGCGGGTCGGGCAAGTCGAGCCTGCTTTTGCAGCTGATGGCCTTTGGTGCCGACCTGGTGGCCGATGACGGCGTCATGCTCAACCTTCAGGGCGATGTGCTTGTCGCGCAGCCCGCCCCCAGTATTGCGGGCATGGTTGAAGCGCGCGGCGTCGGGCTTCTGGCGGCACCGCATCTGCCATCATGTCGCCTGGATCTGGTGGTAGACCTTGACCAGCCCGAACCCGAGCGTCTGCCGCCGCGCCGTGTGCATCACGGTTTCGGCACAGAACTTGATTTGCTGCTTGGCAAGGGCAATGTAGCATTGGCGCCGGCAATATGGCTTTTGCTTCAAGGCGCGCGCGTGGCATGAATGGGTGAGATGACGGATACTGTGCAACCTCAACATGTTGTTCTTGTGACCGGGCCTTCGGGGGCCGGGCGCTCGACCGCGCTGCATGGTCTTGAAGATCTGGGCTTTGAGATTATCGACAATCTCCCGCTTGGCCTGTTGCCGCGGCTGCTCTCCGGCCCGCCCATGCCGCGCCCGATGGCCATAGGGGTGGATGCGCGCACGCGCGGGTTTTCAGCCGCAGCGTTGCGCAAAGCCGTGAAGGCCGCCGCCGCCCACCCCGAAATGCTGGTGCAACTGCTCTATCTGGATTGCGCGCGCGATGTGCTGTTTCGCCGTTTCAGCGAAACCCGCCGCCGCCATCCGCTTACCGCCAAAGGCTCGCTGCAAAGCGCGATTGACGAGGAATACGGCCTGCTGAGCGGGCTGCGCGAACATGCCGATATTCTGATCGACACGTCAGACCTGAGCCTGCATGATTTGCGCGCCGAACTCGCCCGCTGGTTTGACGAGGCGCGCACCACGGTGCTTTCGGTTTCGGTGCAGTCCTTTTCCTACAAGCGCGGCCTGCCGCATGGGGCGGATATGGTGCTTGACTGCCGTTTCCTGCGCAACCCGCATTGGGACAAGGATTTGCGCGCCGAAGATGGCCGCAACCCCGATGTGGCCGCCTATGTGAAGAAAGACGCCAATTACGAACCCTTCGTTGCCGGGCTGATCCGTATGTGCGATTTGCTGTTGCCCGCCTATCGCGCCGAAGGAAAATCCTATTTCTCAATCGCGCTGGGCTGCACGGGCGGGCAACACCGCTCGGTTGTAATTGCCGAGGATGTGCATAATCGGCTTGCAGAAGCGGGCTGGCATGTGTCAATTCGCCATCGAGAGCTTGATGCAAAGGGATCGTCGGGTTTATGACCATCGCAACCACAGCCCAGATTGGTATTGTCATCGTCGCGCATGGCGGTTTGGCAGTGGAATACCGTGCGGCAATGGAACATGTTGTTGGCCCGCAAAACGGCGTGGCCACCGTGGCCATTGGCCCGCATGATGCCCGCGCCGACAAGCAAGATGAAATTTGCGCCGCAATCGCCACGGTTGATGCGGGGGTTGGGGTGGTGATCGTCACCGATATGTTCGGCGGCACCCCCTCGAACCTTGCGCTGGCCGCCTGTGAAAGCGATGCGCGCCGCGTCATTTATGGCGCCAACCTGCCCTTGCTGGTGAAGCTGGCCAAGGCGCGGCGCAAACCGCTGGCCGTTGCGGTCGATTTCGCGCTGACCGCCGGGCGCAAGTATATCGACTGCTGCACACCCGCCACGAACGCGCCCGCGCTCAAGGCGGTGGCGGGCAAATGATTCTGCATATTCAGAATGAAAAAGGCCTGCACGCGCGCGCCTCGGCCAAGTTTGTGGCCGTGGTCGAAGATTACGATGCCGAGGCGATTGTGCGCCGCGACGGGATGCACGCGGCTGGCGATTCGATTATGGGCCTGCTGATGCTGGCCGCCTCCAAGGGCACGTCGATCGAGGTTGAATGCACAGGGCCAGAGGCTGAACCCCTGGCCGAAGCTCTTGAAAAACTGGTGAATGATCTGTTTGGCGAGGGCCGCTAGCGCGTTGGCACCGGCACATCGCCGCGATAATCATAAAACCCGCGTTTGGTTTTGCGGCCCAGCCAGCCGGCTTCCACATATTTCACCAGCAAGGGGCAGGGGCGATATTTGGTGTCGGCCAGCCCTTCGTGCAGCACGTTCATAATGGCAAGGCAGGTATCCAGCCCAATGAAATCGGCCAGTTCCAGTGGCCCCATCGGGTGGTTCGCCCCGAGCTTGAGCGAGTTATCAATGCTCGACACCGTGCCAACGCCCTCATAAAGCGTATAAACCGCCTCGTTGATCATCGGCATCAGAATGCGGTTCACGATGAAGGCGGGGAAATCTTCGGCGCTGGTTGCGGTTTTGCCGAGCCGTTCCACAACGGCGGCCAGCGTTTCATAGGTTTCCTGATCGGTGGCGATGCCGCGAATAAGCTCGACCAGTTGCATGATCGGCACGGGGTTCATGAAGTGGAACCCCATGAAGCGTTCGGGCCTATCGGTGGCCGCAGCCAGCCGTGTGATGGAAATCGACGAGGTGTTGGAGGTCAGGATCGTATCTTTGCCCAGATGCGGTGCAAGGCTTGCAAAAATCTGCTGCTTGATCGTCTCTTTCTCGGTCGCGGCCTCGATGATCAGATCACAGGCGCCAATCGCGGCAATTTCCGCCGTGGGGTGGATATTGGCCAGGGTCGCGGCCTTTGTCGCCGCATCGGCCTTGCCCTTGGCGATCTGACGGTCGAAATTATCGCCGATCTGCGCAATCGCACGTTCGACCGCGCCGGGGGCGACATCGTGCAGGCGCACCTCGTATCCGGCTTGCGCCATGACATGGGCAATGCCACTGCCCATCTGGCCTGCGCCAATAACCCCAACCGATTTGATGTCCATGCCAGTTTCCTATTCGTTTGGCCAAGAATATGCGCAGCCGCACAGGCGCTGCAACCGCTATTCGCCAAAAGAAAAGCCCCACCAGCGGCGGGGCTTTCCAAGTGCTGTATCTGCGCTTAGCTCAGTGCCGCGTCAAGCTCCGGCACGGCGGTGAACAGGTCGGCCACCAGCCCGTAATCGGCCACCTGAAAGATCGGCGCTTCCTCGTCCTTGTTGATGGCGACGATCACCTTGCTGTCTTTCATACCCGCAAGGTGCTGGATGGCACCGGAAATGCCGATGGCGATGTAAAGCTCGGGCGCGACAACCTTGCCGGTCTGGCCAACCTGCCAGTCATTCGGGGCATAGCCGCTGTCAACCGCAGCACGGCTGGCACCAACGGCGGCACCAAGCTTGTCGGCCAGCTTTTCGATGATCTCGAAGTTTTCCTTGCTGCCAACACCGCGACCGCCCGACACAACCACCTTGGCCGAGGTCAGTTCGGGCCGGTCGGAAGATTGGACGCGGTCTTCAACCCAGGCCGAAAGGCCGGGGTCTGCGGCCGCCGCCGCCGCATCAACCGAAGCAGCACCACCTTCGCCGGCCGCATCAAACCCGGCGGTGCGGATCGACATGACCTTTTTGGCATCGGTGGATTTCACGGTCTGAATGGCGTTGCCCGCATAAATCGGGCGCTCGAACGTGTCGGCATCGACAATGCCGGTCACATCGGAAATGACCATCACATCCAGCAACGCAGCCACGCGGGGCAGCACGTTCTTGCCAATGGCGGTGGCCGGGGCGGCAATATGGCTGAAATCACCCGCAAGCCCAACGATAAGTGCGGCCAGCGGCTCGGCCATGCCGTGGCCATATAGCGCATCATCGGCGCAAAGAACGCGGGCAACACCGGCCAGTGACGCGGCGGATTTTGCAGCATCGCCGCAGCCTTCACCCGCGACCAGCACGGTGACATCCCCCAAACTCTGCACGGCGCTCAGCGCCTTGGCGGTTTGGTCCATCGAAATTTCGGCGCCGTTAACCTCGGCAAGTAGCAAAACAGCCATCAGATCACCCCCGCATCTTTGAGTTTGCCCACAAGTTCCGCAACCGAGGCAACTTTCACACCCGCCGCACGCGCCGCCGGTTCACTGGTTGAAACGATGCTCAGCCGTGCGGTGGTATCCACGCCGTAATCTTCGGGCGTTTTGGTATCCAGCGGCTTTTTCTTGGCTTTCATGATATTGGGCAGCGAGGCATAGCGCGGCTCGTTCAGGCGCAAATCCACGCTCACAATCGCGGGCATGTTCACCTTGATCACCTGCAAACCGCCATCAACCTCGCGGGTTACCGTGGCGCTATCGCCATCAATATCGAGCTTTGAGATGAAGGTCGCCTGCGACCAGCCCAGCAAGGCAGCCAGCATCTGGCCGGTGGCATTCATGTCATTGTCAATCGCCTGCTTGCCGCACAGAACAAGGCCGGGGTTTTCTTCCTTCACCACAGCGGCGAGCAGCTTGGCCACGGCCAGCGGCTCGATATCGGTATGCACATTGTCGGTGGCTTCGATCAGAATGGCGCGATCGGCCCCCATTGCCAAAGCGGTGCGCAGCGTTTCCTGGCTTTGCTTCACGCCGATGGACACCACGACGATTTCTTCTGCCTTGCCCGCTTCGCGCAGACGAATGGCTTCTTCCACAGCGATTTCGTCAAACGGATTCATCGACATTTTGACATTCGCAAGATCGACCCCGCTGCCATCCGCTTTGACACGAACTTTCACGTTATAGTCGATCACGCGTTTAACAGGCACCAGCACCTTCATTGCGTATCTCCAGTATCAACGCCCCTTCGGGGCAAGTTATCGGCCCAAGCTCTAGCGGATTTTCCTGCCCCGCGCCGTGAAAAAACGACACAAAATTTCAGAATCCGCCACATATGGAACCAGCCAAGACTGGCGCAACAAATCATTTGCTGCGCTGCAACGCAAGCAAGACATCGCGGCAACCCGGCTGCGTGGTGCCGCAACGCAGCAATTGAGGATTGTTCCAAATCTGCGTGGCAGGTCAACCATGATCAAAAAACAACGTGGAATTGGCGCCGTTGGCCGCTATCGAAAGGCAAAGGGCAGGGCGCGGTTGATCAAAAAACCACCTGGCCGCTTCAAGCCCACAGTGCAGATGCTTGCCCAAAGCTAACGATTGGCGCCCGGCGCCCAAAGCACATCATCGGCGCCATTGTTATTGGCAATGCGCGCGGCCACAAAAAACCAGTCCGACAGGCGGTTGAGATAGCGCAGCGCGGCGGGGTTGACTGTTTCGGCTATGGCGAGTTCCGTCGCCAGCCGTTCGGCCCGGCGCGACACCGTGCGGCACAGGTGCAAATGTGCTGCAAGCGCCGCGCCGCCGGGCAGGATAAAGCTGCGCAGCGGGGTCAGATCGGCATTCATTGCGTCTATCTCTGCTTCAAGCCGGTCTACCTGTGCATCATTCACGCGCAGCGGCGGGTATTCGGCACTGGCGTCTTTTTCCATATCGGGGCGGCAAAGATCGGCCCCCAGATCGAACAGATCGTTCTGGATACGGGCGAGAGCCTCATCCGCTGCACCGCTGGCATGGAGCCGCGCCAGCCCGACGGTGGCGTTGGTTTCATCAACCGTGCCATAGGCGGCAACGCGGGCATCGTGCTTGGCCACGCGCGCACCATTGCCAAGGGCTGTGTCACCCCTGTCGCCCGTGCGGGTGTAAATGCGGTTCAAGACAACCATCAGCTTGACGAGCGCAGATAGAGAAACAGCATGAACAGCGCCACGGCCACAAATTGCAGCGCAATGCGCAGCCGCATGATCTTGTTGGCATATTTGCGGTTGAATTCGCCGCCCCGGGCAAAGCCGATAACGCCGGTCATCAGCACCACGAACACCGCAAGGCAGGCGAGAATGACCAGTATGAAAAGTGGGTCTTGAAGCATGGCAGTATCCTTTCACACCCAGTATAACGCGGCGCCCTTGTCAGCGCCATTGCCTTACTGGCGGCGAAATATCGCATCTGCCCAGCTATCGGGCAAAAACCGCTTGGCATAGCGGGCAAAATAGGTGGGTGTTGTGACATAGTAGCGCGCGCGCGGTGTGCGGCTTTCCAGCGCATGTATAAGCTTCGCAGTCACCGCGCTTGGTGGCAATTCGAACCTGTCTTTCTTGGTCGCCGGTTCATACAGGCGCGGGCGCAAGGTTTTTTCATACACCCGGCGCAAGGCCGAGGCTTCCCAATCTATCCAGCGTTCAAAATGCGGGATGGCGTTTTCGCGAATCCGCGTGGCAATGGGCCCCGGCGCGATCAGGCTGAAATGCACCGGGCTTTGGTGGTTTTCGTAGCGCAGCGCATCACTCATCCCCTCCATTGCGAATTTCGTGCCAATATAGGCGCCGCGCATTCGCAAGGCCGCAAACCCCAGCACCGAAGAGCAGTTGATGATCCGCCCGCTTCCCTGCGCCTTCATGGCGGGCAGAACCTGGCGGATCAGGTCGAACTGGCCGAAAAGATTGACCTCGAATATCGCGCGCAACGCATCGCGCGGCAAATCTTCCACCGCGCCGGGAATGGCATAGGCGCCATTGTTGAACAGCGCATCGAGCCGCCCGCCGGTGCGCGCAAAAATCTCGGCCAGCGCAGCCTTCATCCCCGCCTCGTTTGCATAATCAAGCGCCAGCGCCTCAAGCCCCTCATTCACCAGCCGGTCGGCGTCTTTCTGCTGGCGGCAGGTGGCAAACACCCGCCAGCCGCGCGCCGCCAGCGTATGCGCCGCATCATAGCCAATGCCCGACGAGCAGCCGGTGATGAGAATGGTTTTCATAGGCCCGTTATCCGAATTTCCGTTGCGCATGGCGACGCTGTCACACCTGCCCATGCGCCGCAACGCAGCTATGGCAGAATTGTGCTGGACCACACAAGCCCCCCGATATAGACGATATCTATGTCTGATTTGCTTGATGACCCCAATATGCGCGATGGCTCGGCCACCTCGAATGAAACCCTGCGCCGGGCGCTTGGCGATCGCTATTTGCAATATGCGCTGACCACCATCATGCACCGCGCCTTGCCCGATGCGCGCGACGGGCTGAAGCCTGTGCATCGGCGGATTCTTTACGCCATGCGCGAATTGAAGCTCGATTCGACCGGCGCGTTTCGCAAATGCGCAAAAATCGTCGGCGATGTGATGGGCAACTTTCATCCGCATGGCGACAGCGCGATTTACGATGCGATGGCGCGGCTTGCGCAAGATTTCAACGTGCGCTACCCGCTGGTCGATGGCCAGGGCAATTTTGGCAATATCGACGGCGACAACCCCGCCGCCCAGCGCTATACCGAGGCCCGCCTGACCCGCGCCGCCGAGGCGATGATGGACGGGCTGGCCGAAGACGCGGTTGATTTTCGTGAAAACTATGATGGCACCGATCGTGAGCCGGTCGTGCTGCCTTCGGCCTTTCCCAACCTGCTGGCCAATGGCTCCAGCGGCATTGCCGTGGGCATGGCCACCAACATTCCGCCGCATAATATTGGCGAGCTGTGCGATGCCTGCCTGCACCTGATCAAGGCGCCGAACGCGCATATCGAAACCCTGCTCGAACATATGCCGGGGCCGGATTTCCCCACAGGTGGCATTCTGGTTGAGCCGCGCGACAATATCCGCACGGCTTACGAGACCGGGCGCGGCTCGTTTAGGCTGCGCGCGCGCTGGGCGGTTGAAGATCTGGGCCGGGGCACATGGCAGATTGTCGTTACCGAAATCCCCTATCAGGTGCAGAAATCCAAGCTGGTCGAGAAAATCGCCGAGCTGATCAACGCCAAGAAAATCCCGATTCTGGGCGATGTGCGCGATGAAAGCGCCGAAGACATTCGCCTTGTGCTGGAACCCAAAAGCCGCACGGTTGACCCGGCCGTGCTGATGGAGACTCTGTTCCGCCAGTCCGACCTTGAAACACGGTTCAGCATGAATATGAACGTGCTGATAGATGGCCGCACGCCCGTTGTGGCCGATTTGCGGCAGGTTCTGCGCGCCTTTCTCGACCACCGTCGCGATGTGCTTTTGCGCCGCAGCCAGCACCGTCTGGCCAAGATCGATGCCCGCCTTGAAGTGCTTGAAGGCTATATCATCGCCTTTCTGAACCTCGACCGGGTGATCGCCATCATCCGCCACGAAGACGAGCCCAGGCCCGTGCTGATGGCCGAATTCGAACTGTCCGACGTGCAGGCCGAGGCGATTTTGAACATGCGCCTGCGCAGCCTGCGCAGGCTTGAAGAAATGGAGCTTCGGCGCGAACATGATGCGCTGCTGATCGAGCGGGCCGAGTTGCAAGACCTGCTGGCCGATGAGGGCCTGCAATGGGCGCGGATCAAGGAGCAGCTTCAGGAAACCCGCAAAAGCTTTGGCCGCGCGGCCAAGGGCGGCGAGCGGCGCACCGAACTGGCCGAAGCGCCCGAAATCGAGGATGTGCCGCTGGAGGCAATGATCGAGCGCGAGCCGATCACGGTGGTCTGCTCGGCTATGGGCTGGATCCGTGCCATGAAGGGCCATATCGCGCCCGATACCGAGTTGAAGTTCAAAGATGGCGACGGCCCGCGCTTCCTGATCCATGCCGAAACCACCGACAAGCTGCTGCTGTTCGGCAGCAACGGGCGGTTTTATACCTTGCCCGGCTCCAGCCTGCCCGGCGGGCGCGGCATGGGCGAGCCTGTGCGCCTGATCGTTGATTTGCCGAACGAGGCGGAAACGCTGGCGCTGTTCATCCACAAACCCGAGGGCAAGCTGCTGGTCGCCTCGACCGCCGGCGATGGCTTTGTTGTGGCCGAGGCAGATTGCCTGGCCCAAACCCGCAGCGGCAAGCAGGTGCTGAACACAAAAGAGGGTGTGAAGGCCGCAATCTGCCGCCCGGTGCAGGGCGACAGCATTGCCGTTGTTGGTGAAAACCGCAAACTTCTGGTCTTTCCGCTGGCCGAACTGCCTGAAATGGCGCGTGGCAAGGGCGTGCGCCTGCAGGCCTATAAAGATGGTGGCCTGTCCGACGCGATCACCTTCACACGTGCAGATGGCTTGAGCTGGAAAGACCCGGCCGGCCGCACCCGCACCGAAACCGACCTGGAGGAATGGAGCGCGCCGCGCGCCAAATCGGGCCGCATGGCACCGCGCGGCTTCCCGCGCAACAATCGCTTTGACGACGCGCATCAGGCATCTTGACAAACCCTTGCGCCGCTGCAAAATCCGCCGCGTTGGGGCCGTAGCTCAGTTGGTAGAGCGCGTCGTTCGCAATGACGAGGTCAGGGGTTCGATTCCCCTCGGCTCCACCAAACCGCCTCAGGCAGGCTGCGCGCCATTTGGTGTGTCAAGCTCCGGCTGATGCTCGGTCGGCAGCTTTTCAACCAGATCTTCCACCACCCATGACACAAGCTGCTGGCGCGTGGACATGTTGGATTTCTTGAAGATCGAGGTGAGTTGCGATTTGATGGTCGATTCACTCGTGCCGCGCAAATCGGCAATCTCGTGGTTGGAAAACCCCTTGATCACCAGCGTCGCCACGGTCTTTTCGGTCGGCGTCAGGTTCCAGGCATTGAACTGCGCCTGAATATAGTTGTGAAAATCGCCCGAGGCGGCGCGCACACGCTCTTCAACCTGCGTGCTGCGCTTTTCCATCAGCGAGATCAGCCAGAAGCTGGTGAAAACGCCGATCAACATGCCAAAGGTCGACAGGATCTCAACACTTTCAAGCGCGCTCCAGGGCACAAAGAACAACGGAATGGCGAAGAGATCTGCAATCACCTTGAACAGGAACAGCGACGTGCAGACCACCTGAAAAATCAGAACCCCGCGTATGATCTTGCGGAATTTGATGGGGCGCTTTTTGATCATGGCATTGTCCTGGTTAATAAACGCGTCAAAATTTTGGTGCTAACGGGCATAAGCCACGTCACGCAATATCTGCCCGGTCGATTGGGAAATAACGATTTCGCGGCGAATCTGGTCATTCACGGCAATAATGCGGATGCGGTTCAACCAGGTGCGGTTGATCTGCTCGATCAAAAACCCGGAATCCCCAAGCGATTCAATGATTTCAAGATAGGGCTCGTTCGGCATTGCCGCACCAAGCTCGATTGCAACCGGGCTGCGATTCGTTTGTGCGGCCAATGCGGCAGGGTTGAGGGAAAGAACGCCTGACAACGTATAGGCGAGTAGTATGAAAGCGAAGGCATACCGGCTGCGCTGTGCCGTGGGCATAGCGTATCCAGGCCAGATTTTCATGCGCTTCACCCTCCTTCCGATTGCAAAAAATTCTCTAGAGTTGAACCAAGCTAAGCCGTTTTTCTCCTGTGATAGAAGGGAAAACGGCCTTGGGTTTGATTTTATTAAGTTAACACAACTTTAACGCGCGGCTTCACACTTTGGCCCTAATATTCATGCGTAATACCTTAGGACTATAACACAATCTTACCGCCCGGTGCTAGCCTTCACCCATAGGACGAATAGGCAACTGATCGAGGCGATCCAGCCCAGATACGGGCCGCTTCGCAAACACATGAAAGGAATATCAAATGGCACATACTAAAGTAATGAGCGCTCCAATCTTCGGTCGCAGCCTGCTGCAAGGTGCATACCTGCTTGCGTGTGTTTCCCTGCTGGGCACAGCGGCCCAGGCGCAGTCGCTCGGGGTGAACCTCAATCTTGGCGGCAGCGGCGGTGTCAATGTCGGCGTGAACCTTGGTGGCTCGGGTGATGACGGCGGTGACGGCGGTTCGGGTGGCGATGGCGGCTCAGGTGGCGGTCTTGATGTCGGCGTGAATATCGGCGGCTCAGGCGGCAGTGGCGGCACCGGCGGTGACGGTGGCATTGGCGTCAATCTTGGCGTTGGCAGCGGCGGCGTGACCGGGGGCGTCAGCACGGGCGGCGGCACGGGCGGCGGTGACGGCACGTCGGGTGGCGGCACCCAGGTTGGCGTTGACATTGGCACAGGCACGGGTGGTGGCGGCGCCACAATCCCTGCAAGCACGGCCACCGGCTATGCCCATGGCGACAATGGCGCAGGCTGCAACCTGATCGGCAACACCACGGCCTTTGAAGGCCAGCGTGCGGTTGACCAGAACGGCGTTGTGATCGGCGATATTCTCGGCGTGATGGTCGACACGACCCTGACAATCCGCACCGTGCGCTTCATGACAGCGGGCGATCTGTTCGGCGGCCGTCGTTGCCTTGATGTCAGCGGCGAAAATATCTGGGCCGATGCCCGCGGTGTTCACCTGCCGATCTCGCAAGCGGCGCTGATTGCGCAGCTGGCCAGCAACTAAGCTTCGAATCTCCCTCCACGGTCGAAGCGGGGCGCGTCAGAAATGGCGCGCCCATTTCATGTTTGTGCATGAAAAAAGAGCGGGCAATGCCCGCTCTCTATCGCCCAGAGGCGTGTTCGTTTATGCCAGCGCCAGGTTGGTCGCCGACTGGCGGCCATCGCGACCCGACTCAAGGTCGAAGGTCACTTTCTGGCCATCGGGCAGGCCCGACAGGCCGGCGCGCTCAACCGCCGAAATATGAACGAATACGTCTTTGCTTCCGCCGTCTGGCTGGATGAACCCAAAACCTTTGGTGGCGTTAAACCATTTCACGGTGCCTGTGGCCATCGTGTGTCTCCTCTTAACGCTGCCCGCAACATGCGGCAGCTCGGCTCAGTCAGTGCAAGATCGAAAGACTGCGCCGAAAAGGTGACAGCGGGTCGATAGAGATAACGTAGCGAGGAATCCATACACAGGTTTCTGCCTAAAAAGCAAGCATTATTGCATTTTGGCGCGACGCGGCGCCGCTATGCTGGACTTGAGAATTTTTGATGCCTAAGCAAGCACAGCAGGATCGGGGCCGATATGGATGTAAGCAAGCCGGATATTTTGGTGGTTGGTGCGGGTCCGGCCGGGCTTATGGCGGCAGAGGCCGCGGCCGGATCGGGGCGTAAAGTTCTATTGGTAGATGCCATGCCAAGCTTTGGCCGCAAGCTGTTGATGGCGGGCAAGTCCGGGCTGAACCTGACAATGGCGCAGCCGGAACGCGACTTCATGCAAGCCTATACGCCGCCCGCATTTCTAGCGCCCATGTTGCAGGCCTTCGGGGCGCAGCATGTGCAAGACTGGGCGCGTGGCCTTGGCGTTGATCTGTTCATCGGCAGCACGGGGCGGGTGTTTCCGACTGCGATGAAAGCCTCGCCCTTGCTGCGCGCCTGGCTTGCGCGACTCGCGGCACTGGGGGTTGAGTCGCGTGCGCGCTGGCAATGGATTGGGCTGGATGCCGGGGCATTTGCCTTTGAAACGCCACAGGGCGCGCGGGCGGTTCACCCCCGCGCCACGGTGCTGGCGCTGGGCGGGGCAAGCTGGCCAAGGCTTGGCTCCAATGGCCATTGGGCAGATATTCTGGCCAATTCGGGTGTAGAGATCATGCCGTTCCAGCCATCGAATATGGGGTTTCTTCGGGCGTGGAGCCGCTTTATGGCGCCGCATTTCGGCGCACCCATCAAGCCTGTCGGTCTGCGGGCTGGCAATGTGCAGGGGCGCGGCGAATTTGTGATCTCGCGGCTGGGCATTGAAGGCGGCGGGATTTATCCGCTGGCGGCGGCCTTGCGCGCGGGCGCAACGCTGGAACTTGACCTTGTGCCGGACCTGCCGCTTGCGCGCGTCATCGATAAACTGGCGCAGCGCCGCAAGGCCGACAGCCTGGCCAACAGCTTGCGCAAATCGCTCAACCTAAGCGCAGCAAAACTGGCGCTTTTGCAAGAATGCGCCCGCCCGCTGCCACATGAGCCGGCCGCGCTTGCGCAACTGCTCAAATCGCTTCTGCTTGCGCTTGCCGGCCCATATCCGATGGCCCAGGCGATCTCGACAACCGGCGGCATTGCCTGCGCGGCCGTCGATGAAACCCTGCAACTGCGCGCCTTGCCGGGGGTTTTTGCGGCTGGTGAAATGCTCGACTGGGATGCCCCGACCGGCGGCTACCTGCTCACCGGATGCCTGGCAAGCGGGCGCTGGGCGGGGCAGGCGGCGGCGCAATATGGCCGATCGGCCGTGTAGCCAGCCTGCGCAACGCATTGCGGTAACTTCATGGCACCACGCGAAGCCCTGGCAGTATCCGCGGGCAGAAAAAGCTTTCTGGAAACGAAATGCGTTGCTATTGGTGCCTATACGCCGCCGCTGTTTTGACTCAAATGCACATCACTGTGCCTGTTTCGGGGTAAATAGTGTTCTTCTTGAAGCTGTTGGCACATGTAATTCTGAAGCTGACATTGATCTTCTCGCTGATGATCAGCGGGTTGAGCATTTACCGGTTCAGCCAGATCCCGCTTGGTGCGCGGCTGATCGATCTTGGAGCATCGGAAATTCAGGCAACGATGAATGCGGCCATTGCCCGTGAATATACGCAACCAGAGATCGAAGCGCATCTGATGGCGCTGCTCGAAAGCGAACCGCGGAACTGGGTTGTAATTCAATCGGTTGTCGATGTGATGGCGGAAAACGGATTTGGGATAACCGATGAGGGCCGCGCAAGGCTGCGCGCGGCTGATGCCGAGGATTCCGGCATATTGGCGGCAAGCTGGGCCTGTGTATCATGCGCTTGGGACAGTTCGTCATGCGAGCTGTCTGTCGCACTTCTGTGCCGCCTGCCGATAGATCTTACGCCAGTGGGCGACATTTCCACGCTCATCTTCGAAAGCTCGAATTATGTGCTTGGCTATGAAGTTGATCAGTTTGACCTTGTTCTGGCACTGGTTGGCGTAAGCGCGGTTGTCATTATCCCGATAACGGGCGGCACATCGGCGACACTCAAAGCCGGAACGTCAATATTGAAACTGGCCAAGAGCCTTGGCCGGATAACGCCGGGCCTGATGCGAATGATACGCGGCGCGTTTTCGCGTGCGGTCGATTGGTCGGTTCTTGCCAAAACCTCCGTGACAAGGTTCCTGGATGATGTCCCTCGCGCCATTCGGCGCAATGAAATTCAACCGATTGCGCGGTTGGTGGATAATATGAGCAAAGTAAGTGACCGCGTCGGGATACCGCAAACGCTACATCTTGTTGGCTATGTCGACGATGTTTCGGATTCAGCCCGGCTTGCATCGCTAACCGGGGCGGTTGCCAACAAATCGAGCGGGTATTTGTCGCTACTGGGTAAAAACCGGGTATTTCGGGCAATCGTGCGCTGGTCTGACGAGGTTGCGGAACTGGTCTTTGCCGTTCTCGGGCTCATTTACGCATTCTTCGCGATCGTGCTGAACTTCATCATCAGCCGCAGCTTGCGCAAATTACGGCGGCTGGCACGCGCAACGCCCAGCCGCCCGAAGCCTAACGCGTGAATTTCTTGTATTTCACCCGCTGCGGTTTGATGGAATCCGGCCCCAAGCGGCGCACTTTATCGGCCTCATAATCCTCGAAGTTGCCCTCGAACCATTCCACATGGCTATTCCCCTCAAAGGCCAGAATATGCGTGCAAAGCCGGTCGAGGAAGAAACGGTCATGGCTGATGATCACCGCGCAGCCGGCAAAATCGGAAATCGCATCTTCCAATGCGCGCAGGGTCTCAACATCCAGATCATTGGTCGGCTCGTCAAGCAGCAGCACATTGCCGCCCGATTTCAGCAGCTTGGCCAGATGCACGCGGTTCCGCTCGCCGCCAGATAAAAGCGAAACCTTTTTCTGCTGGTCGCCACCCTTGAAGTTGAAGGCGCCGGTATAGGCGCGGCTGTTCACTTCGGCATCACCAAGTTTCACCACATCCAGCCCGTCGGAAATTTCCTCCCAAACGGTCTTTTTGCCATCAAGACTATCGCGCGACTGGTCGACATAGGAAAGTTGCACCGAATTGCCGATTTCGACCGTGCCGCTATCGGGCTTGTCCTTGCCGATGAGCATCTGGAACAGTGTTGATTTACCCGCGCCGTTCGGCCCGATCACGCCGACAATGCCACCGGGCGGCAGCGAGAAAGACAGGTTGTCGATCAGCACCTTGTCGCCAAAGGCCTTGGACAGGTTTTCAACCTCGATGACCTTGCCACCAAGGCGCGGGCCATTGGGAATGACGATTTGCGCGCCGGTAATGCGCTCGCGTTCCGAGGCGTCGGCCAACTCGTTATAGGCGTTGATACGCGCCTTGGATTTCGCCTGACGGGCCTTGGCGCCCTGCCGCATCCATGCCAATTCGCGCTCCAGCGTTTTCTGGCGCGATTTGTCCTCGCGGGCTTCCTGCTCCAGCCGCTTGGCCTTCTGGTCCACCCAGGCCGAATAGTTGCCCTCGTAAGGAATGCCACGGCCACGGTCGAGTTCCAGAATCCAGCCGGTGATCTGGTCAAGGAAGTAGCGGTCATGGGTCACAATCAGGATTGTGCCTTTGTAATCAATCAGATGCTGTTGCAGCCATGCAATGGTTTCGGCGTCCAGATGGTTGGTCGGCTCGTCAAGCAGCAGCATGTCGGGCGCTTCAAGCAGCAAACGGCACAGGGCCACGCGGCGACGCTCGCCGCCCGAAAGCGTTGCGACATTCGCCTCGTCCGGCGGGCAGCGCAGCGCCTCCAGGGCCACGTCGATCTGGCTGTCCAGATCCCACAGGTTCTGCGCGTCGATCTCGTCTTGCAGCTTGGCCATTTCTTCGGCGGTTTCATCGGAATAATTCATCGCCAATTCGTTGTAGCGCGCCAGCAGGTTGACCTTCGGGGCCACGCCTTCCATCACGTTCTCGCGCACGGTCTTGCTGTCATCCAGATGCGGCTCTTGCGAAAGATAGCCCACGCGGATGCCTTCTGCCGCCCAGGCTTCGCCCTGAAAATCCGTGTCCATGCCGGCCATGATCCGCATGAGCGTGGATTTACCCGAGCCGTTCACCCCGACCACACCGATCTTGACGCCGGGCAGAAACGACAGCTTGATGTTTTCAAAGCATTTTTTGCCACCCGGATAGGTTTTGGACACCCCATCCATGTGATAGACATATTGATATGCGGCCATGATCGTCTTTCCGTTTATGCAGGTTTGCGCCCCATGTAGCCTGTTCAGCGCGATGAGGGAAGGGGGCGCGGTCTGGCGCGCGGTTTGGCCGGGGGCCGAACGTGCAGTCTTTCAAGCCTGAGTTTCACCCAGAGTTGCCAGCCCTGCGCGTTCGGCCGCAAATCGCCACTGGCGCGCTTTTGCTGCGGGCCGGGCAAATTGGCGCCAGATCTCGGGCGTTCTGTGGTTGCAATCGGGCAATCTTGTGCCAATCTGCGCGAAATCGCAACACGAGGTCCCCCATGAAACTATTCGTCGCCCCCGCATCGCCCTTTGTGCGCAAGGTCATCGTGGCCTTGCATGAAACCGGCCAGATCGGCGCGGTAGAGCTTGTGCCGGTCACTGTCAGCCCTGTTGCACCGGGTGATACCGTGCCGGACCATAACCCGCTTGGCAAAATTCCGGCACTGGCGCTGGATGATGGGCGCAGCTTGTTTGATAGCCGCACCATTACCCGCTATATCGACAGCCTGGCCCCCGGCACGCTTTACCCCCAGGCCCCGGCCTTGTGGGATGCCTTGGTGCTGGAATCGCTCGCTGATGGAATTATGGATGCGGCGGTATCTATGGCCTATGAAGGGCGCTTGCGCCCGGAAAACATGCGCTATGAACCCTGGCTCGCGGCGCAGTGGCTGAAAATCGACCGTGCGCTTGGCGCGCTTGAAACCCGCCATATGGACCAGTTGAATGCAACCGCCGATATGGCCGTTCTGGCCGTGGCCATTGCGCTGGAATATGTCGATTTTCGCCATGATGCCCGCAACTGGCGCGCAAACCACGCCACTTTGGCGGCATGGCACAAGGGCATTGCCGGCCGCGCAAGCCTGGTGGCGAGTCAGCCAAAGGCCTAGGCGGCAACCAGTTCCGGCGCGGCCTGGGCAAGTTCGGCAATGCTGGACAGGATGAATTCGACCGTTTCATCCTGCATCAGCACCGAAAAGTTCAGCCGGATAAAGCCGGGTTTGTTGCGCAGGTCTCCGGCAAGAATTTCGCGGCGCATTTGCGCGGATGCCGCATCGGATATTGCCAGAAGCCTGTGCGCATAAGGCCCGGCGCAGGCGCAGCCACCGCGCGCCTGAATGCCGAAACGCTCGCTTAACATTCGGGTGGCAGGTTCAGGCTTGATCCAGCCGCCCGCACCATCGGCAATGCGAAACGCAAAAATCGGCAGGCGGGTTTCATGTGTCGGGGCCAGAACGGCCACGCCGGGCATGGCCTTGAAGGCGGCAAAGGCGCGCGCGGCCAGCTCGGCATTGCGCACCTGCATATGCGCACCAATCGCCGCTTTCACCAAAAACACCAATGCGGCGCGGATGTCTCCCAAAGTGTTCGGGGTGCCCGCCTCTTCGCGTGCAATCGGGCAGGGCAGATAATCATGCGTTGTGGCATTCACATAGCGCACGGTGCCCCCGCCCGGCGCGGTCGGGCGGCTCATGGCAATGGCGTCGCGGCGGATGATCATCACGCCCGACGCCCCTGGCCCGCCGATGAATTTATGCGCCGAGGTCACGATGAGATCAATTTCGGCACCCGCCGCCGGGTGCATCGCAATGGGCAGATAGGGGCCGGCGCCCGCATAATCCCACACCACCAGCGCGCCAGATGCCTTCAACTGCCGCGTAACCGCAACCACATCGCTGCAAATGCCGGTAATGTTGGAGGCGGCTGAAAATGCCCCGATGATCAGCGCACCCTTGGCGGCGTTCAGCGCGCGCGCAAGGTCGTCAAGGTCAATGCCGCCGCCTTCCGCCTCGGCGATTTCCACCATCTCGGCACCGCTTTCGCGCCAGGGCAGCAGGTTTGAATGATGCTCATAGGGGCCGACCAGCACCACCACGCGCCGCCCTGCCGCCAGCGCCGCGGGCACGCCCAGCAGCGCAACCGCCTTGTTCAGGCCCGCCGTTGCCCCCGCGCCGCTGAAGATAACCGCATGGTCATCGGATGCGCCGCAACATGCGGCAATCACGCCGCGCGCATCTTCGCGCAGCTGCGTCATCGCGCGGCCACAGCAGCTATCTTCGGTATGGGCATTGGCGTAATAGGGCAGAACCTGATCAAGCATCGCATGTTCGATTTGCTTCAGCGCACGGCCCGAGGCGACGTAATCGGCATAGACCATCTTCTTGCGGCCATAGGCGGTGTCAATCTGTAGCCCGGCGCCGACAAGCCCGTCGCGCAGATGCGCCAACAGGTCGTCGCGGTTCAGCGATTTTGCGAAATCGTCAAAAAAATCTGCAAGCGGTGATCGGGTCATTTCGGGCCTTTAGGTTGGTTTGGGGTAATCTATTGTGAATGTCTGCAAAAGACATTACCTTTAACTGCGGTAAAGTCGCAAATTTTGGGTCATATGAACGAGCAAACATTCAAAATCGATATGATTGATCGGCGCATACTTGCCTGCCTGCAGCGCGATGGCAGCATGGCGCAGCGCGAGGTGGCCGAATATGTCGGCCTGTCGCAAAACGCCTGTTGGCGGCGGCTGCAACGGCTGCGCGCGGCGGGGGTGATCAAGGGCAGCCATACCCGGCTCGATCTGGCGGCCTTGGGGCTTGATCTGTCGGTGTTTGTAATGATCAAGACCGCGCATCATTCCGATGACTGGATCGCGCGCTTTGCCAAACATGTGGCCGGCCTGCCGCAAGTGACCGATTTTCACCGCATCGGTGGCGAATGGGATTATCTGATCAAGGTCACTTGTGCGGGCATGGCTGGCTATGATGCCTTCTACCGCGCACTGATTACCGGCTTCGACCTTGCCAATGTCACCGGCTATTTCTCTATGGAGGCAATGCTCGATTCACGGCCGGTCGGCTTGTCACGCTGATCCATGTTGCGGAAATTGACATCGCGCTGCGGGAAGGGGATTTCGATATTGGCGGCTTTGAGCGCGTCCCAAAGCTCCAGATACACATCGCCGCGAATATTGGTCAGCCCGCCGATCGGGTCGCGGATCCAGAAGCGCAGAATGTAATCGACCGAGCTATCGCCAAAGCCGGTAATATGGCATTGCGGCGGCGGGTCATGCACCACGCGACCGGCCTTCACCGCAGCTTCGCGCGCCAGTTTGCGCACCTCATGCGGGTCGCTGTCATACGAGGTGCCGAACTCCACATCCAGGCGCACAAGGTCGTTGGAATGGCTCCAGTTCACCACCTGCCCGGTGATCATGTCCTCGTTGGGCACAAGGTATTCGCGCCCGTCGCGGGTTTTGACCGAGACGTAGCGCGCCGACAGGTCGGTGATCCAGCCGAACGTATTGTCGATGGTGATCACATCGCCGGGTTTGATGGATTTATCGACCAGCAGGATGACCCCCGCCACAAGGTTGGACACGACCTTTTGCAAGCCAAAGCCAATGCCAAGCCCGATGGCGCCGGACAGCACGGTCAGCGAGGTCAGGTCGAACCCAACCGTTTGCAGCCCGATCACAATCGCCAGCCCGTAAAGCGCCAGCCGCAGCCCTTTTTCCGAAAGCATCCGCATCGAGGGCGACAGGCCTTCGACATTCTGCAAGCGTTTGCGCGCGGCGTTGTTCACCAGCCCGACGAAGAAGAACAGCACCGCCAGCGTGGCCATTGCCTGCACCACCATCAGCGCCGACAGGCGCAGCCCGCCAAGGTTTATGGCCGCTGAATCCAGTGCGCTCATGGCGTCATCGGTCATGTTCAGCAGGCGCAGGGCGATGTATATCCACACCGCAAAGCGGGTGACATTGCGCAAAAGCGGGTTGCGGATAAGCCGCGCCGACAGCGCCACGATTACCCAGGCCAGCGCAAGGCTCGCGCCAAGGGCAACGATATAGCTGCGGCTGGGAAACACGGTGAACGAGCGCAGGATGAACACCGCCAGCCAGCAATAAAGCGCCAGAAGGATGGATTTGCTGCGCCGGGCAACGGCGATCATGATGCGCAATTGCCGCGTGCTTAGCCCCTTGCGGTCGCGCATCCAGGCATCAATCGGCGGGTCGATCAGCCGCGCGGTCAGCAGGGCCGCCGCCAGACACACCAGCAAAATGACATATTGCCAAACCCGATAGGGCAGGAACATGCCACCCATCCAGTTGACAATCGCTGTCCAAATCGTGTCGATCTGTGCCAGTAAACTGTCCAAATCCATCCTTTCGATATTTACACCATTATGGTCTGGCCTTGTCCTCAGGTCTAACGCTAACTGCACGCATGACACTGGCCTGGTATGACTTTTTCGAGGTTTGGGCGTTGATCGGGCTTAACATCCTGTCACCGGGGCCGAATGTGTTGAATACGATCAGCATTTCTATGGGCTCCGGGCGGCGGTCTGGGCTGGCCTGTTCGGGTGCTGTGGGTATCGGGGTTGCCCTTTGGGCCGGTGGCGCGGTGCTGGGCGTGGCGGCGCTGTTTGCGCTGGCCCCTTGGCTGGAACCGGCGCTCGAACTTTTGGGCGCGGGCCTGCTCATCTGGTTTGCCAAACGCTTTTTGCACCGCGCGCTGGGCGGGCGCGGGCAGGTGCGCGCGCGAAACAACATCACCCCGTGGCGGGCCTTCTCCGCTTCACTTGCCATTCTGGCCACCAACCCGAAGGCGCTGACCACCTGGCTGACCGTGCTGGCCATCTTTCCGGTGAAATCCGCCGCGCCCGCCGACCTTGCCGTGCTGATTTTTGGCGCAATCCTGCTGGCAATGGGCCTTCACGCCGGCTATGCGCTGCTGTTTTCTACCAAAATCGCGGCCCATGCCTATATGCGCGCGGCCCCTTACATAGATTGTGCGGTTGCGGCCTTCTTTGTGCTTATCGCCGCCGGGTTGTTGCGCAATGTCGTGCTGCAATGGGTGTAATGGCGTAATAAAGCGCGCGCCTGTCGGTTTGGTTTTCCAAATTGCGCGCGAACGTGGTTAAACTTCGCCAACAGCGCATGATATAGGCGGGCATATGAGCGACAAAATCACCTTCACCCTCGATGGCCAGCAGGTCGAAGCCGCTGCGGGCGAGTCGATCTGGGAGGTCGCCAAGCGGCAGGGCACCACCATTCCGCATCTGTGCCATTCCGGCAAAAAGGGCTATCGCGCCGATGGCAATTGCCGCGCCTGTATGGTGGAAATTGATGGCGAGCGTGTGTTGGCCGCCTCCTGCATACGTGAACCCAGCGAAGGCATGGTTGTCAAATCCGCCTCGGCCCGCGCGGTTTCCGCCCGCAAAATGGTTATGGAAATGCTGGTGGCCGACCAGCCCGCGCGCGACACCGCGCATGATAAATCGAGCCATCTGTGGGATATGGCCGATATGCAGGGCGTGGCCACCAGCCGCCTGCCCAGGCTTGAAGCCACCCGTATCCCGCTGCTCGATGACAGCCATGTCGCCATGCGCGTGAACCTTGATGCCTGCATCCATTGCAACCTCTGTGTGCGGGCCTGCCGCGAGGTGCAGGTGAATGACGTGATCGGCATGGCCGGGCGCGGGCATGATGCGCAGATCGTCTTTGACATGGATGACCCGATGGGCAATTCAACTTGCGTGGCCTGCGGTGAATGCGTGCAGGCCTGCCCGACCGGCGCGCTGACCCCGGCCACGATGCTCGATGATGCCCAGCAGGGCGATCGTGCCGATTATGACCGCGAGGTGAAATCGGTCTGCCCCTATTGCGGCGTTGGCTGCCAGCTTTCCTTCAAGATCAAGGATGATAAAATCGCATGGGTCGACGGGGCCGATGGCCCGGCCAATGAAAACCGGCTTTGTGTGAAGGGCCGTTTCGGGTTTGATTACATTACCCACCCGCACCGCCTGACCAAACCGCTGATCCGCCGTGATGATGCGCCCGCCAAGGGGCTGAATGTTGACCCCGCGAAGCTGATGACCCATTTTCGCGAGGCGACATGGGACGAGGCGCTGGATGTGGCTGCCAATGGGCTTGCGCATCTGCGTGAAACGCGCGGGGGCGAATCTGTCGCCGGTTTCGGGTCTGCCAAATGTTCGAATGAGGAAGCCTATCTCTTCCAAAAACTCATCCGCACCGCCTTTGGCCACAATAATGTTGACCATTGCACGCGGCTCTGCCATGCCTCATCGGTGGCCGCGCTTATGGAAAATGTCGGCTCTGGCGCTGTGACCGCCACCTTCAACGAGATTGAAAACGCCGATGTGGCGATTGTGATCGGCGCCAATCCGGTTGAAAACCACCCCGTTGCCGCCACCTATTTCAAGCAGTTCACCAAACGCGGCGGCAAGCTGATCGTGATGGACCCGCGCGGCGTGGGCCTGCGGCGCTTTTCATCCCATATGCTGCAATTCCGCCCCGGCGGCGATGTGTCCATGCTCAACGCAATCATGAATGTGATTGTGAGCGAAAAGCTGTTCAACCCCGCCTATATCGACCGGTTCACCGAAGGGTGGGATAATTTCTGCGCCCATATCGCCGCCTTTACCCCCGAAAAGATGTCGCCCATCTGCGGGATTGCCCCCGATGTGCTGCGCGATGTCGCCCGCACCTTCGCCAATGCCAAGGCGGCGATGATCTTTTGGGGCATGGGCATATCCCAGCATATTCACGGCACCGACAATTCGCGCTGCCTGATCAGCCTTGCCCTGATGTGCGGCCATGTCGGCCGCCCCGGCGCGGGCCTGCACCCGCTGCGCGGCCAGAACAACGTGCAGGGCGCGTCCGATGCCGGCATGATCCCGATGTTCCTGCCCGATTATCAGCCCGTGGGCGATGATGGCGTGCGCTCGGCCTTTACCGAGATTTGGGGCACGCCGGATTTTTCATCGCAAAAGGGGCTGACCGTGGTGGAAATCATGGATGCCATCCATGACGATAAAATCGCCGGTATGTATATTCTGGGTGAAAACCCGGCAATGTCCGACCCCGATGTCGAACACGCGCGCGACGCGCTCGCCAAGCTCGACCACCTTGTCGTGCAGGATATTTTCCTGACCGAAACCGCGAATTACGCCGATGTTGTGCTGCCTGCCGCCGCCTGGGCCGAAAAATCCGGCACGGTCACCAATACCAACCGTCAGGTGCAAATGGGCCGCCCCGCCGTGCCAAGCCCGGGCGAGGCGAAGCCCGATTGGTGGATTACGGTCGAGCTGGCGCGGCGTTTGGGCCAGAACTGGCCCTATAAAGACCCGTCCGAGGTGTTTGCCGAAATGAAGCTAGGCATGAAAAGCCTGAACAATATCACATGGGAGCGGTTGGAGACCGAAGGCGCGATCACCTATCCCAGCCTGACGCCAACCGACCCCGGCCAATCCATTGTGTTTGCCGATGGCTTTCCGCGCGCCGATGGCCGTGCCAAATTCACCCCCGCCACGGTTATCTCGCCCAACGAGGTGCCCGATGCCGAATACCCGATGGTGCTGATCACCGGGCGCCAGCTTGAGCATTGGCATACCGGCTCGATGACACGGCGCGCCAGGGTGCTGGACGCGGTCGAGCCCGAGGCGAATTGCTCGCTCAACCCCGCCACCTTGGCGCGGCTGGGGGTCGAGCCCGGCGGTATGGTCCGGCTGTCAACCCGGCGTGGCAGCATCACCGTCATGGCGCGGGCCGACCGTGCGGTAGCCCCCGATAACGTGTTCCTGCCCTTTGCCTATGTCGAGGCGGCGGCGAATATCCTGACAAATCCGGCGCTGGACCCTTACGGCAAAATCCCGGAATTCAAGTTTGCAGCGGTGCGGGCCGAGGCCGCAAATGACACGGTTGCCGCAGAATAGTGTCATTTTTGTTGCCAAAATCATGAGGATGCGGCACAAAAGACCATTGTTGACCCAATTGCACAGGAGCGTTTTATGCGTTTTGCACTTACTGCACTTTCCACCATTCTTGCCGCCGGCTCCGCTTTTGCGGGCGCGGCTGTTTATGTTGCCCCCGCGGTTGTCGAGGTTGAAGAGCCGATGCGCGCAGGATCGGGCGCCTGGCTCATCCCGCTGGCGATCATCGCCATTCTGGCGCTGACCCTGACCGGGGATGACGAGCCGAGCTAACCCTTCGATAGCTCAGCTTCGGCACCAAAACTGGGCCAGCCCTGTGAACCGGGCTGGCTTTTCATGTCTGGGCATCATCGGGGCCACTGCTATGGGCTATGCTGTTTTCGCTACAAGGCCACCGACACGCAGCCGACACGCAGCCGACACGCAATTGTAACCAATTGGCAACAGGTTCACATAGAGTTGTGCCAATGGGGCCGCATATTTCAAAATCCGTTGATTCACCGCGAGAAATCCAACAGATTCTCAAAAGATTAACTATTTAGGAGATCGATGTGAAAACAGCTCTTACCGCCCTGCTGGGCACCGTTGCAAGCGTTGGCGCCGCACTTGCCGGCACCCCGGTTTATGTTCCGCCCGCAGTGACCGTTGTTGATGAACCCATGCGTTCGGGTTCGGGCGCCTGGCTCATCCCGCTGGCGATCATCGCCATTCTTGCACTGACCCTGACCGGCGACGACGAAAATCAGTAACAACCCCGAAACGGGTCTGACCTCGTATAAACGATAACACTCTAATGGAGAAAAAGATGAAAAGCATTCTTGCCGGCCTGATGGCCACCCTTGCCACCGCTGGCGCCGCACTTGCCGGCACCCCGGTTTATGTTCCGCCCGCAGTGACCGTTGTTGATGAACCCATGCGTTCGGGTTCGGGCGCATGGCTCATCCCGCTGGCGATCATCGCCATTCTGGCGCTGACCCTGACCGGCGATGACAGCAACGAAGGCTAAGGCCGGCATCGGCCTTGCCTGTGATCATCACGACGTGAAAGAGGCCCGCCGGGCCTCTTTTCTGTTTTGAGATTGGCTGATTTTTATCTACAAATCGTCAACAGCCCTTCCGGAGGCCGCTTATGCCCTATCTTATTGCGCTGATCGGCGTGGTTTCGGCCATAACCTTCTGGTATTTCCGCCTGCGCGATACCGGTGCCGATGTGCTGGACATGGCCAATGATGTGCGCCTTGCCGCGCGCCGTTTCGGCTTTACCCGCAAGCTCAACGCCAATCCGGTGGACTCTATTGAAGATGCGCGGCTGGCGGCTGCGGGAATTTTGGTGATTGCCGCCGAAAGCGACGGGGCGATTTCCGAGTCCGAGAAAAAGATGTTCTTGCGGCAATGCCAGTCGGTGTTTTCCTGCACCGCCGATGAGGCGGGGGAGTTTCTGATTTTTGGCCGCTGGCTGGCCAATACCTCGCCCATCCGCGATGAAACTCTGCGCCGCCTGGTGCGCAAAACCCTGCAACTGGGCGGGGCCGAAGCCTTGGCCGACCTTGGCGGCATGGTGCGCGCAGTGGGCGAGGCCGATAACGGCACCGCCGATGAATATGTCGAAGATATCCTCGAACGGCTGAAACGCGCGAGCAACTGAATGCGCTAGTGTTTATGCCCGCAGCCGCATTCAGAATTGGCGTATTTCAGGCGCCATGTGATCATCGACAGCAAGCAGGCTTGGCCCGGGTCTTGCGCGTCGCGGATGCGGCCCATCATCGTGGCCCAGTCTTCTTCGGGTGCGCGGTTCGAGAAATCGACCACGGCCATGCGCGCATAGCTTTCAGGGTCCATATCCTCGGCCGCGGCAACCTTGCCAAGCTCGGCCCAGATTGCGGGCTCGGCCGGGGCGAGCCACTTTTCAAGCCCGGCACCGGAATTGCGCGCGGCTGTCAGAATTTCGCCTAGCATCATGATAATCGCTCCTTGAATGCAGAAGTGATGATTGACTCTCGAACACCATGCAGTGCCGGGCCTGCACCAACAGGCCCGGCCTGGCCGGTTAAACGCTCATGCAGATGTATTTCATCTCCAGATAATCCTCGATACCGTGGCTGCTGCCCTCGCGGCCCTGGCCGGATTGCTTGACGCCGCCAAACGGGGCCACTTCGGTGGAAATCAGGCCGGTATTCACGCCGACCATGCCATATTCCAGCGCCTCGGCCACGCGCCAGACGCGGCTCAGGTCATTGGCGTAGAAATAGCTGGCAAGGCCGAAGATCGTGTCATTGGCCTGTGCGATCACATCCGCCTCGTCCTCAAACCTGAACAGCGGGGCGACGGGGCCGAAGGTTTCGTCAGACGACACGGCCATCGCCTTGGTCACGCCTGTCAGGATCGTCGGCTCAAAGAAGGTGCCGCCAAGGGCGTGGCGCTTGCCACCGGCAATGATCTTTGCACCCTTGCCCACCGCATCGGCGATATGCTCTTCGACCTTGGCAACCGCATCGGGGGTGATCAGCGGGCCGGTTGTTACACCCTCGCCAAAGCCGTCGCCGATTTTCATCTTGCCAACGGCGGCGGCCAGCTTTTCGGCAAAGGCATCATACACGCCTGCCTGCACATAAATGCGGTTGGCGCAAACACAGGTCTGGCCATTATTGCGGTATTTGGAGATCATCGCGCCTTCAACGGCTTTGTCGAGGTCAGCATCATCAAACACGATGAAGGGCGCGTTGCCGCCAAGCTCCATGCTCATCTTCATGATCTGCTCGGCCCCCTGGCGCAGCAGGATGCGGCCCACTTCGGTGGAGCCGGTAAAGGTTAGCTTGCGCACTTTCGGGTTGTCGCAGAATTCCTTGCCGATTTTGGAGCTGGAGCGCGATGTGATGACCGAAAACACGCCCTTGGGCACGCCCGCGCGTTCGGCCAGCAGCGCCATTGCAAGGGCGGAAAGCGGGGTTTCGCCTGCCGGTTTGGCCACAAATGTGCAGCCAACGGCCAGCGCCGGGCCAACCTTGCGCGCGATCATCGCATTGGGGAAGTTCCACGGCGTGATGGAGGAGACCACGCCCACCGGCTGTTTCAGCACCATGATGCGTTTGTCGGGCTGGTGGCCGGGAATGGTTTCGCCATAAACGCGCTTGGCCTCTTCGGCGAACCACTCGATGAAGCTGGCGCCATACAGCACCTCGCCCTTGGCCTCGGCAAAGGGTTTGCCCATTTCGGCAGTCAGGATCGTGCCGAGGTCATCGGCATTTGCGACCATCAGCTCGAACCATTTGTGCAAAATGGCGGCGCGGTCCTTGCCGGTGCGCGCAGCCCAGGGCTTTTGCGCGGCATAGGCGGCATCAATCGCGCGGCGGGTTTCCTCCACGCCCATATCGGGCACGGTGCAGATGACATCGCCGCGCGCGGGGTTGGTCACGTCAAAGCTTTTGCCGCTATCGGCACCACACCATTCTCCCGCCACATAGGCGGTGTCCAGCAGCAGGCTCGGGTCTTTCAGCATTGATTTCAGGTCTGTTACGTCCAGCATTTCGTCCTCGAAGGCCAAATGAAAATTGGCGGCAGGTGAACATATTGCCGGGCAAGCCGCAAGGGGTTGCCGCCGCCGTGGCCGTAACCTATTGCCCCTAGTAGTAGGGCGAATAGCTGAACATCATCGGGTTGCGCGGCCCACCAAGTGCAATGGTTACGCCCGCCGAGATGAGCGAGCCGTTATAGCTGTCCGGGTCGCCAAAATTGTTGGTCATGAAGCCATAATCGGCGTAAAGCGCAATTTTTTGCGTTACATTGTAACTTAAACCCAGCGAGGCAACGGTGTAAAAGCCCAGCCCGTCATCGTAATTCACATTGTGCAAGGCGGCGCGCAGGTCGAGCGCGGGCGTGGCGCTGTAGCTGAGCATAAGGTCAACAAGGGTTGCGGGCTCGAATGCGGAATCAAACCGCCCGACGCGGCCTTCAATGCGCAAATCGCCGGCAATATGCACGGCCTCCAGCGCATAGAGATAGTCGCCATCATTGTATGTATCATAGGCCACAAGGGCGGCCACGCGCGTGGTTGGGGCAATGTCGTAATAGGTGTGCAGCGCGATCAGGTTGGTGCTGCGAAACTCCAACCCAGGGTCGGATGAAGCGACATCCTGCGCATGGCCAAGGGTGATCTGCACACCAAAATTTGGGCTGATTCCGTAGCTGGCATGGGCAATCGCTTCGGCCTGATCAATGGTGAAGCCCTCACCATCATTATAGATCTGATACTGGAAATCGAGATACGCGCCTTCAAAGCCCTGTGCGGCAAGCGGTGCGGCCAACAGGCTGAATGCGGTGGCCAGATGATACGGTTTGAACATGATACTCCCCTACGCTTAAAGCCCCAGCATAAGGGAGTGAGAAGTCATGTCACGAATTTTTCGCCCGTGCGACCATGCCAAACAGGTCGCGCGGGTCATCCGGGTCGGCCAGCATGTCAAGCTGCTGGTGGAAGGGGTGGGCTTTGAGCTGGTCGCGCACATAGCGCAGGGCCGAGAAATCTTCGATGGCGAAGCCGACGGAATCAAACAGGGTAATCGCCTCGGCGCTGGTGCGGCCCTTGGCGGTGCCGGTCATCACCTGCCATAGCTCGGTGACGGGGTGGTCATCGTCAAGTTGTTGAATTTCGCCTTCGATGCGGGTTTGCGGCGGGTATTCCACAAATATTGCGCTGCGCATCAGAATATCGCGGTGCAGTTCCGTCTTGCCGGGGCAATCGCCGCCCACGGCGTTGATATGCACCGATCCGCCGACCATATTGTCGGTGAGAATGGTGGCATATTGCTTGTCGGCGGTGACAGTCGTGATGATGTCGACCCCCTCCACCGCATCTTGTGCGGTTTTGCATTTCACAATCTTCAGCCCGTGGCCGGCAAGGTTGGCGGCGCATTTTTCGGTGGCGGCAGTGTCGATGTCGTAAAGCCGGATATCGGTTATGCCGCAGACCGCCTTGAAGGCCAGCGCCTGAAATTCCGACTGCGCGCCATTGCCGATAATCGCCATGCTTTTGCTGCCCTTTGGCGCCAGAAACCTGGCAGCAACGGCTGACATGGCGGCGGTGCGCAGCGCGGTCAGAATGGTCATTTCGCTCAGCAGCACCGGGTAGCCGGTTGCCACATCGGCCAGCAGGCCAAAGGCGGTGACGGTTTGCAAACCGGCCTTGGTGTTGGAAGGGTGGCCGTTGACATATTTGAAACCGTAAACCTCGCCATCCGATGTTGGCATCAGCTCGATCACCCCTTCGGCGGAATGGGCGGCCACGCGCGGGGTTTTGTCAAACAACTCCCAGCGGCGGAAATCGGCCTCGATATACTCGGCCAGTTCGGCCATGAAGCGCTCCAGCCCGATTGCATGGACAAGCTTCATCATGTTCTCGACAGAAACAAAGGGGATATAGGCCAGTTTTGAAGGGGCGGTCATGATGCTCTCTTACTTGTGCGAACGTGTCGGGCGGTCAAGCACGGTGCGGCCCATCAGGCTGGCCACAAGGTCAACCAGCAGGTTGGCGGTTTTGCCGCGCTCATCCAGAAACGGGTTCAGCTCGACAAGGTCGAGGCTGGTGACAAGGCCACTGTCATGCAGCATTTCCATGATCAGATGCGCCTCGCGGAAGGTGGCGCCACCGGGCACGGTTGTGCCAACGGCCGGGGCGATTGCGGGGTCGAGAAAGTCGACATCAAGGCTGACATGCAGCCGCCCGCCCGCCTCTTTCACCTTTGCCAGAAACGGCGACAGCAGCGCCGCCATGCCGGTTTCATCCACCCGGCGCATATCATGCGTGGTTATGCCCGCCGCCTTCAGCCCCGTGCGCTCGGCCCCATCAACGCTGCGCAGCCCGATCATGCACACGCGCGTCGGGTCGACCGCGCGGGGCAGGGGCGGGAAATAGCCTTCAAACCCCGGCTGGCCGGTGAAATAGGCAACAGGCGTGCCATGCAGATTGCCGCTTTCGGTGGTCGAGAGCAGGTGAAAATCGGGATGGGCATCGAGCCAAAGCACGAAAAGCGGCTTGTCGGACGGGGCCAGCGCCATGCCCGATACCGAGCCCGCCGAAATGGAATGATCGCCGCCCATGAAAATGGGGAATACATCTGCCGGTGTGGCCGCGGCGGTGGCTTGAATCGATTCGGTCCAGGCGGCGATGATCGGCAGGGAATGCACCGCCGGGTTCGGATGCGTCAGCTCTGGCAGCGGGCCGGGGGCGATATTGCCCTTGTCGGCGACACTATGGCCAAGGCTGACCAGGGTTTCGGCAAGCTGGGCCGTGCGCAGCGCCGATGGCCCCATTTCGCAGCCCTTGCGATAGGTGCCATCTTGCAGCGGCACGCCGTGAAGGTGAATTTTGCGGGGCATGGGCCGTCTCCAATTCTGTCTGATCTGGTGATCGGCCATGCAAGTGGCAAAACCAATCTATCATTTTGCTAGAATGGCCGATATAATTGCACAAAATGGCAAAGAGACATAGCATTATGGCGCTTGAACCCCTTGATGAACGCATTCTTGCCGCCCTGCGCCGCGATGCCCGCCAGCCCATGTCGAGCCTTGCAGCCACGCTGGGCATTGCGCGCGCCACTTTGCGCGCGCGTATCCAGAAGCTGGAGGCCAGTGGCCAGATTCTGGGTTATCAGGCCGTTTTGCCGGCTGATTTGCCGCAATCCGCCGTGCGCGGGCTGGTGATGGTCGATGTCGAGGGCCGTGCCGCCGACCGCGTTATGGCCGGGCTTCTGGCGCTGGCTTCGGTTGGGCATGTGCATACCACAAATGGCCGATTTGACATGATTGCCGAGATTTCCAGCGAGTCTTTGGCCGCGTTTGACAAAATTTTACACCGGATTCGGCAGATTCCGGGTATTGGCAGCACCGAAACCCATCTATTGTTGCAAAGCCGGACAGCCCGGCGATTGCCCGCCTGATGGTGCGGGCGCGACAAAAAGCGCAGCCCGGGGCGGTTGATTTTTGCACGATCAGCCCCCCTGCGTCGCAAAGTCCGCTGGACCCATGCGCGAGGGCGGTGTATTCGGGCAAGGCAAAGCCCCGTTCGACGGGCTTGAACTTATTGCTGCCCGCCCATGCGGGTGAGGTTTGTATAAAGGGGGACTGAGACTTGTCTCACGCAGAAGACACAGGTAATCGCCGCGACTTTCTTTATGTCGCAACAGCTTCGGCGGGTGCGGTTGTCACCGGTGCCGCCATTTGGCCATTGATTGACCAGATGAATGCCAGCGCCGATGTGGCCGCCCAAGCCTCCAAAGAGGTGCCGGTCGGCGACGTTCAGGTCGGCACGCAGCTTACGGTAAAATGGCTGGGCAAGCCGGTTTTCATCCGCCGCCGCTCGGCTGACGAAATCGCGGCGGCCCGCGCTGTCGCCCTGAGCGACCTGGTGGATCCGGATGCCCGCAACCGAAATGCTGTCAACGGGGCCGATGCCGAAGACATCAACCGCACGCTGGATGAAGCCGGTGAATGGCTGGTGATGATCGGTGTCTGCACCCATCTTGGCTGTGTGCCGCTTGGCAACGGTGCCGGCGATTTCGGCGGCTGGTTCTGCCCCTGCCACGGCAGCCACTATGATACCGCCGGGCGTATTCGCAAAGGTCCAGCGCCTGAAAACCTTCTCGTTCCGGTTGCGGCTTTCGTTTCCGATACCGTAATCAAACTGGGCTAAGGGAGAAAGCAATGAGCGGTATTCCACATGACGAATATGAGCCGAAATCTGGCTTTGCCAAATGGCTCGAATCCCGTCTGCCTATCGGTGGGCTGATCTATAACACGCTGATGATCCCGACCCCGAAAAACCTCAACTGGTGGTGGATCTGGGGCATTGTTCTGGCCTTCTGTCTGGCGCTGCAAATCGTCACCGGTGTCATTCTGGCAATGCATTACATTCCGCAAGTCGACCTGGCCTTTGCCAGCGTCGAGAAGATCATGCGCGATGTGCGCGGCGGCCATATCATCCGCTATGTGCACTCCAACGGCGCGTCGCTGTTCTTCATTGCCGTCTATATCCATATTTTCCGCGGCCTGTTCTACGGTTCCTACAAGGCCCCGCGTGAAATTACCTGGATCATCGGAATGCTCATCTATCTTGCGATGATGGCCACCGGCTTTCTGGGCTATGTGCTGCCCTGGGGGCAAATGTCGTTCTGGGGTGCCACGGTTATTTCCGGCTTTGCGGGCGCCATTCCTGGCGTTGGCGAAAGCATTCAGGCCTGGCTTTTGGGCGGGCCGGCGGTTGACCAGCCCACCTTGAACCGGTTCTTCAGCCTGCACTACCTGCTGCCCTTTGTGATTGCCGGTTTGGTGATCGTGCATATCTGGGCCTTCCACACCACGGGCAACAACAACCCGGCCGGCGTTGAAGTGCGGCGCGACTCCAAGGAGACGGTCAAGAAAGACACGGTGCCCTTCTGGCCGTATTTCGTTATCAAGGATCTGTTCGCGCTGGTTGTCATTCTGGCGATCTTCGCGCTGGTGATCTGGACGACGCCGAACTATCTGGGCCATCCCGATAACTATATGGAGGCGAACCCGCTGGTCACGCCGGCGGAAATTGTGCCGGAATGGTATTACCTGCCGTTCTACGCAATCCTGCGCGCCTTTGATAGTGAGGTCTGGGCCGTGCAACTGGCCAGCTTCCTGACCGGTGGCATCATCACGGCGAAGTTCTTTGGTGTTCTGGCCATGTTCGGTGCGATTTTCGTGATGGCGCTGGCCCCCTGGCTGGATACAAGCCGGACCCGTTCGGGCAAGTATCGGCCGGCCTTTCGTTGGTGGTTCTACCTGCTGATGATTGACTTCATGGTGCTGCTCTGGTGCGGAAGCCGACCGGCCGAGGGTGCGATTCCGATCATCTCGCTGATTGGCGCAGCCTATTGGTTTGCCTACTTCCTTGTGATCCTGCCGCTGCTGGGTGTGTTTGAAAAACCACTCACCCCGCCCGCGACAATCGAGGAAGATTTCGATGCGCATTATCCGCCGAAACCGGCCGAATAAGCGATAGAGAAGGATAGAAAAGATGATGAAACGCACAATCCTTTCCGCGCTTGTTACCCTTGGCATGGCTGCACCCGCAGCCTTTGCCGCCGGGGTCGAGGCCGAGATTGAAGACACGGATTTCAGCTTTGAAGGCCCGTTTGGAAGCTATGACACGCAGCAGTTGCAGCGTGGATTGCAGGTGTTCACCGAGGTTTGCGCAAGCTGCCACGGGCTGACCTATGTTGCCTATCGCACCCTGGCCGATGAGGGTGGTCCGCAATTGCCCGAAGACCAGGTCAAGGCCTATGCGGCGCAGTTTGAAACCCCCAATACCGCCAATGACGATGGCGAATTGGGCGAGCTGCGCACAGCTGTCCCGAATGATCATTTCGGCCCCAGCAATTTTGAGGGCGCCCCCGATCTTTCGCTTATGGCAAAGGCCCGTGCAGGCTTTAGCGGCCCCGGTGGTCTGGGGATCAACCAGTTGCTCTATGGTATGGGCGGTCCGGAATATATCGTGGCCATTCTGACAAGCTATACCGGCGAAACCAAAACCGAGGCGGGCATAACGCTTTACGAAAACACCGCCTTTCCCGGCGGCTATATTTCCATGCCCCCGCCGATTGTCGACGGTATGGTTGAATATGCCGATGGCGCCCCGAACGGTGCGCGCTATCTTTCCGCCGACGTTGCCGCCTTTTTGATGTGGACAGCCGAGCCGCATTTGAACGCGCGCAAGAAGGCAGGCTTCACGGCCTTCATCATGCTGGTGCTGCTCAGCGTGCTGCTCTATCTGACCAACAAGTCGATCTGGGCGAAGGTAAAGCGCAAGGCCTGAGCGGGTTTCATGCAAAAAATCCAAAGGGCGGGGTTTTCTCCGCCCTTTATTTTTGCCCTAGATAGGCGGCAAGCGCGGGTGGCGGGTTGCCCAAAAGGCTGCGCGTGTCTTGCGGGGCAGACAGCCTGCCGGCATCAACCAGCGCCGTTTGTGCGGCAATGCGCGCCGCATCGTCGGGCTGGTGGGTGACAAGCAGCGTGGTCAGCCCGCGTTCGGCTGAAATTTCGGCCACAAGGTCCAGCATCGCATAGCGCAGCCCGGGGCCGAGCGCGGCAAATGGCTCATCCAGCAGCAGCACCGGCCTGTCGCGCAGCAGCGCACGGGCAAGGGCTGCACGGCTGCGTTCGCCGCCGGAAAGCTGGCCGGGCAGGGCATTGGCGCGTTCTGCCAGCCCCACCCGGGCCAGAGCCTGCGCGACCGCTGCGCGCTTTTCGGCGCGGGCTGGCCCTTTCAGGCGCGGATCGGCCCCAAGGCCAAGGGCGACATTGGCTTCAACGGTCATATGTTCAAACAGGTTATGGTCTTGAAACACCAGGGAAACCGGGCGCATGGCGGGTGCAATCCCCGCCATGTTCCGCCCGCCCAGCAGCAATCGGCCCTGCGCAACATCGGCAAAACCCGCAATCGCCCCCAGCAGGGTTGATTTGCCCGCCCCTGAAGGCCCGATCAGCGCGGTGATCTGGCCGCCCGGCAAGGTGGCATCGGCAAGAATCGAAAACCCGCCCGACTGAATTTCAGCCGCATCAAATACGATGTCCATAGCGTGCCCCCAACCTGTCAAACACATAAAACAGCGCCAGCGTGGCGCTGACCAGCACCAGCCCCGCCCCGGCCGCGGCATTGCCACGATAAGCGCCCATCAGTCGCTGCATCACCATCGGCAGCGTGCCGGAATCGGGTGCTGCAAACAGCGTGATCACCCCAAGATCGCCCATTGAAAGCGCCACGGCCAACCCCATGCCAAGCCCCAGCGGGCGGGCGAGCAGCGGCAGGGTGACATGGCGCAGACGGGCAGCGCCTGTCAGCCCGCACATCGCGCTCAGCCGCCCGTAATCGGCGGCAATCTGCGCCAGGGCCGGGATGAACAGGCGCAGCAATATCGGCAGAATCAGAACGGCGTTGATCAGCCCGGTCAGCAGCAAGGCAAGGCGCGCGGGCGCGATAACGGGGTTGAGCAGAATGAACAGCCCGGTGCCCAGCACAAAGGGCGATGCGGCAAGGCTGAGCATGACGCCGGCCTCGACCCCGCGGGCCGTGCGGCTATGCAGCCGCAGCAGAAGAGCGGCCAATGCCACTGCGGCGCATAGGGCCAGGGCGCCCGAGCCAAGCGCAACACCAAGGCTGCGCGCCAGCGCCGCCCAGACAGCGGCAGGCATATCGGGCAGCCCGGCAAGCCCGTTCAGCACAATGGCCAGCAAGGGCAGCATCAGAAAGGCGGCGGCCAGCACCAGTATGGCGCGGTCGCCCCAAACCAGCCAGCGCGCGCGGGGCAGGGATATGTCGGCCAGCGCCAGCCCGGCCCCAAAGCCAACCGGGCGTGCAAAGCGCAGCGCCAATATCCCAACCACAAGGCATATGGCCAGTTGCAATAAAGCCAGCCGCGCCGCGCCACCCAGGTTGAACTCCAGCCGCAGGGCCTGATAAATCGCCAGCTCCACGGTTGTGGCACCGGGCCCGCCACCAAGGATAAGCGCCGCTGCGAAACTCGTAACGCTGAACAGGAACACCACGAGCAGCGCGCCGGGCAGGCTGGCGCGCAGCAAGGGCGCGCCAAGCACCCGCCATTGCCCGCGCCAACCCAGACCAAGCTGCGCGCACAGGCGCAAATGTTCGGGCGGCACCAGTGCCCAGCCCTGCAATATCAGCCGTGTGGCCAGCGGCAGGTTGAAAAACACATGCACCAAAAGCAGGCCCGGCAGCCCGTATATATCTATCGGCAGTCCAAGCAGCGACGCGACCCAGCCCGAGCGGCCCCAAACCGCCAGAACCCCGAACACCGCCACCACCACCGGCAGCAGGAACGGCGCGCCCAGCAAGGCCAGCAGCACCTGTTTGCCCGCAAAGCGCCGATGCACCAGCGCCGCGGAAAGTGGAATGGCCAGCCCCACGCTGATAAGCGCAGACAGTGCCGCCTGCCACAAAGTGAAGCGCAGCACCCCCAGCGCATAGGATTGCGGCCATTGGCCCGGCTGGGCCAGCAGGGCGGCCAGCGGCGCAAGGCTGATCAGCCCCACAGCCGCCAGCGCAACCCAGCCTGCTAGCGCGCCAGCGCGGCCAGCCATTCGTCAACCGCCGCCTGACGGTTTTCGGCAATCCATTCGGTGGGGTAGTTCAACGCACGCTCTGGCGCTTGCGCAAACCCTTCGGGCAGTGGGGCGGATTGCGCCGCCGGATACATCCAGTTGGTTGTGGGAATGACATCTTGCACCGCCGGGCTGAGCAGATGCGCCATGAAGGCGGCGGCCAGTTCCGGCTGGTCGCTGCTGGCCAGTTGCGCGGCAAGCTCGATCTGCATGTAATGCCCTTCGGCGAAGGTCGCGGCGGCTTTGGTCTCATCGCCCTCGACTATCGCATGATAGGCGGGCGAGGTTGTGTAGCTCAGCACCATATCCGCCTCGCCCGCGATGAACAGGCCATATGCCTCTGACCAGCCGGGGGTGACGGTGACAATCTGGTCGGCCAGCCCGTCCCACAGCGCGCCGGACCGGTCGCCAAAGGCCGCCTTGATCCAGAGCAGCAGGCCAAGCCCGGGGGTAGAGGAGCGCGGGTCTTGTAAGATGATGCTGTAATTTAGCGCATCGAGCATCACAAAGCTGGTGGGCGGGGTTTCAACGCGCGTGGTGTCATAGACAAAGGCGAAATAGCCCCAATCAAAGGGCAGATAGGTGGCATCATCCCAGTCAATCGGCAGGGTGAGCGCGGCCATATCCTGCCCATGCGGTGCAAACAGGCCGGAGTCATTGGCCATCGGGATCAGGCTGCTATCCAGCCCGACCACGACATCGGCCGGGCTGCGGCTGCCCTCAAGGCGCAAACGGCTCAGCACCTCGGCCCCGTCGCCCGCGGCCACAAAGGTCAGCGTGCAGGCGCAGCTCGCTTCAAAGCTGGCCTTTATGGCCGGGCCGGGGCCCCATTCCGAGGCGAAGCTGTCATAGGTATAAACCACCAGTTCGGGCGTGGTGGTCTGGGCGCTGGCAGCACCTGTTGCAACAACAAGGGCCGCAGCAAGGGTTAGGCGATTGTTCATCGGTTTCTCCATAAGCTGCGACGCAAGGCAGATGGAGAGAATTCCCACACCTTCCCTACGCCGGTATCATCCGGTTCAGGTTCGACGGGTCCGCGCAAGCGCATCTCAGGCCAAAAGGCCCCCCCGAGGTGAGGCAAAGCATAGCGGCGTGTGGGGGATGTGCAAGGGGGGGTAGCGATAGTTGAAATTCGCATTCCCCCTTGCTCTCCACCACCCAATGCCTAGGGTGTTGCAAAACCGCGCTTCAGGACCATTCGCTATGAACACTACGCAAAATCTTGGCCGGGGCGTTGGCCTTGCAATCCTCGGCTTTGCGCTGTTTTCGGGGCATGATGCGATTATCAAAACGCTCGGCAGTGCCTATGCGCCGTTTCAGGTGATCCTGTTTTCCACGCTGTTTGCCTTTGTGCCGGTCAGCATGTCGATTGTCAGCGACCGTGCGGTCGACACGTTCCGCCCGCGCCATCCGTGGCTCATCCTCATCCGCACGCTGTGTATGCTTATCGGCGGGGCGGGCGGGTTTTATGCGTTTTCCGTGCTGCCGATGACCGAGGTCTACGCGCTGCTGTTTGCCGCCCCGCTGCTGGTGACCGTGCTGGCCGTGCCGTTTCTGGGCGAGGTCATTCGCCTGCGCCGTGGCCTTGCGGTGGTGGTCGGCTTTATCGGTGTCATGGTCGTGCTGCGCCCCGGTGCGGCCGAGTTTACGCTTGGCCATCTGGCCGCGCTTGGGGCGGCCACGGCCAGCGCGTTTTCCAACATCATCGTGCGCAAGATTTCGGGCGAAGAGCGTTCGGCCGTGATGATCCTCATTCCGATGATCGTTACAATCATGGTTATGGGCGCGCTCATGCCGTGGGTTTATGTGCCTGTGCAGGGGCTGGACCTTGGGGCCTTTGCGGCCATCGGGGTGATCGGGGTGATCGCGCAATCGCTGATCATTGCCGCCTATCGTGCAGCCCCCGCCGTGCTGATCGCCCCGCTGCAATATTCGCAAATTCTGTGGGCCGTGGCGTTTGGTGCGCTGTTTTTCAACGAGCTGCCCGATATCTGGGTCGGGGTGGGCGCTGGCATCATCATTGCATCGGGCGTGTTCATTGTCTGGCGCGAAAGCCGCAGCAATGTGTCGGCGCAGGCACCGGTTTCGGGCGCTGCCAATCCGCGCCCCGATAGCGGCCCCGCCATGCGGCGTGATCGGCAAAAGTAGCTTTTGCGCTGGGCGCGCGGCGCACATTGGGCTATTTGCGGGGGTGAAAGCGGCAAAAGGGGGCTGTTGCCATGTCGATGAATACATTCGGACATATGTTTCGTGTCACCACTTGGGGTGAAAGCCACGGCCCGGCCCTTGGCGCCACGGTCGATGGCTGCCCGCCGGGGCTTGTGCTGAGCGAGGCCGATATTCAGCCCTTTATGGATGCGCGCAAACCGGGCCAGAACAAATACACCACCCAGCGGCGCGAGGCGGATGTGGTGCGCATTCTGTCGGGGGTTTACGAGGGGCGCACCACCGGCACGCCCATCCAGCTGATGATCGAGAACACCGACCAGCGCAGCAAGGATTATTCCGAGATTGCACAGAAATTCCGCCCCGGCCATGCCGATTACACCTATTTCACCAAATATGGCATCCGCGACCCGCGCGGCGGCGGGCGTTCGTCGGCGCGCGAAACCGCGGCGCGGGTGGCGGCTGGGGCTGTGGCGCGGGCGGCTTTGGCCGCGCTGCTGCCGGGGCTGAAAATTACCGGCTATATGGTGCAGATGGGCGTGCATGAGATTGACCGCAGCCGCTTTGACCTTGGCCAGATATCCGAAAACCCCTTCTGGTGCCCCGATGCGGAAATGGCCGAAACTTGGGCAACATATCTTGATGATCTGCGCAAGGCGGGCTCGTCCATTGGTGCGGTCGTCGAGGTTACGGCCAGCGGCGTGCCGGCCGGTCTTGGCGCGCCGATCTATGCCAAGCTCGACACCGATATCGCCGCCGCGATGATGTCGATCAACGCGGTCAAGGGCGTTGAAATTGGGGCCGGCATGGGCGCGGCCCGCCTGAGCGGCGAAGAAAATGCCGATGAAATGACGATGGGGCCGAACGGGCCGGAATTTTCGGCCAATAACGCGGGCGGCATTCTGGGGGGTATTTCCAGCGGGC
The DNA here is from genome assembly GCF_020447305.1 of Abyssibius alkaniclasticus. Classification (NCBI taxonomy): domain Bacteria; kingdom Pseudomonadati; phylum Pseudomonadota; class Alphaproteobacteria; order Rhodobacterales; family Paracoccaceae; genus Abyssibius; species Abyssibius alkaniclasticus. The sequence continues at coordinate 52,591 of NZ_CP095732.1, read as the reverse complement.
AGGATGTGGTGTGCCGCTTCGCGGTCAAGCCGACCTCCTCCATCCTGACCCCGCGCGACACGATCACCAAATCGGGCGAGGCGACGCGCATTGTCACCAAGGGCCGCCACGACCCTTGTGTCGGCATCCGCGCCGTGCCGGTGGGCGAAGCGATGATGGCCTGCACGCTTTTGGACCATGTTTTGCTGCATCGCGGCCAGACGGGCGGAAATCAGGGCCAAATTGGGTAAGCCCGTGCCTGCCGCCGCCCCTGTGCGCGGCCCGCTGCTGATGGTGCTGGCGATGGCGGGCTTTGCGCTTGAGGATACATTCATCAAAAAGCTGACCGTGTCGCTGCCGGTCGGGCAGGTGCTGATTCTGTTCGGGCTTGGCGGAATGCTGGCCTTTGCCCTGATCGGCCGCGCGCAGGGCCAAACGCTGCGCCACCCGGCAGCCACCTCCACCCCGATGCTGCTGCGCGGGGTTTGCGAGGTGACGGGGCGGCTTGGCTATACCCTTGCCATTGCGCTGACCCCGCTTTCATCGGCCTCTGCGATTTTGCAGGCCACGCCGCTGGTGGTTGCGGCGGGTGCCGTGGTGTTCTTTGGTGAATATGTTGGCCCGCGCCGCTGGCTGGCAATAGGCGCGGGCTTTCTGGGTGTGTTGCTAATTCTGCGGCCGGGGCTCGATGGCTTCACCCCCGCTTCGCTTTTCGCGGTCATCGGCACGCTGGGGTTTGCCGGGCGCGATCTGGCCACACGTGCGGCACCCGTTTCCATGACAAATGCACAGTTGGGCCTTTACGGGTTTTTGATGATGGTGATTGCCGGTATTATCGCGCTGGCTTTCAGCGGTGGTGCGGCGCTGCCTAGTCTTGGGCAAATGGGGTTTCTGGCGCTGGCGGTGCTGTTTGGCGTGGTCGGTTACAATTCGCTGACCCGCGCCATGCGCAGCGGCGATATCGCGCTTGTTGCGCCGTTTCGTTATACGCGGCTCATTTTTGCAATGGTCATTGGCATGACCGTTTTTGCCGAGCGCCCCGACACATTAACCCTGATCGGCAGCGCGATTATCGTGGCCAGCGGGCTTTACACGCTGTTTCGCAGCCACAGGCGCGCTAGCGGGTAAACTGGGCGGCAAGCTCGACATGGCCGCTCCAGCGGAACTGGTCGACCACCTGCACCCAATCCAGTGTAAATCCGGCATCACACAGGGTTTTGGCATCGCGCGCAAAGGTGACGGGGCTGCAAGACACCGCCGCAACCCTGCCGATGGAGGAAAGCGCAAGCGCGGCCATTTGCGCAGCAGCACCGGCGCGGGGCGGGTCGATGATGACGGCATCATAGGTCTTGAACTCGGCGGGCAGAAGCGGGCGGCGGAACAAATCACGCGCGACGGCCTCAACCCGGTGCAGGCCCCTGGCCTCGCGCCAGCCACGGTCAAGTGCTGCAACCATCGGCGCATCGCCTTCAACGGCCAGCACTTCGGCAGTTTCCGCCACGGGCAGTGAAAACGTGCCGCAACCGGCGAACAGATCCACCACGCGCCGGGCCGGGCCAAGGGCCACTCGCAGGGCGGCAAGCAGCGCGGCCTCACCTTCAGCCGTGGCTTGCAGGAACGCGCCGGGCGGCGGGGCGACGCGGGCCGCCCCAAACGGCTGCACGGGGCGGCGGCGCAGGGCGATCTGGTCGTCATCCCATGTCAGGCGGGCAATGTCATTGGCCTCGGCAATCGCGGCCAGCGTGGCGCGCAGGGTAATGTCGAGCGGCTTGCCCCCGCTCACCAGAATATCCAACCCTTCAAGCGACTCTGTCACCGTCAGCTTCAACACACCGTTGCGGCTGCCACCGGCGCGGGTAATGGCGGCCAGCGTGGGGCGGGCGGCCATGAGCGCGGGGCGCAGAATGTGGCATTCCGCCAGATCCACCAGCAGCTCGCTGCCCGCCTCGAAAAACCCGATCTGCACGGTTTTGCGCGTGCGCCGCGCGGTGAATGTCGCGCGTCTGCGGCTATGGCTGGGCGAGGTCTGCACGGAGCGAAACGCGGTTTCCAGCCCCTGAGCGGCAAGCGCGCGCTGCACGATCTCCTGCTTCCAGGCGGCCAGAAAATCATCATGGCCATGTTGCAGGCTGCACCCGCCGCAGCGCCCGAAATGCGGGCAGGGGGCGGCAACGCGCGTCGGCGCGGGGCTTTGCAGTTGAACATCGAAAAGCCGCGCGCCCTCAAGCCTGCCGCGCACCACTTCGCCGGGCAGGGTGAAGGGGGCGTAAACTGCGCCGTTTGGTGTGGCGGCAATGCCATCACCCTCATGGCCAAGCCGGTCGATTGTGTAACTATCCATGCCGCCTGATAGCGCGCCACCCCGCCACTGACCAGCATGATTCGAAATAGATCGTTTCCAGGTTGCCCCCTGGCGTTGCGCTCTGCGCCCATTATATTCCTGACAGAAACAATGAGGGTAATCATGTCACATAACTCACCCATTGCCGCGGGCACACGCATTGGCCATGTGCATCTGAAAGTCGCCGATCTGGAGCGCGCGCTTGGTTTTTATTGCGGTGTGCTGGGCTTTGAGCTTGTGCAGCGTTACGGCAGCGGCGCTGCCTTTATCTCGGCTGGCGGCTACCACCACCATATCGGGCTGAACACCTGGGAAAGCCTTGGCGGCACGCCACCGCCGCCGGGCCATACCGGCCTGTATCATACGGCAATTCTTTACCCGACCCGCGCCGACCTGGCCAATGCGTTCAAACGCGTGCTTGATGCCGGCCTGCAGCTTACCGGCGCGGCCGATCACGGTGTTTCCGAGGCGCTGTATCTGGATGATCCGGATGGCAACGGGGTCGAGCTTTATTGGGACCGCGCCAAGGAAGACTGGCCGCGCGACGCCAGCGGTGCGCTGAAGATGAACAACAGCCGCATAGATCTGGAGGCGCTTTTGGCGCTTGCCTAGTCGTTCATCGCTTGCACGGCGCGGCTGTTGCGGGTTATCAACGGGGCATCAGACGGTGCCCCGCCCGGGGCTGAAAGCGCGTTTCGCGGTGGGCTGACCCAATCAGGGGGCCAAGGCGAAAACTGTCATATGGGGCCGCTAGCGCCCCGTGCTTTTCTTTCGGGCGCCACCAGCCATGAAAGGACAGATTGATGAAAAAGCTCGCCACCCTGCTGACCCTCACCGCCACGGCCGCATCGGCGCATCCCGGCCACGGCACGTTGCTGGGCCAAAATGCCGAACACGCCTTTGGCATTGGCCTTGTTGTTGCGGTCATCATTTCCGCCGTGGTTATCGCGCGCCGTCACGGCCGCCGCTGATGGCCAGGTTTGGCGTCATGGTCTGCGGGCACGGATCGCGCTCGCAGGAAGCGGTTGATGAATTTCGGGTGCTGGCCGACCGGCTCGCCCCGCATTTTCCCGAATGGCCGGTCGATTACGGCTATCTGGAATTTGCCAACCCTGTAATGCGCGACGGGCTTGATGCGCTGCGCGCCAGGGGATGCGACCATATCCTTGCCGTGCCGGGCATGTTGTTTGCCGCCATGCACGCCAAAAACGACATTCCCACCGTGCTGAACACCTATGCCGCCAGGCATGGCATCAAAATTTCCTATGGCCGCGAGTTGGGAGTGGACCCGAAGATGATCGCCGCCGCCGCCGCGCGCGTGACCGAGGCGCTGGATGCCGCCAATGCCAAAAACCCCGTGGCTTTGGAAGATACCTGTCTTGTGGTCATCGGGCGCGGCGCGTCCGACCCGGATGCCAATGCCAATGTCTCCAAGGTTGCGCGGCTGTTGCAGGAAGGCATGGGCTTTGGCTGGGTCGAGGTCGGCTATTCCGGCGTGACCTTCCCGCTGGTCGAGCCGACGCTGAACCATGCCGTGAAGCTCGGCTATAAGCGCATTGTCGTCTTCCCCTATTTCCTGTTTGCGGGTGTGCTGATCGACCGGATTTACGGCTTCACCGACGAGGCTGCCGCCGCCAATCCCGCCATCGAAATCATCAAGGCTCCCTATCTGAACGACCACCCTAAGGTCATTGAAACCTTTGCAGAACGCGTGCGCGAAATTCTGGAGGGCGAAAACCTGATGAACTGCGCCATGTGCAAATACCGCGCGCAGGTGCTGGGGTTTGAGGCCGAGGTCGGCATGGTGCAGGAAAGCCACCACCACCATGTTGAGGGCCAGGGCGCATCGGCCCCCGGCGCAACGGTGGATAACTGCGATCTGTGCGACACGTTCTGCACAGGCGCCTGCCGTCTGGACATGGACCACCATCATCATCACGACCATGAACATGATCACGCGCATGGCCACAGCCACGATCATGATCACGACCATGATCACGACCACAATCACGACCACCACCATCATCATCATGGCCACGACCATGATCATGTGCATCCGCCCTATCCGCAGGCTAAGCACCCGCATGGGCCGGAAAGCGTGCGCAAGCGATTGAAATGATGGATTATATCCGCGACCCCGCCGCGATTTATGAGGCCAGTTTTGCCACCGTGCGGGCCGAGGCGGACCTGTCGGCCCTGCCCGCCGACCTTGCCGATGTCGCCGTGCGCCTCATCCATGCGTGCGGCATGACAGACCTGCCGGCCGATTTGCGCGCCAGCCCCGAACTGGCGGCAGCAGGGCAGGCGGCATTGCGCGCGGGCGCGCCGATATTATGCGATTGTGAAATGGTCGCCAGCGGCATTATCCGCCGCAATTTGCAGGGCAGTCAGGTTGTCTGCACGCTCAACGCCCCCGAAACGCCCATTCTTGCCGCGCATCTGTCCACCACGCGCAGCGCGGCGGCGGTGGAACTGTGGCAAGACCAGCTTGCAGGCGCGATCGTGGTCATCGGCAATGCCCCGACCACGCTGTTCCACCTGCTTGAAAAGCTCGACGAAGGCTGGTCGAAGCCCGCCGCCATCCTTGGCTTTCCCGTCGGATTTGTCGGCGCCGCCGAAAGCAAGGCCGAACTGGCGGCCAATGCGCGCGGTGTGCCGTTCATCACGCTATTGGGCCGTCGCGGTGGCTCGGCCATTGCCGCTGCCGCGCTCAACGCGCTGGCCATTGGGGCAAAACCATGACCCCCTGGCTGCATATTGTCGGCATCGGCGAAGATGGACTCTCCGGCCTCACCCCCGCTGCCCGTGCCGTGGTCGATGCCGCCGAGGTTATTGTTGGCGGCGACCGGCACCACAGCCTGACGCCCGACAATACCGCCGAACGCATCGCCTGGCCTTCGCCGTTCAACGCGCTCATCGACCAGCTTGTTGCGCTCAGATCCCGCCGCGTGGTGATACTTGTGACCGGCGATCCGCTCTGGTTCTCGGTAGGCGCGCGTATTGGCCGCGCCATTCCTCCGGCGGAAATCGTCTATTACCCGCAGGTCTCGGCCTTCCAGCTTGCCGCCGCGCGCATGGGCTGGTCGATGGCCGATCTTGAAACCCTTACCGTGCATGGCCGCCCGGTTGCCCAGATGATTGCCTTCATCCAGCCCGATGCGCGGCTGCTGATCCTGACCACCGGCGCCGAAACCCCCGGCCAGATTGCCGAATTTCTGCTCGCGCGCGGTTATGGCGCCAGCCGGATGACCGTGCTGGCGGCAATGGGCGGGCCGGACGAGCAGCGATTTGACGGCACAGCCGAGGGTTGGAACCATATCGTGCCCGCCTTCAACACGCTGGCGGTGGAGTGCATTGCCGCCCCCGGTGCAGCACTTATGCCCCGCGTGCCGGGCCTGGCCGATGATCTGTTCCGCTCCGATGGCACGATGACCAAGCGCGAGTTGCGCGCCGTGACCCTGGCCAAGCTCATGCCCATGCGCGGCGCGCTGCTATGGGATATCGGCTGCGGCTCTGGTTCTGTAGCCATTGAATGGATGCGCGCCGCCCGCTACGCCCGCGCCATTGGCATAGAGCCGCGCGCCGACCGCCGCGCGATGGCGGCAGACAATGCACAAGCCCTTGGCGCGCCGGGTTTGCAACTGATCGAGGGCGAGGCGCCGGATGCGCTTGCCGACCTGCCCGCACCCGATGCGGTGTTTATCGGCGGAGGCCTGAGTCCGGCGGCCTTTGCTGCGGCCTGGGGGGCATTGCGCCCGCTTGGCCGGCTTGTCATCAATGCCGTCACGCTGGACTCCGAACGCCAGTTGCTCGACCTTTACAAGGCTCAGGGCGGCGAGCTGGTGCGCATTTCGGTTGACCGCGCCTCCCCGCTTGGCGGGCTGACCGGCATGAAGCCGCAAATGCCCGTCACCCAATGGAGCCTGATCAAAAGATGAGCGGCAAGCTATATGGCGTGGGCCTTGGCCCGGGCGATCCGGATCTGATGACGCTGCGCGCCGCCAGGCTGGTGGCCGGTGCGCGCGTGCTGGCCTATCCGGTGCTGGAAGGTGGTGCCAGTTTTGCCCGCGCCATTGCCGCCCGGCATATCGCGCCCGATGCGGTTGAAATTCCCATCAACATCCCCATGAGCGTGGCGCGTGCCCCCGCCCAGGCCGCCTATGACGTGGGCGCCGCCGCCATTGCCGCCGCCCTTGAAGCGGGTGACGATGTGGTGTGCCTTTGCGAGGGCGACCCGTTCTTCTACGGCTCGTTCATGTATCTTTTCGCTCGCCTGAGCGCGCATTTTGAAGTCGAGGTTGTGCCCGGCGTCACCTCGATCACCGCAGGGGCGGCGCGGGCGGGCCGCCCGCTTGTGGCGCGCAACGAGCGCCTTACCGTGCTGCCCGGCCCGTTGCCCGAAGCCGAGCTTGCCACGCGGATCGAGGGCGCGGAATCGGTGGTCATCATGAAGGTTGGCCGCCATTTGGGCAAAATCCGTGGCGTGATCGAACGGCTTGGCCTGCTGGACCAGGCTTGCTACGTTGCCCATGCGACCCTGCCGAATGAACTGGTCGTATCATTGGTCGACGCGCCGGACAAGGCGCCGTATTTTTCCATGATCCTCATCACGAAAGGGGCCGATCCTTGGCTGTAACACCCGTTATTCTGGCGCTTGGGCCGTCTGGCATGGCCACCGCTGCCCGCATTGCCAAACATCTGGGTGCCCAGATCCACGGCCGTGCGGGCCGCGTTGACCAGGCCGATGCCTTCTTTGACAATGCGCTTGACCATACGCGCGACCTGTTTGCCGCCGGCATTCCGGTCATTGGCGTCTGCGCCAGCGGTATTCTTATTCGCGCCGTTGCGCCGCTTTTGGCCGACAAACGCGCCGAGCCTGCCGTTGTCTCTGTGTCCGATGATGGCGCGGTGGTTGTGCCGCTGCTTGGCGGGCATCATGGTGCAAACCGTCTGGCGCGCGACATTTCCGAACTGCTGGGCGGGGTGGCGGCAGTTACCACGGCGGGCGATGTCACGCTTGGCCTGGGGCTGGATGAACCCCCCGCAGGCTGGGCGCTGGCCAACCCCGAACTGGCAAAAGAGGCCACAGCGCGCCTGCTGGCCGGGGCAGGTGTGGCGCTGACGGGGCAAGACCCTTGGGCCGGGGCCGGGCCCGGGTTTTCTGGTTTGGCCTTGCCAAACCACGGCGGGCAAGCCGCCGTGACGCCGCGCGCGGCGTCAGAAAACCCTGTGCGCATCGTCACGGGCCTTGCGCCTGTGGCCGATGCTGAAACGCTTGCCTATCATCCGTTGCAAATTACCCTTGGCGTGGGCTGCGCGCGCAATTGCCCGCCAGAAGAGCTGGCGGCACTGGTTGACAGCGCATTGGCCGAGGCCAATATCGCGCGCGCCGCCATCGCCGGTGTCTTCTCGCTCGACCTGAAGGCCGATGAGCCGGCGATGAACCTGCTCACCCATGCGCTTGGCCGCCCGTTCAGGCTGTTCACGGCACAACAGCTCGAGGCCGAAACCCCCCGGCTTCAAACCCCGTCGGATGTGGTTTTTGCCGAAGTCGGCTGCCACGGCGTCGCCGAAGCCGCAGCACTCGCCGCCGCTGGCCCGGAAGCAAAGCTATTAATTGCAAAACGCAAGACGGCCAATGCCACCTGTGCGCTCGCCCTTGCCCCCGCACCGCTGACCCGTCTGCCGGGCCGCGCGCGCGGGCGGCTTTCGGTCGTGGGCATCGGCCCCGGCCAGGCCGCCTGGCGCACGCCCGAGGTCAGCCGCCTTGTGGCCGAGGCGGAGGAACTTGTCGGCTACGGTCTCTATATCGACCTGCTCGGCCCGCTTGCCGCGGGCAAGAAACGCGCCGACTTTCCGCTGGGTGGCGAGGAGGATCGCTGCCGCCACGCGCTGGAACGCGCGGGCGAAGGGCATAATGTGGCGCTTGTCTGTTCGGGCGATGCCGGTATTTATGCAATGGCCGCACTGGTGTTCGAACTGCTCGACCGTGGCGTTGATGCGCAGGGTGTCTCTGACGCCGCCAAACGCGCCGAAGTCATCTGTTCGCCCGGAATTTCCGCCCTGCAAGGTGCTGCGGCCCGCGCCGGCGCGCCGCTCGGCCATGATTTCTGCACGATCTCCCTGTCCGATCTGCTCACCCCGCGCGCCGATATCATCCGCCGCCTGAAAGCCGCCGCAGAGGGTGATTTCGTGATTGCATTTTACAACCCCGTCTCCAGAACCCGCCGCACCTTGCTGGCCGAGGCACGCGAAATTCTGCTGCAACACCGCCCTGCCGATACGCCGGTCATGCTGGCCAGCAACCTTGGCCGCCCAAGCGAGCATGTGCGGTATCGCAGGCTGGATGCGCTAAAGGTCGACGAGGTCGACATGCTTACCGTGGTGCTGGTCGGCTCGTCCAACACCCGGCTGGCGCAGCTTGGGCAAGGGCCGCGCATGTTTACACCGCGTGGCTATGCGCGCAAGATTGACGGCGATCTGGCCACCAGACAGGAGGCACGCGCATGACCGTCCATTTCATCGGCGCCGGGCCGGGAGACCCGGAACTGCTCACGCTCAAGGCCGCGCGGCTGATCAGATCCTGCCCCGTTTGCCTTTATGCTGGCTCGCTTGTGCCTGCCGAGGTGGTGGCGATTGCGCCAAAAGGCGCGCGCGTGCTTGATACCGCGCCAATGACGCTGGATGACACCCATGCCGAGATTGTCGCCGCCCATGCGCGCGGGCAGGATGTGGCGCGTGTGCATTCCGGCGACCCGTCGCTTTACGGCGCGATTGCCGAGCAAATCCGCCGCTTGCGGGCCGATGGCATTCCTTACGACATCACCCCCGGCGTGCCCGCCTATGCCGCAGCCGCGGCGGCTTTGGGGCAGGAGCTGACCATCCCCGAAATCGCGCAATCCATCGTGCTGACGCGGGTGTCGATGAAATCGACCGATATGCCGCCGGGTGAAACGCTGGAGAATTTCGGCCGCACGGGTGCCACGCTGGCCATTCACCTTGGGGTGCGCGCGCTGCGTGATATCGAACGACGCCTGTCGCCTTTTTACGGGGAAGATTGCGCGGTGGTTGTGGCTTATCGCGTCGGCTGGCCCGATGAGATGATCATTCGTGGCACATTGTCTGACATCCATGCCAAGGTGCGGGCTGAAAAGATCACCCGCACGGCGCTGATTTTTGTGGGTCCGGCGCTGGGTGGCATCACCGATTTCAGGGAATCCGCGCTTTACGACCCTGCCATCCCGCATGTGCTGCGCCCCAAGGTGCGCGCATGAGCGCGCTGTCCGACATTGCATCGGGCGCAGAGTTCCCGGCGTTTCAGCCGGGAAGCGTTTGGCTTGTCGGGGCCGGTCCGGGTGATCCGGGACTGCTGACGCTCCACGCCCTGCACGCGCTCAAATCGGCCGATGTGGTGGTTTATGATGCGCTGGTTTCACCGCAGATTCTGGCCTGGGCCAACCCGGCAGCCGAGCAGATTTATGCGGGAAAACGCGGCGGCAAACCCTCGCCCAAACAGGGCGATATTTCCCTGCGGCTGATTGCGCTGGCCAGGGATGGCAAGCGGGTGCTGCGGCTGAAAGGGGGCGATCCGTTCGTGTTTGGCCGTGGCGGGGAAGAGGCGCTGGCGCTGGTGGCTGCGGGCATCAGGTTCCGTATCGTGCCGGGTATTACGGCGGGCATTGGCGGGCTGGCCTATGCGGGCATTCCGGTGACGCATCGCGACATCACCCATTCGGTGACATTCCTTACCGGGCATGACCAATCGGGCGCCACGCCCAGCCAGATCGACTGGCCCGCCATTGCCCGTGCCTGCCCGGTGCTGGTGCTGTATATGGCCATCAAGCATATTGGCGAGATTGCCGGGCATTTGTTGGGCAACGGGCGCAGCGCGGATGAGCCGGTGGCCGTGGTGGTGAACGCAACCCTGCCGGAAATGCAGGTGCTGGAGACCACGCTTGGCCGGGTGGCGGATGATATTGTGGCGCATGATATTCAGCCGCCCGCCATCATCTGCATCGGGCAGAATGCCAGCCTGCGCCTGGCGCTGGAATGGCAAAGCGGCAACGGGCCGCGCAAGCTGAACCCGCTGGCAGAATGAGCCGCGGGCTGGTCATTGCCGCCCCGGCTTCCGGCGCCGGTAAAACCATGATTGTTGCCGGATTGCTGGCCGCCTTTCGGGCGCGCGGGCTGGACATGCGTGCCGCCAAAAGCGGGCCGGATTACATTGACCCGGCCTTTCATGCCGCCGCGAGCGGGCGGGAATGTGTCAACCTCGATGCCTGGGCGATGCCGCCCGCGCAACTGCGCGGACTGGCTGCTGCGCAAGGCGGGGACGTGCTGCTTGTCGAAGGGGCGATGGGCCTGTTTGACGGCGCGCCGGATGTGAACACCCCGATGGGGCGCGGCGCGGTTGCCGAGCTTGCGAGTGTTTTGAACCTGCCGGTGGTGCTGGTCGTCGATGCCAGCCGGGCGGCGCAGACGGTTGCACCGGCGCTGCATGGGCTGAGGTTGGCGCTTGCCGGGCGGGCAGGTGCCTCCGGCGGGGATATTTATGAGCAAAAGATGGCCGGGGTGATTCTCAACCGGGTAGGCTCGGCGCGGCACGAGGCGATGTTGCGCGCGGCTTTGGGGCATTACGGGCTGGCGGTGCTGGGGGCTGTGCCGCGTGATGCGGTGATGGCGCAGGAGTCCCGCCATTTGGGGCTGGTGCAGGCGGGCGAGGATGCGGGCTTACCCGCGCGGCTGGCGGCTATGGCGGCGCATGTGGCGGCGCATGTCGATCTGGATGCGCTGCGTGCAGTGGCCGCCCCGGTCGCGCCCGCGCCACTGCCCGTTGGTCTGCCGCCGCCGGGCCAGCGCATTGCCGTGGCGCGCGACGTGGCTTTCGCCTTCGCCTATCCGCATATGCTGGAGGGGTGGCGCCGCGCGGGGGCGCAGGTGATGCCATTCTCGCCGCTCGCCGATGAAGGGCCAGCGGCGGAGGCTGATGCGGTGTTTCTGCCGGGGGGCTATCCGGAACTACATGCAGGCCAGATAGCACAGGCCGGCCGGTTTCGTGCCGGTATGGTGGCAGCGGTTGCGCGCGGTGCAACGGTATATGGGGAATGCGGCGGCTATATGGTGCTGGGGGCGGGGCTGGTTGATGGTGACGGTATGCGCCACGAGATGCTTGGCCTGCTGCCCGTGGAAACCAGCTTTGCGCAGCGCAAGCTTACGCTCGGCTACCGGCACCTCAGCCCGCTGGGCGGCCCGTTTGGCGATGCGCCCCGGCGCGGGCACGAATTTCATTATGCAACGATTGCCAAAGAAGACCCTGAAAGCCCGCTCTGGCGGGCGGCGGATTCACTTGGCGTCGAGCTTGGCACGGTCGGTCAGCGGCGTGGCCGGGTTTGCGGCGCCTTTGCGCATCTGATCGCGTAGCTGGCGTTCGCGCCAGAAGGCATAGAGCCCCGCCGCAACGATGATTGCCGCACCCGACAGCATGTAAACCGAGGGGATTTCGGCGAAGAACACCAGCCCCAGCACAATCGCCCAGACCAGCCCAGTATAGCGGAACGGGGCAACAAAGCCGATATCGCCAGTGCGGGTGGCGGCGACCACCGTCAGATAGCCCGCCGACAGGAAGATCGCCGAGCCCATGAGCGGCAGGATGGCGCCCCATGTCACAGGCTCCCAGGCTGCAAAAGGCAACAGCACAATGCCAAGTGCTGTGACCGCAAGCGCGGTGATATGCGCAATGAGTGCCGAGGACATGCGCCCGGCAATGCGCCGTGTCGACAGGTCGCGCAGCGTGATGAACACCACCGCCAATAATGCAAGCAGCGCATAGGGGCTGAAGGTGGACCCGCCGGGCTGCACGATCAGCAGCACGCCGCTAAAGCCCATCAGAATGGCCGACCAGCGCCGCCAGCCCACGGTTTCGCGCAAAAATACAGCCGCCGCGAGTGTAACAAACAGCGGCAGGGCCTGCAAAATCGCCGTCAGATCGGCCAGGGGCATATGCGACAGCGCCACCATGAAGCAGCCCGTGCCGCCAATCTCACCAATGGTGCGCAACCCGATGGCGCGCCGCTCGCTGCGGTTTGGGCGGCTGGCAAATCCGCCGCCATGCCAGGTGATCAGGGCGGTGAACAGGCTGGCCGCCAGCCCCCGCAAGAACAGCGACTGGCCAAGCGGCAGCTGTGTCAAAGCCTCTTTCATGAAGGCGTCATTTATGGTGAAGGCGCCCATTGCGACCATCATCAAAACTGCGCCACGGCGGTTGTCTGTATCACTTGTCATTTATTGGTCCGCCTCAACGCGCTTGATCTAAATCATTTGCCAGCACGCTGCCTGTTGTTAGAGTGAGTTTCAACACCTGTCGGCAAGGAGTGTGCAGAATGTTCACAACGAATCTTGGATCGCGCGACCGCATTGCGCGGCTGGTCATCGGCGGCGTGCTGGTTGTGCTGGCATTTGTCGTTACGCTTGGCATATGGAAATGGGTGGCGATACTTGTCGGGGCCGTGCTGATTGCCACGGCTTTCATGAAGTTTTGCCCGATTTACGCTGCTTTGCGCATTCGCACAGATACATAGCAAAGCCGGGTTTTGCGCGAAAAAAAGGCCGGGCAAAGCCCGGCCCAAGTCCAACAGGGAGGTTGAAACCACTGGCGGCATGGCCGCCGGCTTCGCGATGGATATAGGTAAGCCCGGCACCCGGTTCAAGAAAAATACAACACTTTCCGCGCATACCCGCTATCGCATAAACGCATAGCTAGCAGAGCGGCTTTGAAAAATGGTTAACGCCGCCGCTAGGTTTTGAGCGATTTGCGATAGGCGATTACCTCGTCTATGACAAAATCGCGGAACACCGCCACACGTTTGGAATGGCGCAGTTCTTCGGGATAGGCCAGATAGACCGGCACCACGCCGCTGCCCTCTTCGGGCAATACGTTTATCAGCTCGGGGGAATCGGCGGTCAGGTAGTCGGGCAATGCGCCCACGCCCAGGCCAGAGCGCACCGCCTGCAAAATGCCGAAATAGTTGTTCACCGTCAGCAGCGAGGTTTCGTTGGCGGCCAAATAGGGCGCCATCCAGCCGGCGCCCGCGCTGACCTGCGGCGCGGTCGGGCTTTGGCAGATCAGCCGGTGTTTGGCCAGTTCAGCCGGTGTTTGCGGCATCCCGTGCTTGGCCAGATATTCGGGCGAGGCATAGAGGCGGATATTCACATCCATCAGCCGGCGGCGGATCAAATCGGCCTGGCTGGGCTCTTTCATGCGAATGGCGATATCGGCTTCGCGCATCGGCAAATCCAGCACGCGTTCTTCCAGCATCAGATCTATCTTCAGGTTCGGGTAGTGGCGGTAAAGCTGGCCCATGCGCGGCGCCAGCCACAAAGTGCCAAAGCCGATTGTGGTGGTGACGCGTAGCTCGCCAAACACCTCGTCCTCACTATCCTTGATGCGCGCCGCCGCCGTATCCAGCCGCCGGGTCATTGCCTTGGTCGCGTCAAACAGCAATTCGCCCTGCTCGGTCAGAATCAGCCCGCGCGCATGGCGGTGGAACAGGGTGACATTCAGGCTTTCCTCCAGCCCGCGGATCTGGCGGCTGACCGCCGACTGGCTCAGATGCAGCGCATCGCCGGCATGGGTCAGGCTGCCCGCATCGGCCACCGCGTGAAATATTCTTAGCTTGTCCCAGTCCATTTCGCGCAGCCTCCCCCCGGAAGTTATTTTGTTTTGTAATTTTCTGTTTGCGGCGCACCCTATGCTGCGCGCCGATTCTTTCCAAGCCCTTCAGGTGGGGCACCAAAAATATACCCTATTTTGGTCAGAGATTATGACGTATAATGGGCGCAAACCTATCGCGAGACCAATTCGCAACCCAGGAGGCCCAGCATGACATTGCGCGACGTATCCTTACACGACCGTTTCGACCTTTCCAAACAGCATGTGCTGCTGTCGGGCACACAGGCGCTTGTGCGCCTGCCGCTCATGCAAAAGGCCCGCGATGCGGCGGCGGGCCATAACACGGCGGGCTATGTCACGGGCTATCGCGGCTCGCCGCTTGGGGCGGTTGACCAGCAATATCAGCGCGCGGCAAAAGATTTGCAGGCCGCCGATATCACCTTCAACCCCGGCCTGAACGAAGACCTTGCCGCCACCGCCATGTGGGGCACGCAGCAGGCCGAGCTGCGCGGCGAGGGGCGCTTTGATGGCGTGTTCGGCCTGTGGTATGGCAAGGGGCCGGGGGTGGATCGTTGCGGCGATGTCTTCCGCCACGCCAATTTTGCCGGCACATCGGCGCTGGGGGGCGTGCTGGTGGCAATGGGCGATGACCATACCGCCGAAAGCTCGACCACGCTGCACCAGTCCGAATTCGCGCTCGTCGATGTGATGATGCCCATTCTCGCCCCCGCCGGTGTGCAGGAATTGCTCGATTACGGCATCTATGGCTGGGCCTTGTCGCGCTATACCGGCTGCTGGGTTGGCATCAAATGCCTCAAGGATACGGTTGAAGCGACCGGCGTGGTCGATGGCACGCCCGAGCGTGTAACCGTAAAACTGCCGACAGATTTCGAGTTGCCCGCCGATGGGCTGAACATCCGCCTCAACGACACGCCCGCCGAGCAAGAGGCGCGCCTGCACGATTACAAGCGTTTTGCCGCCGAAGCCTTTGGCCGCGCCAACAGGCTCGACCATCCGGTGCTGCCCGCCAAGGGCGCGAAAATCGGCATCGTCTCATCCGGCAAATCATGGCTCGATACCATTCAGGCGCTCCAGCTTCTGGGCATCGATGAAGCAATGGCCAAAAAGCTGGGCATTTCCACCTACAAGGTTGGCATGGTCTGGCCGCTCGATATGCAGAGCTTCCGCGACTGGTCGGAACATCTCGACCTGATCATCGTGGTGGAAGAAAAGCGCAAGCTGGTCGAGGTGCAGATCAAGGAAGCCATTTTCAACGACCGTCATGGCCGCCGTGTCATCGGCTGGAAGCATGAAAACGGCGAAACGCTGTTCTCGGTGAAAAAGGCGCTCGACCCGGTTGGCATTGCCCGTGGCCTTGCCCGCGTGCTGCGCGAAGAAGGCGCGTGGGATAGCAAGCTCGACCCCGCCGCCGCTGCGATTGATGCCGCCGCCGTGGCCGATAATACCCCCTCTATCGCCAAGCGCTTGCCGTATTTCTGCGCCGGTTGCCCGCATAACTCCTCAACCAAACTGCCCGAAGGTGCCCGCGCCTATGCGGGCATCGGCTGCCACTGGATGGTGCAGTGGATGGACCGTGAAACCACCGGCTTCACCCATATGGGCGGCGAGGGGGCCAATTGGGTGGGCGAGGCGCCCTTCTCGTCACGCGACCATATTTTCCAGAATCTTGGCGATGGCACCTACAACCATTCCGGCTCGCTCGCCATTCGCGCGGCCTTGGCCGCCGGGGTGAACATCACCTATAAAATCCTGTTCAATGATGCTGTTGCCATGACGGGCGGGCAGGCCAATGAAGGCGGGCTGACCGCCCAGCAAATCGCCCATGAAGTGGTGGCGATGGGCGTTGAAAAACTGATCGTCGTTTATGATGACAAGGAAGATGTCGACCCGGCGCAATTCCCGCGCGGGGTGGACATGACCGAGCGCGCGAACCTGATGGATGCGCAGACCCGCCTGTCCAAAATCAAGGGCGTCACCGCGCTGCTCTATATCCAGACCTGCGCCGCCGAAAAGCGCCGCCGCCGCAAGAAAAAGCAGTTCCCCGACCCCGATAAGCGCATTTTCATCAACCCCGATGTGTGCGAAGGCTGCGGCGATTGCGGGGTCAAATCCAACTGCGTGGCGATTCTGCCGCTGGAAACCGAGCTTGGCCGCAAGCGCCAGATCGACCAATCGGCCTGCAACAAGGATTTTAGCTGCGTGAACGGCTTTTGCCCCAGTTTCGTAACCCTTACCGGGGCCAAGGTGAAAAAACCAAAGGCTGAATCGGTGAACATTCCCGACCTGCCCGCACCCGCCTTGCCCGCCATCAACGGCACGTTCAACATTGTCGCCACCGGCGTTGGCGGCACGGGTATTGTGACCGTGGGCGCCTTGCTGGCAATGGCCGCGCATCTGGAAGGCAAGGGTGCTGGCATGATGGAAATGGCCGGCCTTGCGCAAAAAGGCGGCGCCGTCACCGTGCATTGCCGCATTGCCAACACGCCCGAAGATATTTCAGCCGTGCGCGTTGCCAATGGCGAAATGGATGCGCTGATCGGCGGCGATATCGTCACCTCGTCGGGCACACCCAACCTTGGCCTCATGTCGCGCGGGCGCACGCGCGCCATTTGCAACAGCCATGAAATCATCACCGGGGCCTTCACCAAGGATACCGAATTCTCATTGCCCGGCGATCAGATGGAAACCGCCCTGCGCGGGCGCATCGGCGCGGATGCGCTGACCATGATCGAAGCCACCCGCATGGCCGAGCGTTATCTGGGCGATGCGATTTACGCCAATGTGCTGCTGCTGGGCGCGGCCTGGCAGGCCGGGCTTGTGCCACTGGGGCTGGAGGCGCTTGAACGCGCGATCGAGCTGAACGGCGCGGGCGTTGCGGGCAACAAGCTGGCGCTGAAGGTCGGGCGCTGGGCCATCGCCTTTCCCGAACAGGCCCATGCTTCGGATGCCCCAAAAGCACCGCTGGACCTGGAGGCCACAATCGCCTTTCGTGCCGACCATCTGGCGAAGTTCCAGAACGCCAAACTGGCCGCGCGCTACAAGGCCCGCATTGCTGGCGCGCGCGAAATCGATGCCGATTTTGCGATGGCCCTGGCCAAGGGCTACCACAAGCTGCTGGCCTACAAGGATGAATATGAGGTCGCCCGCCTGCACCGAGAAACGCTGGAAAAGGCCGTGGCCGCCCAGTTTGAGGATGTGCGGAACATGCGCTTCCACATGGCCCCGCCCATCTTTGGCCGCAAGGATAAGTCGGGCAACCCGGTGAAGTCTGAATTCGGCCCCTGGATGATGCGCGCCTTTGGCCTGCTGGCGCGCCTGAAAGGCCTGCGCGGCACATGGGCCGACCCGTTTGGCCGCAGCGCCGAGCGCAAGATGGAGCGCGCGCTGATCACCCAATACGAGGGCGATATGGACAGGGTTTCGGCCCGTTTCACGCCTGAAACGGCGGAAACCTGCATCGCGCTGGCCGAACTCCCGCTCAAGATCCGCGGTTTTGGCCATGTGAAACTGGCCGCCGTCGGCCGGTTTGAAAAAGACCGCGCCGCCCTGCTGGCCGCGCTCGATTCACCGCAGAAAATGGCCGCCCAATAGGGCGGTCAGCTCACCCTTTGCGAATCAGGTAGGCGCGCAGCCTGCCTGAAACCACTTCACTGCCCAGCAATTCATGCCCGGCCTCCGTGCAGAAATGCGGCACGTCGATCACCGCGGCCGGGTCATCGGCCAGCAGGCGCAAAACCTGCCCCGGTGCCAATGCCAACAGCCGTTTTCGTGCCTTCAGCACCGGCAGCGGGCATAGCAGCCCCTGCGCATCTAGCTCGTGATCAACCCTCATGCAGCATTGCTAATTCGGCGGTGCAGGCCTGTCCACGGGAATGTGACAATTCATCCCGTGACGCCAGCAGGATTGCGCGCTAACAAGGGCGCATGTTTGGAATAGATGTCTTCACGGCAGCGCTGCTGCCCTCCGTGCTGGTGGCGCTTGTTGGCGGTTTTATCAGTTTCATTTCCCCCTGCGTCTTGCCGGTCGTGCCCGCCTATCTGTCTTACATGACGGGCGCATCGCTCGATGATATGGGCGCGCGCCGCGGGCGCGCCTTGCTCACCGCCATATTCTTTGTGCTGGGCCTGTCTACCGTGTTCCTGCTGCTGGCCATTGGCGCAACCGCGCTGGCAGGCAGCATTGCCGGTTTCAGGCAATGGTTTCCCACCATTTCGGGCATCGTGGTCATGCTGTTCGGCCTGCATTTTCTGGGCATCGTCCGCATCGGCATCATGAATCGCGAAGCACGGTTCAAAACGGGCGACCGTGGGGGCACCCCGTTCGGGGCATATGTGCTTGGCGTCGCCTTTTCGCTGGGCTGGGCGCCCTGCATCGGCCCGATTCTCTCCACGGTTCTGGCCATTGTCGCGCAAGAGCAATCCATGTCCCGTGGCATGGTGCTGATGGGCGCCTATGCCTTCGGGCTTGGCATTCCCTTCTTGCTTTTCGCCCTCTTCTTCGGGGCGTCACGCAAGCTGATGACCGTGCTTTTGCGCCATATGGACAAGATCGAGCGGATCTCGGGCCTGCTGCTCTGGACCATCGGGCTGATGCTGCTGACCGGCCAGTTCACCCGCATTTCCTTTTGGCTGCTCGAAATGTTTCCGTCGCTTCAAAATATCGGCTGATCTTGCCAAGCGACGGGCGCACCCTATGCTGGGCGCATGAGCGCCGCCGCCACCTTGCAAAAGCCAGAAACCATCCGCCGCCGCGCGGTATTCGTGCTGCCCGGATATGACCCGGCCCCGCCGCGCCGCTACCGCGAGATTTACCGCAGCGAGGCGGCAAAACAGGGCGAAATCACCGGCCAGAGCATTGGCCTTTCACCCGCCAGCCGCCCCGCCCCGTTTTATGGCTGGCAGGTCAGCGCGCAGCAGGCGGGCAGATCAACCCACAGCGCGCATTGGATATTGCCGTGGAATGACCTTGTGCGCAGTTCCATGAAGGCGGGGATTTTCGGCATTTACCCGCTGGCCCTGCGCACGGGCTGGACCTATCTGAAGGGTGGCGCGCTCTGGGCGCTGCTGCGCCTGCGCTGGCAGCCGATGCTGGCGGTTTTCTACCCGCTGGCGGTGCTGATGGGGCAGGTGCTGGTCGCCACTGCCGGTGCTGCATTGGGCTGGCAGCTTGCCGGCTGGGCGGGGCTGGCGCTGGGCCTTGGCGCAAGCCTTGCCGGCGCCGAATATCTGCGCCGGCAGGACAATCGCACCTATATTTACTATCTGCTGCATCTTTATGCCTTTGCGGCGCGCAACATGGCCCGGCCCAACCCCGACCTTGCGCGGCGCATGAATGCGCTTGCCGACCAGGTGCAGGCCGCGCTGGATGATGGCGTCGACGAGGTGCTGGTCGTCGGCCATTCGCTTGGCGCGCAGCTTGCGACCGATCTGCTGGGCGATATGCTGCGCGACGGGCGGCTGAACGGGCCGGGCCATGTTGCGCTGCTCACGCTTGGCCAGGTCATCCCGATGATGTCGTTTTTGCCTGCCGCGCAGCGCCTGCGCCAGAACCTGCGCGCTGTTGCCGCCAGCAGCCGTATTTTCTGGCTCGATGTCTCATCCCAGGCCGATGGCGGCTGTTTTGCACTTGCCGATGCGGCTGCGGTCAGCGGGGTGGCGCCACAGGGGGCGCAAAACCCGCTGGTTATTTCAGCCGCCTTCGCCGACACCGTGGAAGGTGCTGAAACACAACGCTTTTTCGCCCGTCATTTCCAATATTACCGCGCCTTCGCCAGGCCGGAAAACTATGACTATTTTGCCATAACCGCCGGGCCTTTGCCTTTGGCGGCGCGTTATGCCGGGCGCAAGAATTCGCCGCAATGCATCTTAAAACCCTTTGTCAGGGTTCAGGATGGGCCAGATGGATGAGTTGCCCGCCCGCCCGAAAACCTACCCCAGGGGCCGCAGCCTGCGCCGCCAGATCCGCGATTTTCGCGGTGATCTGTTTGCCGCCCTGCCCGAGCGGCTTTACCGCGCCTGGATGGCCGAGCGGCGCAACCTGATCTATCGCAGCTACATCAT
The DNA here is from genome assembly GCF_020447305.1 of Abyssibius alkaniclasticus. Taxonomy (NCBI): domain Bacteria; kingdom Pseudomonadati; phylum Pseudomonadota; class Alphaproteobacteria; order Rhodobacterales; family Paracoccaceae; genus Abyssibius; species Abyssibius alkaniclasticus. Next base: position 32,522 of record NZ_CP095732.1, on the reverse strand, counting down.
CAACCAGCCGGACCTTGTGAAAACCGTGCTGCAGGACCGGCCCGATGATTTTCCGAAATCGCCCATTATCCATGATACTTTGCGCGGGCTTCTGGGCAATTCGGTGTTTGTGACCAATGGCGCAACCTGGCGCGCGCAGCGGCGCATCATCGACCCGGCATTCGCGCGCGGCAATCTGCGCAGCACCTTTCCGGCCATGCAGGCAGCAGGGCGTGCCGCGCTGGCGCGGCTGGCGGCGGGCAGGGTGGAGATGGAGTTTGAAACCGCGCATCTGGCTGCCGATGTCATCTTCCGCACATTGTTCTCAACCCCGATTGACAGCGATGACGCGAGCCGCGTTTTCACCGAATTTCGCAACTACCAGCGCGCGCAGCCGCTCTGGAACCTTCCGGGCCTTCTGCGCCTGCCGCGCTGGGTGCCGCGCTTTCATTCCCGCGCTTCGCGCCGCGCGGCGGCCGAGATTCGCCGCATCCTGCTGACATTCGTCAACGCCCATGCGGCGCGCATTGCGGCGGGCGATATTCCGGTGGATCTGGCCGGCAAGATCATGACCACGCCCGACCCTGAAACCGGCCGACTGTTCAGCGCCCAGGACATGGTCGATCAGGTGGCGATATTCTTTCTGGCAGGGCATGAAACCTCGGCCTCGGCCCTGTCCTGGGCCTTGTATTTGCTGGCGAAATTTCCCGAGGCCCAGGCGCGCGTGGCAAGCGAGGCCAGCCTGTGCGACCCGGCGACGATGGCGTTTTCCGACCTGTCGAAACTGGCCTTCACCCGCGATGTGTTCCGCGAAACCCTGCGCCTGTATCCACCCGTGCCGATGATGCCCCGCCAGACCGTGAAAGCCGAGCCGATGCGCGACCGCGTGCTGCCAAAAGGCGCGCTGGCCATCCTGTCGCCCTGGCATTTGCACCGGCACGAACGGCTATGGGACAACCCGCACGGCTTTGACCCGGATCGTTGGCAAACCGAGAATGGCAAGGCCTGCGCGCGCGATGCCTATATCCCGTTTTCCGCCGGGCCGCGTGTTTGCACCGGCGCGGGGTTTGCAATGGTTGAAGGGGTTTTGCTGCTGGCGATGCTGGTGTCACGCTGGGAATTTGCGCTGTTCGAGGGGCAGGAGCCCCGCCCGCTGGCGCATCTGACGGTGCGCGCGGCGGACGGGGTCTGGCTGGAACTGAGGCCGCGCGCGGTTGCGGCGGCAGATGCCTCCGGCGGGGATATTTAAGAGCAAAAGATGTCAGGTGCGTTTGGCCTCGATCGCCTCCCACATTTTTTCGGCGGCGTTGATTTTGCTAAATCTTTCAAGCTCCTGGATGCCGGTGGGTGAGGTGACATTGATCTCGGTCAACCAGTCGCCGATCACGTCGATGCCCACGAAAACCTGCCCCTTTTCGCGCAGAAGCGGGCCGATGCGGGCGCAGATTTCGAGGTCGCGCGCGGTCATGTCCACCTGTTCCGGGCGGCCGCCGACATGCATGTTCGAGCGGGTTTCGCCGGGGGCGGGCACGCGGTTGATGGCGCCGACCGGCTCGCCGTTGATGAGGATCACGCGCTTGTCGCCTTTGGACACGGCGGGCAGAAATTTTTGCGCGATGAGCGGTTCGCGGTTGATGCCGGAGAAGAGTTCATGCAGCGAATTGAGGTTGCGGTCATCGGGGCCGAGGCGGAAAACGCCCGCGCCGCCATTGCCGTAGAGCGGTTTGAGGATGATGTCCAGGTGCTTGGCCTTGAAGGCTTTCAGCATGTCGAGATCGCGTGCGATCATCGTCGGCGGGGTCAGGTCGGGGAAGGTCAGGACCAGCAGTTTTTCGGGGTAGTTGCGCACCCAGAACGGGTCATTCACCACCAATGTTTTGGGGTGGAGCATGTCGAGGATATGGGTTGAGGTGATGTAGGACATATCGAAGGGCGGGTCCTGACGCAGCCAGATGACATCCATCGAGGACAGGTCCAGAACCTCTTGTTTTTCAAGGGTATAGTGGTTTCCCTTTTCGCGGCGCACGGTCAGGGTATGGCCGCTTGCGGTGATTTTACCCTCGTCGAATGTGAGCTTGTCGGGGGTGTAGTAAAACAGCCTGTGGCCGCGCGCCTGTGCTTCGAGCGCGATGCGGAAGGTGCTGTCGGCATCAATGTTGATCGGGCCGATCGGGTCCATCTGGAAGGCGACGCGCAAACTCATATTGGGCTCCATTTTGTTCCGGGGCAGAATTGGCCGTTTGTTAACGCAGATGCAAGAGGCGGCGTTTTATTGTTACAATGTAACCGCGTTTTCGTGCATTTTTGCGCATTTTGCGTGCATTTCTGGCCAGTCAAGCACCCTTAAATCCTTAACGGATAGTGAATTAACCATTTTTCGCGCGGCCGAGCAGATCGCGCGCGATGGTGTTGAAAATCGCGACTCCGGTCGGGATGAGATCGTCGGGGAAATCGTAATCGGGGTTGTGGAGCGCGGCATGGTTTTCGCCGGGGCCAAGGCAGAGCATGGCGGCTTTTGCACCCCAGCCGAAGACGCCAAAATCTTCCGAGGCGCGCATGGGCAGATTGTCTTCGCCATGTTTGATGCCGAGCGTATCCATCGCGCGGCGGGCGATTTCGGTGGCCTCGGGATTGTTGATGGAGGCGGCGAAATTGTCGTGGATTTCGAAGGCGGCGGTAAGGCCGGATTGCGCGGCGGCGGCTTCGGCCAAAGCCCGGGCTTCGGTGAGCAGGGCGTCCATCGCGGCGTCGTGTGTTGTGCGCAGCGTGGCGAAGAGTTTGCCAGTGCCGGGGGCGATGCCGAAACTTGGCTCGCCAAGCGCGGCATGGGTGATGGTGACAAGGCGGAACGCGTCATCCAATTCGCCGCCAGTGCCAAGCGCGCCAAGCGCGGGGATGAGGCTGGCGATGGCCAGAGCGGGCGAGCGCCCGTCTTCGGGGTTGGCGGCATGGGCGGTTTTGCCGCTGAGCGTAATGGCCAGCCCGAGCGAGGCGCAGTTGATGAGGCCGGGGCGGGTGGAGACATAGCCGAAAGGGCGGCCCGGCTCGTTATGGATGGCGAAGGCGTAATCAGGCGCGATGGCGGCGAAGGCGGGGTCGGCAACCACGGCGCGCGCGCCGGAGCCGTCTTCCTCGGCCGGTTGGAACATCAGCACCACGCGGCCCGTGGCGATGGGGCTGCGGGCAAGCAGGCGGCCGAGGCCGAGCAGCATGGTCATATGCCCGTCATGCCCGCATAAATGCCCCTTGCCTTCGATTTGCGAGCGCCACGGGGCGGTGGAGATTTCGGGAATTGGCAGCGCATCAAGCTCGGCGCGGAACAGCACGGTGGGGCCGGCTGCGCCGCTGTCAAACACCGCAGCAACGCCGTGGCCGCCAAGACCGGTGAGGATTTTACTTGGGTGAAGCGGGCCAAGGGCTGCGGTGATGCGCTTGGCGGTTTCAGCCTCTTGCCCCGAAATTTCGGGGAATTTGTGCAACGCGCGGCGAAAGGCGGTGAGGTCGGCAATATCGGAATTTGTGAGCATTCTAGCCTGCATTCATGGCGCGGTGGCGACCCAGCCGCGAAAGGTGAAGCCCTGATAGAATTGGGCAATTTCGGTGAAGCCGGCTTCGGTTAGCGCGGCCATTTCGTCTTCGGGTGACAGGATGGGCAGCTTTTGCGCGATGGCCTGCGCGCCTGCGCGGGCTTTGGCGGGGTCGGCACCATCGGGCGTGGCAAAATCGGCATAGCGGTTGAGCCAGCTTTCGGCCTGACCGGCGGGAAAGCTGTGATGCGCGATGATCAGCGGCGCGCCGGATTTGAGGCGGCGGCGCAGTTCGGCAAGGGTGTTGACGCGTTCAGCGCGCGGCACGAAATGCAGGGTGAGGATGCAGGTTGCGCCATCGAACGGGCCGGGGGGCGCGGTGTCGATATAGCCCTTAACCAGCGTGGCGCGCGCGGCCAGCGGGCCAAGGGTTTGGCGGGCGAGGGCAAGCATTTCGGCCGAAGGGTCAACGCCCGTGAAGCGCCAGTTCGGGTGGCGCTGGGCGAAAGCCCTGAGTTCAAGCCCGCCACCGGCACCAAGCACGAGGATTTCGGCATTGTCAGGCGCGCGTTCGGCCAGCAGAATCGCGGCCATGCGCTGAAGGTCGTGAAAGCCGGGCACCTGCTGGGCGGGGCGGCTGGCATAATTCGCAACGGCTTGGGCATCGGTGAAGCTGGACATGATGCAAGGCTAGGGGCTGGCGCGGTTTATTGAAAGCAGTTTTGCAGGATTTCGAGCGCGCCCGTGCGGTTGACGAGCGCAAGGTCGAAGCGGGCATTCTGGTTGGCCGGGCATTGGGTTGCGAGATAGATTTCGGCAGCGGCCAGCAGGCGGGCGGCCTGTTTGGGGGCCAGCGCCGCGGCGGCGGCATCATGGCTGCGGCGGGCCTTGACCTCGACGAACAGCACGGTTTCGCCATGCCGGAAGATCAGGTCGATCTCGCCAGCTTTGCTGCGCCAGCGGCTGGCCAGCAGGGTGGCGCCCAAGGCGGTGTAATGGCGCGTGGCGATGTCTTCGGCGGCAAGGCCGTTCTGGTAGTTGCGCCCGCTCATTTGGCAAGGTCGAGCGCGCGGGCATAGACCTGTTTGCGCGGCAGGTCGAGTGCCTCGGCCACGGCGGCCACGGCATCTTTGAGCGAGTGGTTCGCCAAGGCGCTGGTCAGGGCCGAATCCAACGTCTCGGCAGAGCGTTGAATGGCGACAGGCGGGCCAAGAACGATGACGACTTCGCCGCGCGGGGCCGGTTCGGCGGCATATTCAGCGGCCAGGGTGCCAAGCGCGCCCCGGCGCACCTGCTCGAATTTTTTCGTCAGCTCGCGGCACACCGAAGCCGGGCGCGCATCGCCATAGGCCGTGGCCATGCCGGCAAGGCAATCGGCCAGGCGGCGGGGTGATTCGTAAAACACCAGCGTGGCGGGCACGGCGGCCAGATCGGCCAGAAAGCGGGCGCGCGCCGCCGCCTTGGGGGGCGGAAAGCCTGCAAACATGAACCGGTCGGTCGGCTGGCCGGCCACGGCCAGGGCGGCAAGCAGGGCCGAGGCACCGGGGGCGGCATAAACCGGCAGGCCCTGGGCGATCATCCCTTGGGCGAGCGCATAGCCGGGGTCGGCCACCATAGGGGTGCCGGCATCGGAAACATAGGCCAGGCTTCGCCCTTCGGCCACGGCAGCCAGCAGGCGCGGGCGCTGCTGTGCGCCGTTATGGTCATGATAAGGCAGGATTTTGCGGCCATTGAGCGCGATGCCGTGAATCTCCATCAGGTGGCGGGTGTTGCGGGTATCTTCCGCCGCAAGCATATCGGCGCTGGCCAGAATATCGAGCGCGCGCAGGGTAATGTCGCGCGCCGCCCCGATGGGCGTGGCCACCAGATACAGACCGGGGGCAAGGCTGGGGGCGCTGGGCATATGAAAATTCCGGTCGTTTACATGTGGCGGCTCACGCCTTACCTTTTCGCATCGGACGTTTTACAATACAACCGTTCCAAACGCCGCCCGCATTGATGGGCGCCAAAATGAGGATTGGCCATGTTCGCGCCGTTTAAGAGATTTTTCAAGCCGCTGGCCCTTGTATTGGCCTTTTCGGGCCTTGCCGCCTGTGAATCCCTGCCCGCCGCCACCCGCGCGGTGGACCCGAATGAACCGGTGATCGTGGCGCTGCTGGTGCCGCTCGGCTCGGGCAATGAGGTAACCGACCAATTGGCGCAATCGCTGATCAACGCCGCCCGCATGGCGCAAAGCGATATTCGTGGCGCGGTGGTCGATGTGCGGGTCTATGAAACCGCGGGCACGGCTGAAATGGCGACAAGTGCCGCCACACGCGCGGTTGCGGAAGGTGCGCAAATTATCGTCGGGCCATTGTTTTCGCCCGCCACAACCGCGGCGGCGAGCGTGGCGCGCAGCGCGGGTTTGAACGTGCTGAGCTTTTCAAACAATACCAGCGTGGCGGGGGGCAATGTATTTCTGATGGGCGTGACCTTTGAGTCGGTCGCCGACCGGCTGGTCAGCTATTCGGTCAGCCAGGGAATGAACCGCTTTGCCATTGTCCACCAGGACGGGCTGGAGGGTGAGGCCGGGCGCGCAGCGGTTGCGGGCGCGATTGGCCGCAATGGCGGCAACCTTGTCACCACGCTGAACTACGCGCGCAACATTCAGGAAATGAGCGACCGTGCCGATGAAATTGCCCCCGCGCTGAAAGGCAGCGGCGCCAATGCGGTGTTTTTCACCGACAGCCCGCTTGGCGGCGTTGGCTATATGGCCGCAAGCCTGGCCACGCGCAACTATCGCGGCGGGCGCGATGCGCAGTTCATGGGGCTGACCCGCTGGGACACCAGCCCGGAAATGCTGGATGCGCCCAGCCTTGAGGGTGGCTGGTTTGCCGTGCCCGACCCCGACCTGACCGCGCAGTTCGAGGCGCGCTATCTGGCGGCCTATGGGGCTGAGCCGCACAACCTTTCGGGCCTGGCCTATGACGCGATTGCCGCCGTGGGCGCGATGATTGCCAGCGCCCGCGCCGAAGGGGCCAGCAGCGCGTTTTCGGCCGCACGCCTGACCAGCCCCGAGGGGTTTGCCGGTGTGAACGGTGTCTTCCGCTTCAATGCCAATGGCACCAACCAGCGCGGCCTTGCCGTGATGGAAGTGGGCGTGGGTGTGGCAACGATCGTCTCGCCCGCGCCGCGCAGCTTTGGGGCCTCTGGCAGCTAGATTTGGGCAAAACGCATATGGATATGATGATGGGCGGGCTGATCGGCTCGCCCAACGCGATTCTGGACGGCAAGGCGCTGGAGCGCGCGCTTGCGGCCGCCACTCAGGATGGCACGGATCTGGCCGATTTGCGCGCCCGCGCCGTGCCGGTGCTGGCCACGGCCCTGCAGGAGGGGCGCGCGGTGATTGCCGCTGCCTTGGAGGCGGACCCGTTCGCCGCGCGCAGCGCCACCCGCGCCTATAGCTGGCTGACCGACCAGATTGTGCGCGCGGTGCTGGATTTCGCACAAACCCGCCTGCACCCCAACCCGATGCCCACCGCCAGCCAGCGGCTAAGCGTGCTGGGTGTGGGCGGCTATGGGCGCGGGGAAATGGCACCGTTTTCCGATGTCGATCTGCTGTTCCTGACGCCCTATAAACAAACCGCCTGGGGCGAGAGCGTGATTGAGAGCGTGCTGTATACCCTGTGGGATTTGAAGATGAAGGTCGGGCACGCCACCCGCACGATTGACGATTGTCTGCGTCTGGCGGCCGAGGATATTACCATTCGCACGGCATTGCTGGAGCATCGGCGCATTTGTGGCGATGCGGCCTTGGCGCGGTTGCTGACCCAGAAGCTGTGGCGCAACCTGTTTCGCAATACGGGGCCGGAATTCATTGAACAAAAGCTGGAAGAACGCGCCCAGCGCCACAGCCGCAATGGCGGCGCGCGCTATGTGGTGGAGCCGAATGTCAAAGAGGGCAAGGGCGGGTTGCGCGACCTGCAAACCCTGTATTGGATTGCCAAATACCTGAACAATGTCGAGGGCGGGGCGGCAATGGTCAAGGCCGGCGTGCTGCGCGATGACGAGTTCGAGGTGCTGGACCAGGCCGAAAGCTTTTTGTGGACGGTGCGCTGCCAGTTGCACCTGCTCAACGGGCGCGCGACCGAGCAACTGACCTTCAACAACCAGGTCGATGTCGCCGCCCGGCTTGGCTTTATCGACCATGACGGGATGCGCGGTGTCGAATGGTTCATGCAAAGCTATTTCCTTCATGCCAAGGATGTGGGCGAGTTGACGCGCGTATTCCTGAGCGGGCTGGAGGCCCAGCATGTGAAAAAGCGCGCCAGCCTTGGCACGACGCTGCGCAACGCCTTTACCTTTGGGCGCGGCGGCCTGCCGGAAGGTTTCAATCTGACGCATGGGCGGCTGAATGTGGATGACAAGAAGGTGTTTGCCTCTGATCCGCGCAACTTCATGGAGCTGTTTGAAGAGGCGCTGAAAACCGAAACGCTGATCCACCCCGATGCCATGCGCGTGGTGGCCCGCAACCTTGACATGATTGATGAAAATTTCATTCACGACCCGCGGGCCAATGAAATTTTCATGGAATTGCTGCTGGATCACAACAACCCCGAACGCGCGCTGCGCCGCATGAACGAGCTTGGCTTTCTGGGGGCGTTCATGCCGGAATTCGGCCGGATCGTGGCGATGATGCAGTTCAATATGTATCACGCCTACACAGTCGATGAACACACGATCCAGTGCATTTCGGTGCTGGCGCAGCTTGAGGCGGGCGCGCTGGTGGAAGACCTGCCCGTGGCCAGCGGGATTTTGAAGCGCGGCGTGAACCGGCGGGTGATGTATGTGGCGCTGATGCTGCATGACATTGGCAAGGGTCTGCCCGGCGATCATGCGCTTGCGGGCGCAGAAATTGCCCGCAAGGTGGCCCCGCGCCTGGGGCTGGAGCCGGGCGAGGTGGATACCGTTGTCTGGCTGGTGGAAAACCATTTGCTGATGTCGGATGTGGCGCAAAAGCGCGACCTGTCGGACCCGCGCACGGCGCAGGATTTTGCCCGGCAGGTGAAATCGGTCACGCGGCTGAACCTGCTGACCGTGCTGACGGTCTGCGATATTCGCGGCGTGGGGCCGACGACATGGAACAACTGGAAGGCCATGCTGCTGCGCGATTTGCACGCCCAGGCGCTGGATTGCCTGACCGATGGCAGCCAGACTGCCAGCGCCAAAGAGCGCGAGGCCGAGGCCAAGGCCGCTTTGCGCGCCGCCCTGCAGGGCTGGGACGCGGCGGCGCTGGATGCCGAATGCGCGCGGCATTATCCGCCCTATTGGCTGGGTTTTGATGGCGAAACCCATCAGATTTTTGCCGAGATGAGCCTGAGCCAGACCGAGGGTGCAAGCTCGTCCATAACACAAGACCCGGCGCGCGATGCGACGCGGGCCTGTTTCATGATGGCGGACCACCCTGGTATTTTTGCGCGGCTGGCCGGCGCGCTGGCGCTGGTGGGGGCCAATGTGGTCGATGCGCGCACCTATACAAGCAGCGACGGAGTGGCCACGGCGGCCTTCTGGATTCAGGATGCCGAGGGGCACCCGTTTGAAGTGTCGCGCCTGACCCGGTTGCGCCGGATGATCGACAAGATCTTGAAGGGCGAGGTGATTGCCCGCGACGAGCTGCAAAGCCGTGGCAAGCTGAAAAAGCGCGAGCAGGAATTCCGCGTGCCCACGACCATCAGCTTTGATAACGAGGGCAGCGAGATTTACACGATCATCGAGGTGGATACGCGCGACCGGCTTGGCTTGCTGCACGATCTGGCGCGCACGCTGACGGCCTGCAATGTGTCCATATCCTCGGCCATTATCGCCACGTTTGGCGCGCAGGCGGTCGATAGTTTCTATGTGAAAGACCTGTTCGGGCACAAGCTGCATTCCGAAAGCCGCCGCAAACAGGTTGAAATGCGGCTGCGCGAAGCGATTGATGCCGGGCGCGAGGCGATAACGTGAAGCCGATCAGAATGCTTGGTGCCTTCGTCACCGTGGGCGGCTGGACCTTGCTGAGCCGCCTGCTCGGGTTCATCCGCGATGTGATGATCGCCGCATTCCTGGGTGCAGGGCCGGTGGCCGAGGCGTTTCTGATAGCCTTTGCCCTGCCCAACATGTTCCGCCGCTTTTTTGCCGAAGGGGCGTTCAACACCGCCTTTGTGCCGATGTTCGCCAAGCGCATCGAAACGGGGGAGGATGCGCAGAGCTTTGCCAATTCCGCAGCCGGCGTGCTGGGGCTGTTGCTGATTGCGCTGTGCCTGCTGGCGCTGGTCTTCATGCCCTGGCTGGTCTGGGCAATGGCCAGCGGGTTCGAGGGTGATGAACGTTTCAGCCTTGCGGTGGGCATGGGGCGGATCGTGTTTGTCTATATCCTGTTCATTTCGCTGGCGGCTTTGGCGTCGGGGGTGCTGAACGCGCTGGGGCGGTTTGCGGCGGCGGCAGCCGCGCCGGTTTTGCTGAATGTCATCCTTGTCGCCTTCATGCTGCTGGCCCCGTATCTGGGGCTGGCGGTGGGCGATGCCCTGGCCTGGGGCGTGCCGGTGGCGGGGGTTGCGCAGCTGGGCATGGTCTGGTTTGCAGCAAGGCGCGCAGGGTTCACGATTGTGCCGCGATTGCGCTTTTCGCCCGCGCTGAAGCGGCTGGCGATTGTTGCGGCCCCGGCGGCCCTGGCGGGCGGGGTGGTGCAGGTGAACCTGCTGGTGGGCCGTCAGGTGGCGAGCTTTACCGATGGGGCGATTGCCTGGCTTTCCTATGCCGACCGTTTGTATCAACTGCCGCTTGGCGTGGTGGGAATCGCGATTGGCGTGGTGCTGCTGCCCGAATTGTCGCGCCGCCTGGCGGCGGGCGACGGGCCGGCCGGGCAGGCGGCGCTGAACCGCGCCGCCGAATTTGCGCTGCTGCTGGCCCTGCCTGCCGGCATGGCGCTGCTGGTGGTGCCGCATTTGCTGGTGTCTGTGCTGTTCGAACGCGGGGCGTTCATGGCCAGCGATACCTCGGCCACCGCCTTGGCGGTGGCGATTTACGGGCTGGGCCTGCCGGCCTTCGTTCTGCAAAAAGTGGCCGCACCGCTGTTTTTTGCCCGCGAAGACACGCGCCGCCCGTTCTACTATGCGCTATGCTCGATGCTGGTCAATCTGGTGCTGGCCGTGGGGCTGATGCCGTGGCTGGGCTATCTGGCCGCGCCGGTGGCCACGGGCGTTGCAGGCTGGGCCATGCTGGGCCTGCTGCTTTGGGGCGCGCGCGGCTATGGCGTGGCGGCACAAATGGATGCGCGCCTGCGCCGCCGCGTGCCGCGCCAAATGGCGGCGGCGCTGGTCATGGGCTTGGGTGTCTGGCTGCTTGGCCAGGCGCTTGCCCCCTGGCTTGATGGCGGGAGCGGCGCGCGGTTTGCCGCCCTTGGCCTGGTCGTGCTGACGGGCGCGGTTGTTTATGGCGGCGTGCTTGTGGCGATTGGTGGTGCAAAACTGTCCGATTTGCGCCAGCCGCGCCGCCAGCCGCGCGCTTAGCCGCCGCGCAGCCGCTCTATAATGCGCCGCGCCGCGCCGGGGGCCAGCATATAGGACAGGCCGAAACCCGTGGCAAAGGCGGCAAGCTGGCCAACCCAATAGTCGTTCGGTTGCAGGAACAGATAGGCGACCAGGTTGAAGATCGCCAGGAATATCAGGATACGGAAGGCAGGCCAGACCGGCTCTCCCTGAAATTTGCGGAAACGGTATTCTGTCCAGCAATAGCCGCCGATCAGCGCGCAGCTCGGCTCGAACAGCCCGATCATCGGCTGGCCGGAGCTTGAGACGAGCCCATAGGCGAGACCGGCCACAAGAATGCCCGCCCCAAACAGCGCCAGCGTTGCCCAGATGGAAAAGCGCAGCGAGACCATGCGCCCGAAGGCCAGAAAGATCGCCGCCCCGATCAGCGCATCCGGAATGCTCCAATGCAGGAACGGGTAGGTGATGAAGCTGAGCGCCAGTTTCGGCTGGCTGAGGAACGCCTCCAACCCATTGGTGCGGAAATGCTCGAACACGCCATCAAAAAACCCGAAATTCTGGATGGCTTCCAGCCGCCATGCCAGCGCGCCATCGCCGCCTATGATGCCCCTGTCAGTGAGCTGGAACAGGGCTTCCAGCAGAAGGGCCGCCCCCGCGATGACCAGCAGAATCGGCGCAATCGGGTTCAGCACCGAGTTGCTGTCATAGGCGATGGGTTTTTGAACTGGTTTGAGGTTTGTCATGTCGGCTCCGCTTCAGGGCTGCATCTAGCGCAAAAATTGCACCTCTGTCTATTGCCCGCATCAACATGCGGGCGGTTGACGGGGCGCAAGGCTGGGGCCATAAACCGCAAACAGAACGCGCAGGAGAGCGATGATGACAGAGCAAACCCACACAAAACGGGTGTTTTCGGGGATCAAACCGAGCGGCGGGCTGACGCTGGGCAACTACCTTGGCGCCATCAAACGTTTTGTTGATACGCAGGATAGCGGCGTTGAAACCCTTTACTGCGTTGTGGATTTGCACGCCATCACCGTGTGGCAAGACCCCGCGCAACTGCGTTACGCGACACGCGAGCTTGTGGCCGCCTATGTTGCGGCGGGGCTGGACCCGGCAAAATCCATCCTGTTCAACCAAAGCCAGGTTTCGGCCCATGCCGAGCTTGGCTGGCTGTTCAACTGCGTGGCGCGCATGGGCTGGATGAACCGCATGACCCAGTTCAAGGACAAGGCGGGCAAGAATGCTGAGAAGGTCAGCCTTGGGCTTTACGCTTATCCAAGCCTGATGGCGGCCGATATTCTGGTTTACCACGCCACCCATGTGCCGGTGGGCGAGGACCAGAAGCAGCATGTGGAGCTGACGCGCGATATTGCAGCCAAATTCAACAATGATTTTGGCGTTCCGGGCTTCTTCCCCATGCCCGAGCCAGTGATTGAGGGGCCAGCCACGCGGGTGATGAACCTGCGCGATGCGACCAAGAAAATGTCGAAATCGGGCGAAAGCGATATGGAGCGCATCAACATGACAGATGATGCCGAGACCATCGCCAAGAAGTTCAAGAAAGCGCGGACCGATCCGGACGGGATTCCGGGCGAGGTGAAGGGGCTGGATGGCCGCCCCGAGGCGCGCAACTTGGTGGATATTTATGCAGCGTTGAGCGCGCAGAGCGTGGAGGCCGTGGTGGCTGAATATGCGGGCGCGGGCTGGGGTGCGTTCAAACCGGCCTTGGCGGAGCTTGCCGTGGCCAAGCTTGCACCGATTTCAACCGAAATGGCGCGGCTGATGCAGGCACCGGATGAGTTGGACCGGATTTTGGGGCAGGGTGCGGAACGGGCGGCGGCAATTGCGACGCCGAATTTGCACAAAGCCTATGATATTGTGGGCTTTGTGCGGTCGCGATGAGCGCGCTTTCCCCCGACATCGCCGCGAAAATTCGTGCGAGTTTTGCGCGGCAAGGGCTGATGGCGAGCTTCGGGGCGACGCTGGCGCGCATGGAGGCGGGGCGGGTGGATATTGCCGCCGATGTTGCACCCGCCTTTTCCCAGCAGCAGGGCTTTGCCCATGCGGGCATGGTGTTTGCGCTGGGCGATAGTGCGGCGGGCTATGCGGCGCTGAGCGTGATGCCGCTTGAGGCCGAGGTGCTGACCGTTGAAATGAAGATCAACCTGATGGCACCCGCCGCCGGGCGGCTGCTGGCCGCGGGGCGCGTGCTGAAAGCCGGGCGACGGCTGGTTATCGTGGCGGCGGATGTCTGGTCTGAAGGCGGCGATGGTGCGCGCAAGCAGGTGGCCGCATTACAGGGCACGATGATTCCGGTTGCCGCTTAGGACCGCGCGATCAGCATTCCCGGCTTTTTGAGCAGGGTTTTCCAGGTGCGGCCTGTCGCCTCCATCACCCCGCGCAGCCCGGCCATGTTGGATTTTTCATCGGCCAAAAGTAGCGTGCCGCCAATGGCGAGATGGGCGAGAAGCGATGCGAAAGCGGCGTGGCGTTCGTCTGCATCGAGCAGCATATGCAGCGTGCGGTCGATGAGCAGAATATCGAACAGCCCGTCGGGCTGGTAGCTGCGGATATCGGCAACAGCGCCTTGAATAGACAGGTTTTCAGCCTTGGCGGCGGCGAGCATATCTGCGATTCCGGCCTCGGCCAGATCAACGCCGGTTACCGCATGGCCCAACCGCGCGATGAACAAGGCATCGCGCCCTTGGCCGCAGCCGATATCCAGCACGCGCAGCTTCCCAGAGCCTGACCCTTCAAAGAATTGAACAAATTCGGCAAAAGGTGCGCCCAAGGCATTGGGGTTTTCGCGGTAAAGGGTGTTGTAATCATACGCCATAGGCCAAAGCCTAGCGCGGAGAATTCGGCTTGGCCAAGTGATTTTCGGATTAACTGAACGATGGTTCAATTTAATCCTTGCCCGATGAATGAATCTTGCTAAGCTACACCCGTTCGCGCCAGATAATTCTGGTCTCAAACGCCGGGATGAGCGTTGCGGATACCCGAAGGGGGCTGGGCAACCGGCTGGGAGGAGATACGCATGGTGACCAACGTTCTGGCCAGCGGGCTTGAGACGTTTCCGAAGCTGTTGGCGCGCAATGCGGCCGAGCGCGGAAACCGTGCCGCTTATCGCGAAAAAGAATACGGAATCTGGCAAAGCTGGACATGGGCCGAGGCCGCCGAAGAGGTGGAGGCGCTGGCGCTTGGCATGATGGCGCTGGGGTTGAACACGGGCGATTATGTGGCCGTGATCGGCCGCAACCGCCCGGCGCTTTACTGGGCAATGCTGGCCGCACAGGCGGCGGGCGCTATTCCCGTGCCGCTGTATCAAGACGCGAATGCCGAAGAAATGGCCTATGTGCTGGAGCATTGCGGCGCGCGGTTTGTGGTGGCGGGTGATCAGGAACAGGTCGACAAGGTTCTGGAAATTGCCGAACAGGTGCAAGCGGTGAAAGAGATGATCTATCTCGACCCGCGGGGTTTACGCAAATACGACCACGTCCATTTGCACGCCTATGCGGGTGTGCAGGAAAAGGGCCGTGCGGCCAAGGCGAAACTGGGTGCGGAACTGGCCGCGCGCAAGGCGGCGCTTGCGCCAGGCTCGACCTGCGTGATGCTCTATACCTCTGGCACCACGGGCAAACCCAAGGGCGTGGTTCTGTCCAACACCAACATCATTTCCACCGCGCAGGCGAGTTCGGAATTCGACCATTTGCACGCGGGCGATATTGTGCTGGCCTACCTGCCAATGGCCTGGGTGGGCGATTTCATTTTTTCAATGGGCCAGGCTTTGTGGAGCGGGTTCTGCGTGGCCTGCCCCGAAAGCCCCGACACGATGCAAAGTGATCTGCGGGAGATCGGGCCGAGTTATTTTTTCGCCCCGCCACGGTTTTTTGAGGGGCTGCTGACCAATGTGATGATCCGCATTCAGGATGCCAGCAAGATCAAGCAGCGCATGTTCCGCCACTTCATGGCCCATGCCAAAAAGGTGGGGCCAGCCTTGCTGGATGGCAAGCCGGTGGGGTTGGGTGCGCGGCTGAAATATGCCTTGGGCAATATTCTGGTTTATGCGCCGCTGAAAAACACGCTCGGCCTAAGCCGCGTGCGCGTGGGCTATACGGCGGGCGAGGCGATTGGCCCGGAGATTTTTGAATTCTACCGTAGTTTAGGGATAAACCTTAAACAGCTTTACGGGCAGACCGAGGCGAGCGTGTTCATCACCCAGCAGCCCGACGGGCAGGTGCGGGCCGACACGGTTGGCGTGGCCAGCCCGGGGGTGGAGCTGAAGATTGCCGAGAATGGCGAGGTATTCTACCGCAGCCCCGGCGTGTTCGTCGAATATTACAAAAACCCTGAAAGCACCGCCGATACCAAGGATGCCGAGGGTTGGGTGGCCACGGGCGATGCCGGCTTCATCGAGGAAGGCTCGGGGCATTTGCGGATTATCGACCGCGCCAAGGATGTGGGCAAAATGGCCGATGGGCGGCTGTTTGCGCCGAAATACGTTGAAAACAAGCTGAAATTCTTCCCCGAGATTCTGGAAGCCGTGCTGTTCGGCAACGGGCGGGATTTTTGCACGGCCTTCATCAATATCGACCTGGGCGCCGTGGGCAACTGGGCCGAGCGCAACAACATCGCCTATGCGAGCTATCAGGAACTGGCGGGGCATCCGCGGGTGTATGAAATGGTCGCAGCGCATGTGGCGGCGGTGAATGAGAGCGTGGCGCAGGATGATATGCTGGCCGGCTGTCAGGTGCATAGGTTCATGATTTTGCACAAGGAACTGGACGCGGATGACGGCGAAATGACCCGCACCCGCAAGGTGCGCCGCAAGATTGTGGAAGCGAAATTCGATGATCTGATCGGCGCGCTTTATGGCGGGAAAAGCGAAATTTATACCGAAACCGAAGTGACCTATGAGGATGGCCGCAAGGGCAAGATCAAGGCCACATTGCGGATTGAGGATGCCAAGGTTGCCGCAGAAAAGGCGGTGGCGGCGTGAGCGCGGCAGCAGAATCATACACCACCCCCGATGGCCGCACGATTGGCGGCACCTTGATGGAGATGAAAAACATCACGCTGCGCTTTGGCGGGGTGGTGGCGATCAAGGATATTTCCTTTGATATTCGCGAAGGCGAGATTCGCGCGATTATCGGGCCGAACGGGGCGGGGAAATCATCCATGCTCAACGTCATCAACGGATTTTACCACCCGCAAGAGGGCGAGATCTGGTTTGAAGGCAGGCGGCGCGGGCCGATGAAGCCCTATCAGATTGCCCGGCAGGGCATTGCGCGGACCTTCCAGAACATCGCCCTGTTCAAGGGGATGTCGACGCTCGACAATATCATGACCGGGCGTTTCACGCAGATGAAAACCGGACTTCTGAAACAGGCCATCTGGTATGGCGCGGCGGCGCGCGAAGAGGAGGAGAACCGCGCGATTGTCGAGCGGGTGATCGATTTTCTTGAAATTCAGGCCATTCGCAAAACCCCGGTGGGCAGCCTGCCATACGGGCTGCAAAAGCGCGTGGAACTGGGCCGCGCGCTGGCCGCACAGCCGCGACTGCTGCTTCTGGACGAGCCGATGGCCGGGATGAATGTTGAAGAAAAGGAAGATATGAGCCGCTTCATCCTTGATGTGAATGATGAATTTGGCACAACAATTGCACTTATCGAACATGACATGGGTGTGGTGATGGATATTTCCGACCGGGTTGTCGTGCTGGATTACGGGCAGAAAATTGGCGACGGCTCGCCAGATGATATTCGCAACAATCAGGCGGTGATCGATGCCTATCTGGGGGTTGCGCATGATTAGAGCCGCCCTTGCGCTGGGTTTTGCACTGGGCCTTGCCCAGCCCGCGCTGGCGGTAAACCCGCAATTGCGCAGCGATGTGGTTGAAGGTGTGCAACCGCTGCTGGCGATGGGGGCAAACCTGTGCGTTGGCGCGATGCGCATGGGCAATGCCCTGCCGCTGCGCGTGCTGGACAATCTGGGCGAAGATGCGACGCTTGGCATGGAAAACCGGCTTTATAGCGACCGCGACCGGCTGGTCGATGTCATTCTGGCCGGCACCAGCCCCGGCCAGCGCGAACTTCCCGCAGTGTTTTGCCTGACCCAGCCGCGCCAGCCAATGGCTGAGGCCGACAAGGCGGCGTTGCGCGACTGGGCTGTCGCCGAATTCGCGCGCCTCGCTGAAATTGACGGCGTAACACCGGTTGCTTTGCCCGAGGCGCAGTTTTTCGGGCGCATGGTATCTTGGTGCGACAGCCGGGGCGAGCGGGTTGTGCTGGCCGCCTCGCAAGCCCGCGACGATGCTGAATTGCGCATTGGCGTGGCCCGCAACCTGCCCGATGGCAGCGCGCCGGATTGCGCGGAGGCCCGCGAATGACCTTGAACCAGGAGCCAAAGGATGAGCGCTGATTTCTATTACACCATCGAGGTTATTCTCAATGGGTTGATGGCGGGCGTGATGTATGCGCTGGTCGCGCTCGGCTTTGTGCTGATCTACAAGGCCAGCGGAATTTTCAATTATGCCCAGGGGGTTATGGCGCTTTTTGCGGCGCTGACGCTTGTGGGGCTGCAAAGCGGGCAGGTGCCGTTTTCCTATCTGATCAACGCGATTTTCGGCACAGAGCTTAGCGGCTTTGGCTGGACGCTTCCGGCGGCGGTTGCGATCATCCTAACGCTGGCGGTCATGGTGCTGATGGCGATACTGGTCGAGCGGTATTTGCTGAAACATCTGGTGAACCAGGAGCCGATCATCCTGTTCATGGCAACCATCGGGCTGGCCTATTTCCTTGAGGGGATTGGCGATTTGATGTGGGGCTCGGAGATCAAGACCATCGATATCGGTCTGGTGCAGGGCGGCAACCAGTGGATTGAGCGGTCAACCGAAGGCTGGGCCGAAGGGTTTTATGGCTTCTACCTTGATAACCTGGCGATAACCGCGGCGATTGTGGCGATCGTTCTGGTGACCGCGCTGACGCTGATGTTTCAATATACCAAAACGGGACGCGCGCTGCGCGCCGTGGCCGATGACCACCAGGCCGCACTTTCGGTGGGGATCAGCCTGCGGCTGATCTGGGTGATCGTCTGGTCGATTGCCGGGGCCGTGGCGCTGGTGGCGGGTGCGATGTGGGGTGCAAAATCGGGGGTGAGCTTCTCGCTCAGCCTGATCGCGCTCAAGGCGCTGCCGGTGCTGATGCTGGGCGGATTCACCTCGATCCCCGGTGCAATCGTTGGCGGGCTGATCATTGGGGTTGGTGAAAAACTGTTCGAATACAGCATCGGCCCGATGATTGGCGGGGCCACGGAAAACTGGTTCGCCTATCTGCTGGCTCTGGTCTTTCTGGTCGTGCGCCCACAGGGGCTGTTTGGTGAAAAGATTATCGAGAGGGTATGATGGCGATACAGGGCACCTGGGATGATGTGTTTGGAAAAAGCCCCCCGAAGGTGGCGGCGCTGGCGAGCGCTTTGGCCGCGTTGCTGCGGGCGCTGAACCCGGCCTGTGTTGAAGTTGCGCGGCCCGGTGACAAGGCGGTGAGCTTTGGCTGGGGCGCGGCGAAAATGTCGCAAGCCTATGCCTATCTGATGCCGCAAAAAGACCGCGTGAATTTGGGGTTCTATCAGGGCGCGAATTTACCAGACCCTGCGGGTTTGCTGGAAGGCACAGGCAAATCCATGCGGCATGTGAAAGTTCATGACGAGGCTTTGGCGCAATCTGCACCGCTACGGGCGCTGGTTTTGGCAGCGATGGAAAAGAGCCGCGCAAACGGAGGGCTGGAGTGATGCAAAGATGGCTGAAACCTCTGGGGCGGTTCGTGCCGTTCATTCTGGTCGTTGAATCGGCGGTTCTTCTGTCGCTGGCCGCGGTGGCGCTGATCGGCTGGCTAGCGGTGCAAAGCGGCGTTCCGGACATGCGCGCCCCACTTGATAATCATGGGATGTCAACGCTTATCAATATCGCGATGATCATGCTGATCTGGTCGGTTTCAACCTATGGCGCTGCGTGTATCTGGCAGCATGAGGAGATCGTTTAATGCTTTACCGCGAGGCTGGCGATTTCAAGGCGCGCTATCGGGATGACAACCAGACCTTCCCTATAAGGTTCGACCGCTGGGCCTATTACGGGCTGATGGTGGTGGCCTTTCTGGTTGTGCCCTTCGTGCTGGATGCCTATTGGGCGACCGCCGTGATCGTGCCGTTCCTGATATGGTCAATCGCCGCCTTGGGGCTGAATATTCTTACCGGCTATTGCGGGCAGGTCAGCCTTGGCACGGGCGGGTTCATGGCTGTGGGCGCCTATGCAAGCTACAAGCTGCTCACCGCCTTCCCCGACCTCAACATCGTGTTCGCGGTGCTGATTTCGGGCGCGATAACGGCGATGGTGGGCGTGGTCTTTGGCCTGCCGAGCCTGCGAATAAAGGGGTTTTACCTTGCCGTGGCCACTTTGGCGGCGCAGTTCTTTCTGGTCTGGCTGTTCAACAAGGTGGGGTGGTTTTACAACTATTCCTCGTCGGGCCAGATTTCGGTGCCGCAACGCTCGATCTTTGGAATTGTGGTGACGGGGGCCGAAACCGCAGCCTGGGCGAAATACATGGTCTGCCTTGTGTTTGCGGTGGGGCTGGCCTGGCTGGCGCGCAACCTGACGCGCGGCCGCATCGGGCGCAGCTGGATGGCGATACGCGATATGGATATTGCCGCCGAGATTATCGGCGTGAACCCGTTGACCACGAAACTGACGGCCTTTGCCATCAGCTCGTTCTTCATTGGCGTGGCGGGCGCGCTGTTCTTTACCATCTATCTTGGCGCGGTCGAGGTGGGCGAGGCTTTCGGCATCAACAAATCTTTCCTGGTGCTGTTCATGGTCATCATTGGCGGGCTTGGCAGCATCATGGGCAGCTTTGCGGGCGCGGCCTTCATGGTGCTGATGCCGGTGTTGCTGAAGAACATCATGGTAGGGCAGCTTGGCTGGCCGCCGGAACTGGCCACCTATATGGAATTTGTCATTGTCGGCGCGCTGATCATGATTTTCCTGATCGTCGAGCCGCACGGGCTGGCGCGCCTTTGGGCGATGACCAAGCAGAAACTGAGACTCTGGCCCTTTCCGCATTAGCGGCGGGCCCAAACGCCACCGGAAAACGGGGCATTCATATGTTCACCAAAAGGGAGACTGACATGAATTTCAAGAAACTGGCGGTAATGACCGCCCTGGTCGCGGGTGTTGGCGCACCTGCAATGGCGGAGCTGGTATTTCCATCGCTGTCCTACCGCACCGGGCCTTATGGTGCGAATGGCACCGAATGGGCCGATGGCTACATGGATTATTTCACGCTGATCAACGAGCGCGATGGCGGCATTGGCGGCGAGCTTGTGCGCATGATCGAATGCGAAACCGCCTATAACACTGAAAAAGGCGTGGAATGCTATGAAGCCACGCGCGGCGAAGGCAGCTTGCTGTATCAACCGCTGTCGACCGGGATCACCTATCAGATCATTCCGCGCACCGAAACAGACCAGATTCCGATGCTGACATCGGGTTATGGCCGCACCTCGGCGGCCGATGGGGCAACCTTCCCCTGGGTCTTCAACTATCCGGCCAATTACTGGAACGGCGCCTCGGCTGCGGTGAACCATGCGCGGGATATGGAAGGCGGCTCGCTAGAGGGTAAAACCATTGCGCTGGTCTATCACAACTCGGCCTATGGCAAGGAGCCGATCCGCACGCTGGAGGTTCTGGCCGAGCAGCAAGGCTTCAACCTGACGCTGATTCCCGTCGACCACCCCGGCCAGGAGCAGGCCAGCCAGTGGCTGCAAATCCGCCGCGAGCGCCCTGACTTTGTGATCATGTATGGCTGGGGTGTGATGAGCGCGGTTGCCATTCAGGAAGCCGCCAATATCGGCTTTCCGATGGACCGTTTCATCGGCATCTGGTGGTCGGGTTCGGAAAATGACGTAACCCCGGTTGGTGCCGGCGCCGATGGCTACAAGGCGCTGACATATCATGCCGTGGGGTCGGATTTTCCGGTGTTCGACGATATCCAGACCTATGTTGTGGACCGTGGCCTGGCTGCCGGTGCCGGCGACAAGATTGGCCGTGCGCTGTATAACCGGGGCATGTATGCGGCATTTCTGGCTGTCGAGGCCGCGCGCACCGCACAGGCCATTCATGGCGTGACGGAGCTGACCGGCGCACAAATGCGCGACGGGCTGGAAGCCCTGGTCATCACCGACGAGGTGATGGAAGCGGCAGGCATGGGCGGCTTTGGCCCGGAATTTGCCGCAAGCTGCGAAAACCACGGTGGCCCCGGCCTTGTGGCCGTGCAGCAATGGGATGCCGAAAGCCAGACCTGGTCGCTGATCACAGATTTCGAGGCGACCGATACCGAAGTGATCAACGCCTTGATTGCGGAAGATGCGGCGGCCTATGCGGCTGAAGCCGGTGTGACACCAGGCTGCAACTGAACCAACCCAGCCCCCCGGCCCCGCGCCGGGGGGTGTTTGCAGAAGTGGATGGCCCATGCTGGACGCAGCGAAAACCGACGATGTTTTGCTTGATGTGAATAACATCGAGGTGATTTACAACCATGTCATTCTGGTGCTGAAGGGCGTAAGCCTGAATGTGCGCAAAGGCGGGATTACCGCGCTTTTGGGCGGCAACGGCGCGGGCAAGACAACCACGCTGAAGGCAATTTCAAGCCTGCTGCGCAGCGAGCGCGGCGAGGTGACGAAGGGCAGCATTACCTATCGTGGTGCCTCTATTCTGGACAGGAACCCCGCCGATATGGTGAAGGCGGGCGTTATTCAGGTGATGGAGGGCCGCCATTGTTTTGAACATTTGACGGTGGAAGAAAACCTGATGACCGGTGCCTATACACGGCGCGATGGCAAGGGCGCGATCAATGCCGACCTTGAAATGGTGTATACCTATTTTCCGCGCCTGCGTGAGCGGCGCAAAAGCCAGGCGGGCTATACCAGCGGCGGCGAGCAGCAGATGGTGGCCATCGGCCGCGCCCTGATGAGCCGCCCGGAGACGATTTTGCTGGATGAACCAAGCATGGGTCTGGCCCCGCAGCTGGTGGAGCAGATCTTCCAGATCGTGAAATCGGTCAACGAGAACGAGGGCGTGAGCTTTCTGCTGGCCGAACAGAATACCAATGTGGCGCTGCGGTTCGCGCATTATGGCTATATTCTGGAAAGCGGGCGCGTGGTGATGGACGGGCCCGCGGCGGAATTGCGCGAAAACCCCGACGTGAAGGAGTTTTACCTTGGCATGTCGGACAAGGGGCGCAAATCTTTCCGCGATGTGCGCAGCTACAGGCGGCGCAAGCGGTGGCTGGCATGATCGAGAAAGTAGGGCTGCGCACGCCCAATGATGGCGGCAAGAGCATAACGAATATTCCGAAATGGAAGTTCGACGTTGTGCGCGCCGCGATATTGGAGCAGTTGGCAGAAGGCCCGTGCAAAATGAAAGACCTGACCGAGGCGATCCGCCCGCGGATAGACCCGGCGGCGCTGGAAAAGCTTGGCAAGCTCGGCTGGCACATGATGGGCGTGAAGCTGGAGCTTGAAATGCGCGGCGAAATCCGCCGCCAGGACGGTGTGAAGCCACAGATGATGGAGCTTGCCAGGTGACGAATTATGACGCTTTGGAAACCCGCGATGCGGCGGCGCGTGCGGCAGGGCAGCTTGGCTTGCTCAACCGGGTTATTGAAAAGGTGGCGGCGGCACCCGGGGCCCGCCGGATTGCGGGGGCGGCTTTGGCCGATCTTGCCGATCTGGCGGGCCTGCCTGTTTTGCGCAAATCCGACCTTGCGGCCTGGCAGCGCGAAACCCCGCCCTTTGGGGGCATTCCCGCCAGCAATATCAGCCATTATTTCCAAAGCCCCGGCCCGATTTATGAGCCCGGCGGCCGCGCCCCGGATTTCTGGCGGCTTGGCCGCTTTGCCCATGCGGGCGGGGTGGGGCAGGGTGATATTGTGCAAAACTGCTTTGCCTATCATCTGACACCGGCGGGGATGATGTTTGAATCGGCTGCGGCGGCGGTGGGGGCGGCGGTTATTCCGGCGGGCACCGGGCAGACGGAACTGCAAGCGCAAGCCGCCGCGCATATCGGGGCCACGGCCTATGCGGGCACGCCGGATTATTTGAAAGTGATTCTGGAAAAGGCCGACGCGCTGGGCTTGCGCCTGAAAATTAACAAGGCGCTGGTTTCGGGGGGCGCGCTTTTTGCGAGCCTGCGGCAATATTATGCCGCGCGGGGCATTGCCTGCATACAAGCCTATGCCACCGCCGATGTCGGGCTGATCGCCTATGAATCCCCCGGGCATGAGGGGCTGATCGTGGATGAGGGCGTGATCGTGGAAATCGTGCGCCCCGGCACCGGCGATGTTGTGCCCGATGGCGAGGTGGGCGAGGTGGTTGTGACCAGCCTGAACCCCGATTATCCGCTGATCCGCTTTGCCACGGGGGATCTGAGCGCCGTGATGGCGGGCAGATCGCCCTGCGGGCGCAGCAATATGCGCATCAAAGGCTGGATGGGGCGGGCTGACCAGACCGCCAAGGCCAAGGGCATGTTCATCCGCCCCGAACAGGTGGCCGAACTTGCCGCCCGCTTCCCCGCACTGGGGCGGATGCGCGTGGTGATCGCGCGGGAAGGCGAGGCGGATGTGCTGAGCCTGCTGGTTGAAACCGGCGGAAACCTGCCAGAAAGCCTTGCGCAAAGCGCGCAAGACGTGCTGAAACTGCACCCGAAATTGGTGGCGGTTGCCCCGGAATCGCTGGAAAACAACGGTTTGGTGATCGAGGATCGGCGGAAATATGACTAAAGCCAGCCGTTAACGGCTGGGTGACTGGCACGGGGGCTGCTTTGGCCCGCGCGCACTGGTAGCCTTTGATCAAATAGTCAAAGGAGTGTAAACATGACTCGACTAAACCTGATACGACCCGGCCTCATGGCGGCGGCGCTGTTCAGCGCGGCCCCGGTTTGGGCCGATAGCGTGGCCCTGCTCGTGGCCAATGGCGATTATGAAAACGGCCGCGATGAGCGCGCGATCACGCGCGATTATGATGCGGTGCTGCGCGCCTACCAGCAAGCGGGCTATGAGGTATATGGCGGCACGAACCTGGATCGGGCCGAGCTTGCCCGCCAGATGGAGGCGTTTGAAGACGCGCTTGACGATGCCGATATCGCTGTCGTGCATCTGACGGGCCAGACAATGGCGGCGGGCGATCACGGCTGGTTCCTGCCGGTCGATATCGACCCGGACAGCGCCACCGATTTCGAGTTTGGCGCGCTGTCGCTTAGTGCCATTGCCCAGATGCTGGCCCCGCTGGACGGGCGCGCGGCGCTGTTTATCGGCACATCCATGCGCGGCTTGCGCGATGTGGACGGGGTTGCGCCGGGCATTGGCGCGATCAACGCACCGCTTGGGCTGCTTGTGGCCAGCGGGCCGGCTTCCGATGTGAACCGTGGGGTGACCAACGAGTTTCTGCGCCGCGATGCGCGCGTATCGGACGCGATTGCGCGGATCGGGACGCGGCTGACCTATGAGGGCTTCATCTCGTCGCGGCTGGTGCTGGCGCCACGCAACTCCAGTGCGATTGTTACGGTGCGCCCGCCCCAGCCGCTGCCCCCCGCAGTGGTGCGCACACCCCAAACCATTGAAGCAAGCCTGAATCTCAGCCGCGATCAGCGCCGCCGTGTGCAGGAAAACCTGACCATGTTGGGCTTTGATACGCGCGGGATTGATGGCATATTCGGCCGCGGCTCGCGCAGCGCCATAGAAAACTGGCAGCGCGATGAAGGTCTGGACGCCACCGGCTTTCTGACCGCGCCGCAAATTGCCCGGCTGGAGCGGCTTGGAAATGCCGCACGGCGCGAAGCCGAAGCCGCGGATGAAGCCTATTGGACTCGCACTGGCGCCCTGGGCACGCGGGCCGAACTGAACCGCTATCTGGAACGCTACCCAAATGGCGCCCATGCACAGGAGGCACGTCGCGCGTTGCAAGAGCTTGGCAGTGAGGCCGATCAGGCGGCCTGGGACCTGGCGCGCGACCGCGATACCGTGCGCGCCTACGAGCGGTATTTGCGTGACTATCCGGATGGGCTGTATAACCGGCCCGCCCGGGCGCGTATCCGCGAGTTGGACGGTTCGGCAGACCGCGACAATGAGGGCACCAATGCGGCGCGCGCCGCCGAACGTGCCCTGGGGCTGGATAACGGCACGCGCCTGCTGATCGAGCTGCGCCTTGTGGCGCTGGGCTATCGCCCCGGTGCGACCGATGGCAATTTCGATGCCGCGACCCGTCAGGCGATTGCCGCCTTCCAGCGCGACCGGAACATGCCGGAGACCGGCTATATCAGCGCGCCGGTAATATCGGCCCTGCTGCGGGGCCGGTGATTTGCGGTGACAGCCAGACAAGCAAAAGGCCGCGCAATGCGCGGCCTTTTGTTTGGAATGTGCGGTTGCTTAGCCCTGGCGAGCTTTGAAACGGCGCTGGGTCTTGTTGATCACATAAACCCGGCCCTTGCGGCGAACGACACGGCAATCGCGGTGGCGCTGCTTCAGGGAGCGAAGTGAATTGCGAACTTTCATAGCCACTCTCCTTATCTGCGGCGCGCAGCAATTGTTTGCGCCAGTTAATCTTCATGCCCGAACGGGCCTGTTCTTACGGCCATGCTTTGGGCATGGTGGGCGTAACTGGGATTGAACCAGTGACCCCTTCGATGTCAACGAAGTGCTCTCCCGCTGAGCTATACGCCCGAAAGAACAGCGGCGCGGCCCTGGAACCCAAGCTGGCCCCTGCGGCAACGCCTCGTGCGTGGTTCTATAGAAGGAGTCGGCGCGGGGTTCAAGACCTTTTCAGACGCGATTGCATGGCGCATACTGCGCGCCATGCCGCAGCCGCAAAATGGCCCAGCCCGATGCCAGCCCGATGATCGAACGCGCCTTCAGATTGGTTCTGCCCCGCAAGCGCAGCTCTTGCGCGGTGTTCTCCTCTCCCCATAGCGGGCGGCGCTATCCGCCCTCGTTCATGGCGCGGGTGGTGCTGGATGAATTGCGCCTGCGCTCATCGGAAGATGCCTATGTCGACAGGCTGATCGAAGCCGCGCCGCGATTTGGCGCACCGCTTCTGGCGGCCACCTATTCGCGCGCCTTTGTGGATTTGAACCGCGCGGCCAGCGAGATGGACCCGGCCGTGGTGCATGGCGCCCCGAAACAGCCGACAAATGCACGGATTTGTGCAGGTCTGGGGGTGATTCCCCGCGTGGTGGGCGAGGGGCGCGAAATCATGTCGGGCAAGATCACGCTGTTCGAGGCGGAATCGCGGCTGGCGCGCGGCTACCGGCCCT
The DNA here is from genome assembly GCF_020447305.1 of Abyssibius alkaniclasticus. Classification (NCBI taxonomy): domain Bacteria; kingdom Pseudomonadati; phylum Pseudomonadota; class Alphaproteobacteria; order Rhodobacterales; family Paracoccaceae; genus Abyssibius; species Abyssibius alkaniclasticus. The sequence goes on along the minus strand of NZ_CP095732.1, from coordinate 6,156 downwards.
ATCATAACTGCCTTGCCCGCCTGCTGACCGACAGCCGCGACAGGTTTGGCGAGGCGATCTTGTTCGACTGCCATTCGATGCCAAGCGAGGCGCGCCGCGCTGCCCCGCGCATGGCCGCTGGCCCGCCCGATATTGTGCTGGGCGACCGCTATGGCGCGGCTTGCGCGCCCTGGGTCTTTGAGGCGGCACATGCGGCTTTTGTGGATGCGGGCTTTCGCGTGGCCCGCAATGCGCCCTTTGCGGGCGGGCATATCACGCAATATTACGGGCGCCCGTCGCAAAACACCCATGCGCTGCAAATTGAAATTGACCGCGCGATTTACATGGATGAGGCGAATATCACGCCGAACCCCGGTTTTGATGCGATTCGGGACAGGCTGTCTGGCGTGCTTGACGCGCTGAGCCGACTGCGCAATCCAGGCCAGGCAATGGCCGCAGAATAGGCGCAATGCCCTACTGAAAAAAAGAAAGCCGCACAATTTGCACGGCTCAAGTTCAGGGAGGAGTGCCCGAAACCGGGCGACGATCAAGATGACCGTTAAGGACACTATGCCGTTGTGCGGCGCATATAGTAAATTGTGCAACCGCGAAGAAGGCCGCAATTTGCGCCCCTTGTTGTGAAAATGTCACAGCTAGCGCAGGGCGCGACCCTTTTTGATGGCATCCTTGCCGAATTTCGCACGAATCTTGTCGCTCGCCGCCTCGGCGGCATGGCGCCGGGCGGCCTGTGGGTCGAGCAGATCACCCACGGTCGCGGTTGCACCGGCTACGGCAAGGTCGCCAAGCCCGACACCGACCAGCCGGAACGGGCCTTCGGGCAGGCAGGGGGCGAGCATTTCGGCCGCGACGCGATAAATGTCATCGGCCAGATTGGTGGGCGCGCGCAGGGTCCGGCGGCGGGTGAGGGTGCGGAACCGGGCGGTTTTGAGCTTCAGGGTTACGGTTTGCCCTTCGATATTGCGCGCCTTGGCCCGGTCGGAGGCTTTGAGCGCCAGGCGCCAGATATGACCGTCGAGCAAGTCGGCATCGGATGTATCCTCAAAGAACGTCGTTTCATTGGAGATGGATTTGACGGTTTCGCGCGCCGATACACGCCGCGCGTCGCGCCCGCGCGCCAGGGCATGAAGATGCAGGCCGAAACTGCCGAATTTTCTGGCGAGATCGGCTTCGCTATAGCGCAGGATATCGCCGATTTTGCGAATGCCGTCGCGCTCCAGCCGCGCCTGTGTGACCGGGCCGGCCCCCCAGATTTTGCTGATGGGAAGCGTGGCGAGGAACGATTCGGTTTCCGCGGCCCCGATCAGCGCCATCCCGCGGGGTTTATCAAGGTCAGAGGCGATTTTGGCGAGGAACTTGTTATGGCTCAGCCCGACCGAGAGTGTGACGCCGATTTCGGTTTCAACCGCGCGGGCAAGGCGGGCGAGCATGACCGCGGGCGGGGCATGGTGCAGGCGCTGGGTGCCGCGCAAATCGAGAAAGGCCTCGTCCAGCGAAAGCGGCTCGACCACGGGGGTGAGCGCATCCATCAGCGCGCGAATCTGGCGGCTGACCTCGACATAGACCGCCATGCGGGGCGGCACGATCGTGGCTTCGGGGCAGAGTTTGCGCGCCTGAAACATGGGCATCGCCGAGCGCACGCCCTTGATGCGCGCAAGATAGCAGGCGGTGGTGACGACACCGCGCTGGCCGCCGCCAACGATAAGCGGCACCGGGCGAAGCGCGGGATTGTCGCGTTTCTCAACGCTGGCGTAAAAGGCGTCGCAATCGACATGGGCGATGTCGAGCGTGGTGAGTTCGGGATGCGAAAGGACGCGCGGCGAGCGGCAATGCGGGCAGCGTTCGAGCGCATCGGCAAGCAGGGTGCAACAATCGCGGCAGAGTGATTCGGGCATGATTGCAGTTTAGGGCGCCCGGCTGAACGAGGGTAGGGTGCGCATTCATTGCGCACCATTGGAGGCACCCAAAGTGGGCGCATTGCGCCTGATGCCACAGGCCGGGGGTTTCACACCCCCGGACCCCCGTGGGATATTTATGAGCAAAAGATGGGGTCAGGGGCGCGAATTGGTCTGGTGGGCGCGCAAAAGCTCGGCCTGGATAGCTTCGGCGGCGGCGCGGGGGTCTTCGGCTTGCCAGACGGGGCGGCCGATGACGACATGATCGGCCCCTTCGGCAATGGCCTGGGCGGGGGTGGCGATGCGCTTCTGATCACCCTTGTCGCCGCCAAGCGGGCGCACACCGGGGGTGACGATGAGTTTGCCTTTTGCCGCGGGCAGGGCGCGGATGATGGCGGCTTCGTGCGGAGAGGCGATGACGCCATCGGCCCCGGCGGCAAAGGCCAGCCGGGCGCGTTCGGCCACGATTTCGGCCATGCTGCCGGATTTGATGAGGTTGAGGTCGAGATCGGACCGGTCGAGCGAGGTGAGAACGGTGACGGCCAGAATGCGGGTGGGTTTGTCGCCCCGCCCGGCGACGGCGGCGCGCACGACATGTGGGTCGCCCTGCACGGTCAGGAAATCCGGTTCATACTGGGCAAGGCCGCGCACGGCATGTTCGATTGTGGCGGTGATGTCGAACAGCTTCAGATCGAGAAACACGCGCTTGCCGAGATTCTTGACCTCATCGGCCAGGGCCAGCCCGCCGCCGGTCAGCATTCCCAGGCCGATCTTGTAAAAGCTGACCGTGTCACCCAGGGTTTCGACCAGGCGCAGCCCTTCCAGCGCATTGGGCACATCGAGTGCGACGATGAGGCGGTCTTTCGGGTGCATGGCGGGCTCCTGTGCTGCGTTACTGGCATATAGGGGCAAGCAGGGCAGCGCGGCAAGCGGGCAGGATATTCTGCCGCAGGGCGGGCTGGCGGCTTGCAACCGGCGCAGAGGGAACCCATTTTGAGGGTGAGGCCCTTGCCGTGTGCCAGAACTGGGTGCGGCCGGGGTGCTGGATAAAGGAGAAAGCTATGAACTTTGAGAAGTTCACCGAACGGGCGCGTGGCTTTGTGCAGGCCGCCCAGGGCATTGCGCAGCGTGAAAGCCACCAGCGGTTTCTGCCCGAACATATTTTGAAAGCCCTGCTGGATGACAGCGAGGGGCTGGCGGCGAACCTGATCAACGCCGCCGGTGGCGATGCGCGGATGGCTGCGGCGGGCAATGATGCGGCGCTGGCCAAACAGCCAAAGGTGCAGGGGCAGGACCAGCTCTATCTGGACAGTGTGACCGGCAAGGTTCTGGCCGAGGCCGAGACGCTGGCCAAAAAGGCGGGCGACAGTTTTGTGCCTGCCGAGCGGTTACTGACCGCGCTGGCGATTGTGAAATCGGGTGCGGCGGATGCGCTGAAGGCGGCGGGGGTTTCGGCGCAGAAGCTGAATGCAGCCATCAATGATGTGCGCAAGGGCCGCACGGCGGATAGTGTCAGTGCGGAGAACACTTATGACGCACTGAAGAAATATGCGCGCGACCTGACCGAAGCCGCCGAACAGGGCAAGATTGACCCGATCATCGGCCGCGACGAGGAAATTCGCCGCACGATGCAGGTGCTGACCCGGCGCACCAAGAACAACCCGGTGCTGATTGGCGACCCCGGTGTGGGCAAGACCGCGATTGCCGAGGGGCTGGCCTTGCGCATTGTCAACGGCGATGTGCCGGATTCGATTGCCGGCAAGAAGCTGCTGGCGCTGGATATGGGTGCGCTGATTGCGGGCGCGAAGTATCGTGGGGAATTCGAGGAGCGGCTGAAGGCGGTTCTGGGCGAAGTGACCCATGCGAATGGCGAGATCATTCTGTTCATCGACGAGATGCACACGCTGGTGGGGGCGGGCAAATCGGACGGGGCGATGGATGCGTCCAACCTGCTCAAGCCTGCACTGGCGCGGGGCGAGCTGCATTGTATTGGCGCGACCACGCTTGATGAATATCGCAAATATGTCGAGAAAGACGCCGCCCTTGCCCGGCGTTTCCAGCCGGTGCTGATTGATGAGCCGACAGTGCAGGATACGATTTCGATTCTGCGCGGCATCAAGGACAAATACGAAATGCACCACGGCATTCGCATTGCCGATGCGGCACTTGTGGCGGCGGCAACCCTGTCCAACCGCTATATCACCGACCGGTTTTTGCCCGACAAGGCGATTGACCTGATGGACGAGGCGGCGAGCCGTTTGCGCATGGAGGTCGACAGCAAGCCCGAAGAGCTGGATGCGCTGGACCGTGACATACTGCAAAAGCAGATCGAGGCGGAGGCGTTGAAAAAGGAAAAGGACGCGGCCTCGGTTGACCGGCTTGAAAAGCTGGAGCGTGAACTGGCCGAGTTGAAGGGCAAATCGGCCGAGCTGACCGCGCGCTGGCAGGCCGAGCGTGACAAGCTGGCCGGTGCGCGTGATGTGAAAGAGCAGTTGGACCATGCGCGCGCGCAGCTTGATAGCGCAAAGCGCGAAGGCAATCTCGCCAAGGCGGGTGAGCTGGCCTATGGCGTGATCCCGAAGCTTGAAAAGCAACTGGCCGAGGCCGAAAGCGCCGAGCAGCCCGATGTGATGGTTGAGGAAGCGGTGACACCCGAGCATGTGGCCAGTGTCGTCGAGCGATGGACCGGCATTCCGGTGGACCGGATGCTGGAGGGCGAGCGCGACAAGCTTTTGCGCATGGAAGAGGCGCTGGGCCGCAGGGTGATCGGCCAGAACGAGGCCGTGGCCGCCGTGGCCAACGCCGTGCGCCGTTCGCGTGCCGGGCTGAGTGATCCGAACCGCCCGCAGGGCAGCTTTTTGTTCCTTGGGCCAACCGGCGTGGGCAAAACCGAGCTGACCAAGGCGCTGGCCGCGTTCTTGTTTGATGATGATCAGGCAATGGTGCGGGTCGATATGAGCGAGTTCATGGAAAAACACGCGGTCGCGCGGCTGATCGGGGCGCCCCCCGGTTACGTTGGCTATGACGAGGGCGGTGTGCTGACCGAGGCCGTGCGGCGCAAGCCCTATCAGGTGGTGCTGTTTGACGAGGTGGAAAAGGCGCATCCCGATGTGTTCAACGTGCTGTTGCAGGTGCTGGATGATGGCCGTCTGACCGACGGGCAGGGCCGCGTGGTGGATTTCAAGAACACGCTGATCATTCTGACCAGCAACCTTGGCAGCCAGGCTTTGAGCCATCTGGAGGACGGCGCGGATACCGATACGGCCCGCGCACAGGTGATGGAGGCGGTGAAAGCGCATTTCCGCCCCGAATTCCTGAACCGGCTCGATGAGATCGTGCTGTTCGAGCGGTTGAGCCGCGCGAATATGGGCGGGATTGTCGATATCCAGCTTGCCCATCTGGCCAAACGGCTGGAAGGGCGCAAGATTGTGCTGGAGCTGGATGATGACGCCCGCACATGGCTTGCCAATCAGGGCTATGACCCTGTCTATGGTGCAAGGCCGCTGAAACGGGTGATCCAGCGCGCGCTGCAAAACCCGCTGGCGGAACTGATGCTGGGCGGCAAGCTGCTTGACGGCACCAGCGTGCCGGTCAGCGCAGGGCCAGACGGGCTGATCATTGCGGGCTATGCGCCGGCCGAAAAGAAACCCGCCACCGTGCATTGAGCAACGACCGGCGCAACACACATGGGGTGCGCATTCATTGCGCACCCTGCATTGTGTTCCGGTCTGCGTGGTGCGATAGCGTTTGCGGTGCAATGATTTGGGACATCGGCTGTGTTGATCTGGCTGCTTCGCTTTGCAATTGGCTTATGCATCCGGCTGGCCATTATGGCCTGGCCGCTGGTGCTGATTGCGGGCCTGTATTTCTACTATCGCTAGGCGCGCCTACGCGCCGGCCAGATCAAAGGCAATGACGGCGAAATCGCCCCTCGTTCATCCGACTCATTGGCGGGCCAGCCAGTGCAAGGCCGAAAATTCAGAGCAAAACAATGCAGATCATGCGCGCAAATATCGGCGCCGCCTTTCGGTTTTGCCATATTCAGCACTGATTTTGCACCAATAGAGCCATGAATTCGGCGCAAAGGCGGAAAAGTGAAAAAACTTTCACAAATCAGTAAAAAACCGCTTGCACGACTCGGAACAACACCCTAGATAACGCTTCACCGGACGGCGACCTACACTGCCATGCCGGTAAAGAAAAAACATTGAGGCTGATAAGCGGGTAGACGCTAGGAATAGCGTTCCGGTTTATTGTTGTCTCA